>NZ_JBPXMR010000012.1:0-149290 GCF_053470425.1 Azospirillum terrae | reverse complement strand
TATTCGTTTGTCAAAGATCCGGGCACCCCCGAGGGGATGCGACGAAGCGCCGTCACCAAACGGCCCGCCACCGGCGGACCCTCGATCGTCGCTCCTGTCTGGGAGAACCGGGCCGGAGCAGTGCGCCCCGTCTCGATGGCCAGAACCTAGTCAGTCGCCGCCGCACCGTCAAGAAGAAATTTGAACCGGCACCGCTTTTTCCGCCGGCCTTGCCCGACCGTATGGCCAAGCTGTCGCCGGCCCCCAGAACATGCGAAGCAACCTACCAGATGTTGAGTATCGGCCACATAGGCCAGACCTCGTTACTGGACGTTGGTTGCTCCAACCTTGTGCTGGAGACCGCTGAACAACAGAACAAGATCTTGTGTGTGCAGCAATCATTCTTGCTACACCACATCGGCTTGCCTGCCGCATCAACGGGGGAGGCGGCTTATATGGGATCGCCACCTCCCCTGTCGAGTCTTTTTTGACTCAGCGTTGCCGCGCCCGGATCGCTTCCAGGCGGCTGGTGACGTTCGTCGGGGCCGGCAGGGCGCCGGTGGCGGCTTGCAACGCCGCCTTGATGTTGGGGTCATCCTCTTCGGGCCGGGTCGGCTTCAGCAGGCGGGCTTTGGCGTTTGCGGCCTCGGCGCCGGCCAGCTCGCGCGCCGCGGTGTCCTGCATGGCCTTCAGCGCCATGCCCAGGCCGCTGGTGGCGCTGCTCAGCCCGGCAGCTTGGCGGGCGGCCTCGGCGCGTTGCTCGGCGACGCTGCGCTGCTGCGCGGCGCGGGACATGTCGCGCTCGGCCCGGCTCAAGTCGCTGCGCGCCGATTTAAGCTTTTCACCGGCCTGCGCGTAGGTCTGTTCCAGCATGTTGAGGAAGTCTTCGGCGTCGGTGGCGTCCTGCGCCTCGCGGTCGACGTCCGGCGCCATCTGCTCGAGCAGACCGACGAGAGTTTCCAGGCTCTTCTCCAGGGTCGCCTTGCGGGCCGGGTCGGGCTCGCCGTCGATCTGGCGCTGGAGGTGCTCCGCCGCGGTCAGGCGCTGGCGCGAGAGCTGGGCGATGGCGTCGGCCTCCTTCTTCTCGCGGTCATAGGCGGCACGCGCCTCGGCAACCTGCCGGCCGAGGTGGTCCAAATGCTCCTCCATGGTGCGAAGCTCCGCCTCGGTGGCCGATTTCGGATCCCATTGGACGAGGGCTTCGACGGCGCCGCGGACGGCCTGGTCCGTCTTTACGCCGACGAGGTTGCGCATGAATGCGAGCATGGAATCCTCCCTGTAAGGTGATGTCAGCCGGCCATGGCGCCGGCGTTGAGCAGCGCGATGGCGAGCTGGAGTGCCGCGAGCGTCGTGGCCGCGGCGACATTGCCGCTCTCGATCATCGGGCGCAGGTCGCGGAACAGCAGGACGGCGAGCCCGAAGGTCACGATCTGCAGCACCAGTGCGACCACGCCCCAGATCACGATGTCGAGCAGCGCCAGACTGGTGACCAGCGTCGCCGCCAGCGGGATCGCCAGCGCCACCACGGTGCCGCCCAGCACGATGCCTGCCGCACGGTTGCCGCTCGCCAGCAACTCGCGCTCGTGCAGCGGCGTGATCGCCACATAGGTGGCGACGCCGCCCAGGAACAACAGCACCGTGGCGGTGAAGTGCAGCAGGAGCACCGGCAGGCCGCTGCCCAGGCCGTTGAGGACCAGCGAGGTGTTGCTCTCCATGGGATTCTCCTTCGGGGCGGGTCAGGCGAGCGACAGGGTGGCCGGGTTGACGTCGATGCCGGCGTGGACCTCGACCCAGGCCTGTCCGGCATCCTCCACCGCGGCGACCAGGATGTATTCGGTCTCCGGCGCCGGGGCGGCGGCGCCGGTCGGGGCGGCGTAGAGCATGGCGTGCAGGTGGCGGGTCCGCTCGCCGGCGGTGTCCGTGCGGGTCTCCGTCAAATCGCGCGGAGCCACGCGCGCCGTGCCGGGAGCCCATTGGCGGGCGTAGAGCTTGCCGTCCTTGGTCTGGAACTCCGGCCAGCCGATCATGCCCTCGGCCGGATCGAGCCAAAACGCCCACTCGTCCGAGTTGGCTGGCGCGACATCGTCGATGGCGGTGAAGTAACGACACTCGTCCGGCCGGGCGTCGGCGCCCAGGTGCAGTTGGAAGAAGCTCCGCCCACCGGGCAGGTAGAGCCGGCGCAGCGTCGTGCCGCCCGCGTCGAGAACGCCGACCGCCTCGACGCTGATCAGGCCGTTGCTGCCGGCCTCCGGCGGGCTGACCTTGGTGGCGGTGCCGGCCAGGATGAAGGGCGTGGGGTCGACGGTCAGCGTCATGCCGACGCGGAACAGCGACGGCGTGTAGCGCTCGCCCGAAACGGCGTTGCGCAGGATCTTGCTGGCCATCCCCACCGGGCCGGGCGCCGGTGCGGCGCCCACCGGGCGCAGTGACTGGCGGCGCCGCGCCAGCCACAGCATGACGAAGACGCCGCCGCCAGCCAGCAGCACGGCGATGAGGATGCCGTTTCCCATGCCCCCTCCCCGATCGGACGCCGCATCGCCCGGCTGGGGCCGATCCTGCGCCACCGCCACGTCACGGGGCGTGTCCGGCGGCAGGTAGTTCGGATCGCGCGGCTGGTCCTGCTTCTCGGCGAGCCGGGCGTCGAGCTGGTCCAGCTTGCCCCGCAACTCGGAGTCGGTCTGGGCACGGCGCTCCGCCTCGGCGCGCCATTGCGCGTAGCCGGGGTCGTTCTGGTGGTTGTGGAAGAAGTCGGACGAGCCGGCGCGCGACAGGTTGTCCAGCAGGAACCATAGGAACAGTCCGTCCCAGATCCCAAAGCGTGGCGGCGTGTTGGTGGCGTAGCCCGGTGGTGTCCACCCACGGCCCGGCGCCCAGCCGCCGCCCCAACCGAGACCGCTGCCCCAGCCGCCGCCGTTCCGGTAGCCGGCCCATTCGTCGGCTTGGCCGTGCCGACGCGCGCCGGGCGGCGGGACGGGCTGCGTCACCGGGGGTTGACGATAGCGGTCCAGCGCCTCGCCGCTCTGCCGACGCGACAGTTCGCGGTCGGCGGGGCTGGGCAAGCTCGGCGACGGGCGAATGCTGGGGGACGGGGACAACGAAGGGCGCCGATAGCCGCCGCTGCCCGACGACGGGGCGCTCGGCGCCGAGGGCACGCTGAAGGACGGGGTGCGCGATGGCGCGCTGGGCCGGCTGTAACCGCCGCTGGAACGGCTCGGCGCGCGCGCCTGTGCCGGGGACGGATCAGCGACAGCCACCACGCCAACGGCAACCAGGGCGGAAGCAAGCACGCCGGGTTGCACGGCCAGCGACAGGCTCAGCAGGGCCGATGTCAGCCAGGGGCGCATGGAGGTCCAGGATCCGCTGTTCCGGTCGGCGCGACGCTCCCGACCGGCCGGTTCGTCGCACTGCTTAAACAGAACCGTTGGGACGGTGTTCCGGCCAGTCCCCGCGCTGGCCGCCCGCAGCACGCGCTTGGTCGCCACCGCCAAAAGGGGTACATAAGGCGATCGGAAAGGTGAGGCGCTTTGTTGCCCGGCCCATTGAAACCCAGAAGATCCCCCGGTGTTCGTCTAGGCGACGTGCCGGTGCTTGCTCTGCTGGCCGGAGCGGCCCTGCTCGGCTACGTCTCCCTGGATTTGAGGGAGCGTGCGCCGGTGGTGCCGGTCGCCACACCGGTCACAGCCCCTGCCCCGGTTTCCACCCCCGCTCCTGCCGCTGACCCGGCGGAGGACCCCCCCCCTGCCCTGCCACCCCCTGCCCCAGCGGCACCGGCAGAGCCGGTGGCCGAACAGCCGGTGGCCGAACCCGTCGCGGCGGAACCGGCGCTGAACAGCCTGCGCGACGCGCTGGCTGGCGTGCAGTGCGCCGAGCTGCGCATCGAACAGGTGGACGGTGCGCTCAGCGTCACCGGCACGGTGACCAGCGTCGATGGCCACCGCCGGGTGCAGGAACTCGTCGACGGATTGGCGGGCGGTGGGGCGCGGCCGCCGGTGGTGGCCGTCGCCTCCGCGGCGCTGTGCGAGCCGCTGCGGCTGCTGGAACCGTTACGATCCGCCAACACGGCCCGTGGCACGCCACTGACGGTGGGGACCGTGCCGGGCGACGGGGGACTCGTCGGCGGACAGGATCTTGTCCTCGACCTGCGGGCGCCGGACTTTCCGTCCCATATCCAGGTCGACTATTTCACGGTGGACGGCGGCGTCGTCCATCTGCTGCCCAACCCGCTGGAGCCTGTCGTCCAGTTGGATGCCGCTGCCGTACGCCGGCTGGGCGAGCGCGACGGGCGGACGCGGTTCTGGACCATCGGGCCGCCCTTCGGACAGGAGCTGATCGTCGTGGTGGCCAGCGGCGCCCCGCTGTTTCCAGCGCCGCGGCCCGAGGCGGAACCAGCCGCCGCTTACCTGCCGGAGCTGAAGCGCGCGCTGGCCGCGCCGGACGCCGAAGGCGCGCTCGCCGCCGCGCTGTTCATCACAACCCGCGCGCCGTAGAGCCACCGCCCCGATGGCTGAAACGCCCCGTTGCATTCATACCTGCCGGTGTTGCATCCAGGCGTCGGTGGCGTTCCGGTGTGTTTGTTGAAAATCAATGACTTGGCCTGGAGCGGCGGCGCCGAATGCAACGCTGTGCAACGCCATGCAACGCGATTTCAGTGAGCGTTGCATCCGTTCGGCTTCGGGCAGACATGCCTCGTCAACGAGGACTTTCGTCCTATGCTCGAGGGATGGCAAGAGCAAGCGCACCGTTCCAGTCGACACGCGAAACGCTGTAAGTTTCAGGCGTCGGCGTCGCAGAAACTGACCAGCACGACGGTGATGTTGTCGAGCCCGCCGCGCTCGTTGGCGACCGCCACCAGCCGGTCGCAGGTTTCCTCCAGGCTGCGCTGCGGCACCGACTCCAGGATGGCGGCGATGCTCTCGTCGGGCAGCATGGTGGTCAGGCCGTCCGAGCACAGCAGGAAGAGGTCGCCGGGCCGCACAAGGTGCACACCGATGTCCACCTCGAGGTCGGGCGAGGTGCCGAGGGCGCGCATGATGATGTTGCGCTGGGGCGCCGGCCCGCGGCTGCCCTGATCGATCCAGTGCTGGTAAAGGCTGTGGTCGCGGGTGAGCTGGCGCAGCGCGCCGTCGCGCAGGCGGTAGAGCCGGCTGTCGCCGGCATGGAAGGCGACCAGCGTGTCGCCTGCCCCGACGCGGCACAGCCCGACCACCGTCGTCCCCATGCCGCGCCCGTCCGGCAGGCCGCGCTCGCGGTTGAGCTCCAGCAGCCGCTGGTTGGCGAGTTGCACCGCCGAGCGCACCACCGAGGCGGCGTTGCGCACGCCGAGATCCGCCGGGGCATCGCCGTCCATGGGACCGGCCGCGCCGATGGACGTTCCCTGGAATTCGGTGACGAAGTCGATGATCGCCTCGGCCGCCGTGCGGCTGGCGATATCACCGCCGGCGTGGCCGCCCATGCCGTCGCACACCAGAGCCAAACCGGCGTCGTCGCTGATGCCGAAGCTGTCCTCGTTGCGCGCCCGCGCGCGGCCGACGTCGGTGCAGCCGGCGGTGATCATGGCGAGAGAATCAGGCTGGGGCATGGATAAGGGGTGCCGTGCAACGGGACGGTTGATGGGGCGCGTACCCGCTATGGTACGGACCGGGGCGGAATCCGCAATCACGTTTCCTCTGGGCACGTCTCCTCTGGGCGCCAGTTGCGGCCCTGCTGCCTTCAATCCCTCGTAGCCCTGGAAAGCGCAGGCCGGCGCCGAAGCGCCGGCCTGCGAAATTCACCCTATTGGACGATCCGCCACGTGCCGTCCGGCTGGCGGCAGGTGGTGCCATACATCTCTTGCAGGTGGCCGCCGACCGACACGGTCGTCTGATACTCGCGGCAGTATTCGCCGGACTGGCTGTAGCCGTCACGGGTCGGGGTATAGGCGCCCGAGTTGCCGGTCTGCGGGTTGTTCCAGCGGATCGTCTGGCCAACGGGTGCCGCATAGGCCTGCTGTTCGGCGCGTTGCGCGTAGGTCTGGTCGGCGCGGTCCAGCGACTGGCCCGCCATGTTGCCGATCGCCGCACCCAGCAGCGTGCCGACGCCGACTGAAACGAGTTTGCCGGCGCCGCCGCCGAAGCGCGAACCGGCAAGGCCGCCGACCACGCCGCCCAGCACGGTGCCGGCGGTCTGCTTGTTGGCGGGAATGCCGCCGGTACCGTAGGCGGAATCATAGGGGCCGGCGCCGGGGGCCGCGCAGCCCGAGACGAGGACGGCAAGACCAAGCGCCGCGGCGGTGGAACGAGAGAGCGTCTTCATCTGAATCCCCGGAAAGCGTCGTGCGACATTGTTGATGAACATTAGGGACGGCGGACTATTCCGACAACCGTGAGCGTGGCAAGAAATCGCCGTCATGTGTCCGCCGGACTCCGGCGAAGGCCCGGCAAGGCCGCCTGGAACTCGCCGGCAAGGCCTTGCAGGACGCTGAGCCAGGGTCGGCTCAGCGGGCGGGGGAAGACCCGTATGCTCGGGTACCAGGGGAAATGATCGGTGCCCAGGGACGGCCACCCGAAATTCTCCAGAGACAGCAGCCACGTCGGTGTGCCCACGCCCCCGGCGAGGGACATCACCGCCACGCTCACCGAAAGCAGCAGATCGAGCGCCTGGAGCAGCGCCGCCACATCGTCCAGGTCGTTCCACATGTCGATGCCGGGCAGCGTGTGCGGCGCAACGCCGAAGGCCTCCCGCACCCGCGCGGTTTCAGCCGAGGCGTCGTCGTACTGCATGTTGATCAGGACAACGCCGGGCGTTCGGAGGATCGGCTCCCAATCCTCGATCTGCGTGTAGTGGTGGCTGCGGCTGAGCGTCTGCACGCGGCTGCGCCACGCCATGCCCACGTAGGGGCCGGGGCCGAGCGCCGCCAGACGGCCGCGCCAGTAGGCGACGCGTTCGGGGTCGGGGATCAAAAAGCCCTTGCGGGACGGAAAATCGGTGAGGCTGCGGCGGTAGAGGCGCGGCAGGCTGCCGATGGGCAGGTGGACGTCGAAGTCCTCCCGCTCCGGGTCGGGGCGGTCACTCGGGCCGACGACCTGAGCGCCGGGGAAGGAGCGCTGGAACAGCGGCCGGAGCTTGGGCGAGCATTCCAGCGTCACCCTGGCGCCGGTCGAGGCCAGATCCGGAACGCACGAGCCGAACATGATTTCGTCGCCGATGCCCTGTTCGCGCCAGATCAGCAGGCGCTTGCCGGTGATGTCCCGCTTGCCGTCCCACAGGGGCTGGCGGAACGAGCGTTTCCCGGCGGCGGTGGCGCTGTGCCAGCGGAACTCGTAGCCATCCCAGCCGGCCTCGAGATTCCCCATGGTCAGATCCAGAAGCGATCGGTTCCAGACGGCGTCCGGGAACATGCTTCCGACGCCACCCTGCTGGAGCGGCTCCGCATCACCGGCAATCTGGTCCTCGGCCGCCTGGATCTGGACCTGAACGTCATCCAGCCGGTCGGCATCGGGCGCGCACAGCTCACCTAGGCCGGACGGGTCGAGGCCCTGCCGCGCCGCCACCCTCTCCGCCCGCTTGTAAAGCTCGAGCGACTCGGCGTTGTGGCCGGCCCACTGCAAGGCGAGGGCGAGGTTGTTCAGGGCGCGGTAATGGCTGCCATCGGCGGCGATGACCTCCCGGTACAAGGCGATCGCCGCGTCGGGAGTGTAGGTTTGCTGCATGGCGCAAGCCAAATTGTAGCGACCGGAAACGTGTTGCGGGTCGATGGCGATGGCCCGGCGGAAATGCGGCTGGCATGCCCGGACCTCGCCCGCATCGAGCAGCATGCTGCCGAGATTGTAGTGGCCCAGGTGATAGGCGGGCTCCAGCACGATGGTCCGGCGGCAACAGCGCCGCGCCTCCCCGTTGTTGCCGAGCTTCTGGTGCAGGTTCCCGAGGTTGCTGTGGACGCCCGGCGACTCGGGTGTCGATTCGGCTGCCTTTTCCAGCACCTCCAGGGCTTCCAGGTGGCGGCCGGACCGTTGCAGAAGAACGCCGAGGTTGTTGCAGGCCGCAGCCATGCCCGGGTCGTGCTGGATGGCGAGCCGGTAGCAGAGTTCAGCATCCTGAAAGCGCTTGCTGCTCTCGTAGGCGATGGCGAGATTGAAGTGCGCCAAGGCGTGGTTGGGAACATCGGTCACCAAGCGCCGGAAGCACGCGACCGCCTCGTCGAAGCGCCCCTGCTTGTAAAGCGCCCCGCCGAAGTTGTTCCACGCCAGCCAGTACTCCGGGTCCATCTGAACCGCGCGGGCAAAGTATTTTTCCGCTTCGGTGAGACGGTCCTGAACCAAGTGGGCGTAGCCGATGCAGAAGAGGGCCACCCGCGAGTCCGGTTTGAAGACCAGCGATCGATGAACATAGGTCAGTCCGGTCTCGATCTCGCGCCGGTTCAGGTAGGCTTGGCCCAGGCTGAGCATGAGCGCGTTGGGGTCCGTTCTCACGCAACGCAGCGCGCGCATGAAGGCTGCGATGCCGTCGTCGGACTGCCCGGTCTGCAGAAAGGCCACCCCTATGTTCGAATAGGTGCGCTGGTTGCCCGGAGCCAGGGCGAGCGAGATCTTCAGCACCGCCTCGCCGCCGGCCGGGTCGCCGGCCTGGAGCTTCGTCACGCCGATGCCCGAAAACGCCAGCTCGGGCGAATGGAAATCAAGGAGAATCGACCGTTCGTACGCCCGCAGCGAGGCCCAGGTATCCTCCAGCTTGTAGGCGACGAGCCCGAGGTTGTACCAGTACTCCGGCGCGGTCGGAGACAGGTTCAACGCGGCGCGGATCGAGGCCGCAGCCTCGCGGGGTCGCTTCAGGCCGGCAAGCGCCACGCCGAGCTGGTTGCGAATCCCCGCCTCGGATGGCGCCAGGGCCTGCGCGTCCTTGAGGACGGACACGGCCTCGCCGTAGCGCTCCTCGCCGATGTAGGCGATTCCAGTGTTGAACAGGCCGATGGCCCGGAAAGAGTCGGCATCGGCGCGCTCGTAGATGATGCGCGCGCCGAAAATGTCGCCCAATCCCTGGCGCAGGGAGCCCAGGTTGAACAGCGATTCGGAAAAGGTCGGAGAGACGGCGATGGCGCGCCGGAACCAAGCCTCGGCGGCGTCCGTGTCGCCACGCGACAGGCAGACGACCCCCATCGTGTTGAGGGCGGCGGCGTCCGGCGCAAGGCGCAGCGTCCGGCGCAGCACGTTCTCCGCCTCCGCCGCCCGCCCCCCGCTTTGCAACACCGTGCCAAGGTTGGTCAGGGCCGGGGGCAGCGCCGGGTCTTCCGCAAGCGCCTGGCGCAACAAGCGGATGGCCGCCTCGCGGTTGCCGCGGCGATGGGCAAGCACGCCGGCGTTCGTCAACGCCTCGGGAAGCCGGGGGTCCAGGAGCAGTCCGCGGGCGACGGCACGCTCTGCCTGCGCGGCGTGGCGCTCCAGTTCCGCATTGGCCAAGCCGTTGTAGAGCGCCGGCAGGTCCGGAAGCCACGCGAGCGCCGTGCGGTAGACGGCGCTGGCCCGGCTCCGGTCGCCGGCACGGCAGAGGAAGGCGCCCAGGGACAGGAGGCCGGCGGGGTCGGAACTGCCCAGCACCATCGCGCGGGCGATCCAGAACCGGGCGCTCTCCGCATCGCCCACAGCAAGGTGGCATTGCCCCCGCACCAGACAATAGTCGTCGCGATCCCCGGCAAGCTCGGCCACACGGTCGCAGAGATCCAACGCCGTGACCGGATCGACGGCAGCGACGCGCTGCGCCTGTGTGAGGATGGCCGAAACCAGCTGGGACATGGGGTTAGCCTCCCCCGGTGCCTGCATCCGGGCGGCACGACCGGCGCGGCCCGCTCATCGTGGAGAGGCGCGCCTGGTGCGGGTGGGGACTGGACGGATGAGGACCGAAGTCATGGGGAAGAGCGGCCGCCGGAGACCGCGCCATCGACCGTCAGGCGGGATTGTTCGACAGGCCATCGATGATGTTGTTGTTGATGTTCACCAGGAAGTCGACGTCGAGATTCCCGTTGATGTTCTCGTCGATTTCCTTGCTGACAGCTTTCGCGACGATGGCGATGCTGCGGCGGAGATCCCGCGGAAGCCCATTGCCCTCGCCGGCCACGTCATTCAGCAGCGTCTGCCAGAGCAAGTAATTATTGGTCGCGGCCCGCACCAGCGCGATCGTGTCGTTTTCCTGGTGAGCTTTCTGCAAGGCGAACGTCACCTGCCGGAAGACACGCAGCTCAAAGTCCCTTTGCGACTCGCTGGCGCGCTGGACCTGCTGGTAGGGATTCCTGGTGAGCCGCATCATCCACTCCATTGTCCTAGGAAATGACCCTCGGACCCCAATTCCTGCATGCCAAGGTTTATTTATGGTTAACCGGATGAAATAGAAAAACGGGCCGACCAAAGGGTCGGCCCGTTTTTAAGGCTTTTAGCGGAACAGGCTCTGCAGGATCTGCGGGGCCTGGTTGGCGATGCCCAAGGTCTGGCCGCCCAACTGCTGCTTGATCTGCAAGGCCTGCAGGTTGGCGCTTTCCTTCGCCAGATCGGCGTCGACGATGGCGCCCAAGCTGGTGGTCAGTGCATCCTGCATGGAGGTGTTGAACTTGATCTGCGCATCCAGGCGGCGCGAGTCGGCGCCCAGCGTGTTCAGGACGTTGCCCGTCTGCTTCTCCGCCGAGGCGAAGTTGCCGGTGAGCAGCGTGATCGCCGACGTCGCGGTGCCGACTGAAGTGAACGCCGACGAGATAGCCGCCGACAGCGCGATACCCTTACCACCGACGGTGTACTGGGTGCCGTCCTGGTTGGCGATCACCGAGATGGCCGTCTTCTGGCCGCTCAGCAAGTTCATGTTGTTGAACTTGGCGCTCTTGATGTAGTTCTGCACCTCGGCCTTCAGCGCGGTGAAGTCGTTGTTGTACTTCGTGCGCATGTCGGTGTTGAGGTTCTGGTCGGCCAGCTTGGTCAGCGTCTCACGCGACCGGGCCAGCGCGTCCGAGATGTTGGTCGCCGCGGTGGCGAACACCGAGGTGGCGCCCTTGGCGATGTTCAGCTGGCTGTTGACCGCGTCGAGAGCGCCCTTATCCGAACGCAGCGACTGGGCCACCGCGAACGCCGCGCCGTCGTCCACCGAGTCGGCGACCTTGAAGCCGGTCGTGACGCGCTTCTGAACCTTGTTCAGCTGGCTGACGGTGCTGTTCAGGCTCTGCAGAGCAACCAGAGCGCTTTGGTTGGTGTTGACTGAGTTTGCCATGGAATTTCTCCTTTTGGTATGCGAGAGGCCCTTTTGAACCTGCGCAAAAGTCTAGACGCCTACACCCCTTGCGTCAAGAGATATCTCTTTCGGGAAGAGGGCTGCCAACCAAGCAGATCAAGGGTTTTGTCACCTATGAAAGGAAATTGACGAGGGAGAGGCTCTTCATGGAAGCGATCAGGCGGTAAGTCGCTTCCAGAGCGGTGTTGGACTGCTGGAGCTTGGTGGCGACCTCCGCCATGTCGACATCCTCGACGTCGCCCAGCGCAGACTTCAGGTTCGTGCTGACGGCGTCGTGCTTGGTGCTGATGTCGGCGATCTGCTTGCGGGTGATGCCCAGGCGGCCGGTTTCGTTGGACAGGTTGGTGATCGACGTCCGCGTCGCGTCGGCGCCGTCGTCGAGGACCGCCTGGAAGCCCGCCAGATTGCCGGCCGGGGCCGTGATGGTGGCCGCCGTCGCGAACGCGCGCATCATGTCCTGGAACACCGGCGCGTCGGCGCGCAGGCCGTAGCTGATCTGGCGGTCGATATCGACACGGGCGACGAGCGGCGCGCCGCCGGTCGTCTGCAACGTCGACGAATAGAGGCCCGACGTGCCCGCCCCGCCCAGATAGGCCTGCGGCGGCGACGTCACCACGCCCAGCGAGGCCAGCGTCGTGTTCGGAAGCCCGACATACCCTTTCAGGTTGGTGATCAGGTCGGTCTGCTGGGCCGCGGTCGCAGCACCCGGCAGGTTCGCGGTCATTTCGGCCTGGAATGCGTTGTAGAGCCCGGAGACGTCGGGAACCGGCGCGTTGTGGATGTCGCTGGAGGCGAAGACGTAGCGGCCTTCCACCTTCGTGTTCAGCAGGTTCTTCATCTCCTCGAGCCCGCGCTTGCCAAGCTCGTTCAGGAACGTGGGGTCGGGGAGGCCCGTTTTGCCGGCGGACAGCGTGTTGCCCATCTTGGTGTATTCGTCGCGCAGCTCGTTGAGCATGTCGCCCATCCGGCCCATAGCCGTATCCATGGCGCTGGCGTAGAGCTCGACCTCGGAGATGTTCTCCTTGTAGGTCTTCAGCTGGTCGGTGACGGCGCGCAGGTTCAGCGAGTGCTTCGCTTCGACGCCGAGGTCGCCTATGGCGGTGCCCTTCTTGCCGCTCGAAGCCTGGATCTGGTTCGTCAACTGCTGGCGCTGCAGCCGCTGTGTCTCCGACTGCATCCGCAGATACTGGCCGTAGCTGGAAATGCTGGTCATGGCTCAGCTCCTTCGCACTCAGCGTGCCGCTGCAAACAAACTATCCATCATCGATTGCGCCGTCCGCAAGATCTGCGCCGACGCGCTGTAGGAGCGCTGCAGGATCGTCAAGTGCGCCATCTCGGTGTCAAGGTTGACGCCCGACAGGTCGTTGCTGCGCGCCTCGACCGCGGTCTTCAGCTCTTCGGTCCGCGTCTTCTCGTCGGTGACGTCGGCGCGCATCTGCCCCTGCCGCGCCACCAGCGACTGGACGAAGGTGCTCAGGCTGGCGGTCTGCGGCAGGTCGCTGGTCAGGTTGTTCTGCTGGTTCGGGCCGAGGTACGAGTTGCGGAAGACCGGGTGCGGCGTGTTGCTGGCGTCCGCATAGTCCCCGAGCGCGTAGTTGAGGACCGAGAGGATGCGCTGGTTCGTGATGGCCGGCGCCCCCGCAGCCGGCGCGCCGGCGTCGCCATAGCGGACGAAATCCAGCGTGTTGGCCGCCTGGTTGACCTGAATCGTGTCCGCAAACCCGACATAGTTGCCGATCACGTCGGCCGGCACCTGCGGCATCTTGCCGGCGGTGTCGGTGAACAGCGTCATGCCCGCCGACTCGAAGCGCATCGCCATCTTCTGGGCGAACTCGTCCAGTTGCCCTTGCAGCAGGGGAAAGGTCTGGTCGCGCAACTCGACCAGCGAGCCCAACTTGGCGCTGCCCAGCTGGCTGGTGATGTCCTGCGGCGGGGTGCCCTTGATCATGACGCCGGGGATGTTTCCGGCTGGGCTGGCGTTATAGTAGGAGCTGGCGTTCAGCCGCGTCTGCGTGAACTCCAGCTGCTGCGCCGACTGATCCACCAGCGTAGCACCACCGCGGGTGGTGATGATCATGTGGTTGTCGTTGCTGCGCACCGCCTGAATGTCCATGTACTTCGCCAGTTCCAGCATCGACTGGTCGCGCTGGTCCTCCAGTTGGGCGGTGCTGACGCCGCTGTGGGTATCCTTGACGATCTGGTCGTTCAGGTCGGCGATGCGGCGCAGGTGCCCGTTGATCACGTCGACGCTCGCGCCGATGTCCGCCTGCGTCTGGTTGCGCAGGTTCATCATCTGGCTGGACATCGAGTGCAACTGCTCGGTCAGGGTGGTGGCGCTGGCGACGACGTCCTGCTGATAGGCGGTCGACTCCGGCATGGTGGACAGCTTCTCGAACGCGTCCTGGAACTTGCCGAAAGTGGAGGAGAGCGAGCTTTCGTCCTCCGGGCGGCCTTGCAGCTCCTCGACGCGTTGCAGGTAGGTTTCCTTGACCTCCTGCCCGCTCAGCGCGCCCTGGCGCCTGCGCAGGTCGGCTTGCAGGCTGGCGTCCACCACACGTTCGAGCGTGCCGGCCTGCACGCCGGCGCCGGTACCGCCGATGACGGTGGCAGTCTGCGACAGCGTCTTGCGCGTGTAGCCGGGTGTCTGCGCATTCGTAATGTTCTGCGACACCGTATCGATGCTGCGCTGGACGACCCGCAGGCCGCTGAGCGCGTTGGCAATACTAAGGTCGAGTGACATCGAACTGCTCCGGTCGGACTGGGTGGCCGAAAATGCTTCCGCCCCGCCCTTCTCGAAGCAAGCTGTGGGCCAATTGGCGAAACGCCGGATTTGCTGGGTCTTTTCGCGGTGCCCGCCGCCGCCGCCGGGCCACACCGACCGGCCTGACCGGCAGAAATTGCCGCGGGGGAAATAATGGCCGGGGTGCAGGGAGGCCGAAATTGCCTGCGGGGATCTTCCCCGCGAGAGCCGTGGCCGCAAAGCCGGCCGAAATCATGGAGACATGCGCAGGCCCCGGCGGATATTAGAATCGAGTCATGCACCTGTGGCGGGGGTGTGACAACGCAGGCCCCTGGCGGTTATCCGCCGCACGATAGTTTTGTTGCTTTCCTGGATTTCGTGGCAAACTCGCCCGAACAATACCAATGGGGTAGGCGGCCTCGATGGCCGGCCCGAGCCGAGGAGTTCCGAAGATGGTGTCTGATCAGGGCGCGGCCGAGGGCCGTCTCGCCGCAGCGAGCGCCGCCCTGGCCGCTGGCGATCTGGACGGTGCGGTGGCGGAAGCCCGCCGGCTCATCGAGACCGGCGGATCCGAGGAACGCCGGCAGGCCCTCGGCGTGCTCGATTCGGTGATCGGCACGTCCGAGCTTCATCGCGGCGCCCTGGTCGAGCGCTCGCGGCTGCGCGCCGCGGCGGGCGATCAGGTCGGCGCCATCAAGGACGCCGCCTCCGCCGTCACCGCAGCCCCCCAGAACGCCGAGGCCAACGCGCTGCTTTCCGAACAGATGGCCGTCGTCGGGCGCCTGGACGAGGCGGCGATGTTCAGCTACGAGGCGCTGAAGGCAGAGCCGGGCGACATCGGCCGCTACGCCCAGCTCGCCGCGGTGCTGCGCCGGCAGAAAATGTTCGACGTCGCGGACGAATTGCTGCGCGCCGCCCTCTCGCTGGCCCCGGACAACGCCGATCTGGTGTCCATGCGCATGGACATCCTGGTGCAGTTGCGCCGCCTGCCAGAGGCCATCGCCATCGGCCAGGAGGCCCGGCAGCGCTTCCCCGACCACGCCGTGCTGCTGCGCACGCTGGGCGCCCTGCTCCAGCTGGACGGGCGCGACGCCGAGGCGCTCGCCGTCCTGCGCGACCTCCAGCGCGCCGCTCCGGCCGACGGCTTCGCCAAACATGTCCTCGACGCCGCGGCCGGCGCCACGCCGGCCAAGGCGGACCCCGACTTCGTGCGGACGACCTTCGGGTTGCTGGCGCCGCGCTACGACGACCTGATGCTCGGCGCGCGGAGCTACCGCGCCCCGGCGCTCATCGCGCAGGCGGTCAAGACGCACACCGCCGGCCACGACCTGCGCGTCCTCGACCTCGGCTGCGGCACCGGGCTGTGCGGCCTGATGCTGCGCGAGATGGCCGCCACGCTGAAGGGCGTCGACCTGTCGCCGGCCATGGCGGATTTCGCGCGCGCCACCCGGATCTACGATTCGGTCGAGGTGGCGGACGCAGCGGCGGCGCTGGCCGCCGACCCGGAAATCTACGACGTGGTTGCGGCCGGCGACACGCTGGCCTATTTCGGTGATCTGGCGCCGCTGCTTCAGCAGGTGAAGGCCCACCTGAAGCCGGGCGGCGTCTTCGTCTTCTCGGTGGAGGTCACGGCCGACGGTTCCGACCACCGGCTCACCCAGTCCGGCAGCTTCGCCCACGGCCGGGCCGGGTTGGAGCGTCTGGCCGCAGCCGCCGGGTTCTCGGTCCTGCAAATGACACCGGAGAAGCTGAAGCTGGTAAACGGCGAACCCATGCGCGGCGTCATCGGCGCCTTGCGGTCGGCCGCCTGATCTGGGAGTTCTTCTGGCATGCCTTTGAAAGTCAACCTGCGCGCCGGTGAGCGAATCATCATCAACGGTGCGCTCATCAGCGCCGACAGCTCGATCGGGTTGACCATCCACAACAAAGTCACCCTCATGCTCGAGCGCCAGCTGGTGCGTCCGGACGAGGCGACGACTCCGGCGCGGCGGATCTACTACGCGGTCCAGAACGCCTACGTGGCCGACCCCGAGGAGCAGATCAACTGGCTCGATCGGGCGAACCGCTTCATCGACGAATATGCGGAGGCGACCACGTCGCCGCCGATCCGCAAGAAGGTCGCGGCGATTCGCCTGCATCTGGCCGCCAACGAGTACTACGCGGCGCTGCGGCTGGCGCGCGAGCTGTTCGCCCATGACGACAAGATGCTCGCGCTGGGAGACGCACCGCCCGATGCGGAGCCGGCAAAGCCCGCGGCCGGGGCGGCAAAGGGGAGCTGAGGCCGTGGAGCGTCCGGCCGCGGCGGTGTATTTCCAGGAAGACGGATTCGTCCGCTCCGGATCCCGCATCGCCGGTCGCGCGGTGTCCGGGCATGGTTTCCTGAAGGTGCTGGCGCACGGCGACCCAGGCCGGCCGCTGGTGCTGTTCGGCGAGTCCATGGACCAGCTGGAGCGCTTCACGGCGTTGCAGCGCATCGATCCGATGGCCGTGCCGGGCCAGGAGGTGTGCTGGACCCAATCCTTCGGCGACCAGCGGCTGGCGCGCGCCGGGGCGCTGCACGTGCACGGCCTGTCGAAGGTGACGGAGTTGGCGTGGCGCCGGGCGCGGGGCGACGACCGGGTGGTCAGCCTGATCGGGCTGAACCACACCATCAGCACCCACGACGCCCAGGACGCCCTCGGCGCCTACCTGACCGCCCCGGTGCGGGAATGGGACGCCATCGTCTGCACCAGCCAGGCCTCGCGCGCCGCCATCGAGAGCATCTTCGACGACTACGGCGGCTATCTGGCGCAGCGCTTCGGGGCGGCCCGCATCCCCCGCCCCCACCTGGAGGTCATCCCGCTCGGCATCTGGTGCGACGAGTACGCCGCGACGCCAGCCGAGAAGGCACGCCAACGGCAGGAGTGGCGCGCACGGCTGGGCATCGGGGCGGACGACCCGGTGGCGCTGCACTTCGGCCGCCTGACGCATCTGGGCAAGGCGCACCCTTCCGCCGGCTTCATGGCGCTTCAGCGCGCCCATGAAGCGCTCGGCCGGCCGGTGCACCTGATCCTGGCGGGCTGGTTCGCCAACGACGGCATCGGCGACGAATACCATGAGGCGGCGCAGCGGCTGTGCCCGGACGTCCGGTTGCACCTGCTGGACGGGCGCGACGATGCCGTGCGATTCGGCATCTGGCACGCCGCCGACCTGTTCCTCTCCCTCTCCGACACCATCCAGGAGAGCTTCGGAATCACGCCGCTGGAAGCCATGGCGGCCGGGCTGCCGGTGCTGGTCAGCGACTGGGACGGCTACCGCGACACGGTGCCGGATGGCGACGTGGGGGTGCGCATCCCCACCTACGCCCCGGCGCCCGGCGACGGTCAGGCGCTGGCGGACTGGTACGAGGACGGCATGCTGGGGGTCGACGGCTACGAGGGCTTCGCCGCGCTGGCGACCGCCGTGGACGTCGAACGATTGAGCGAGGCGCTGGTGGCGCTGCTCGGCGACGACGGGCGGCGGCGCGCCATGGCCGAACGCGCGGCGGTCCACGCGCGCGCGAGTTTCGACTGGCCGGCGGTGCTGGAGCGTCATCGGGCACTGTGGGCGCATCTGGCCGAGCGGCGGGCGCACGCCGCGGCGTCGGCGCCGCAGTTCCACCCGCTGCGCCCCGATCCGTTCCGGCAATTCGCCGGCCATCCCACGGCGGCGCTGGTGCCGGAGCTGCGCCTGACCCGCCGGCCGGGGCTGCCGGAGACGCTGGTCGGCGACCTGTCCGCGCTGTCCGTGCACCGCTTCGCCGAGCCGGTCCTCGGCTTCACCGAGGTGGCGCACACCGTGCTGGCCCGCCTTTCCGCCGGGGAGGCCACCGTCGCCGACCTGACGGCGGGCTTGCAAGGGGCGGTGCGCCAGCAGATGGTATGGACCGTCGGCTTCCTTCTGAAACTCGGGCTGATCCAGGCCCATCCGCCCGGTTGAAAGACGGCGAAGTTCCCCGGAATGGCCGCACAGAGGCGCAGCACCCGCCCGAGCGCGAGCGCAGGAAGGCTCAGACGAGAAGGTTCACGCCGCCGGTGGTGCTGGTCCCGCCGCCGAGCAGCGACAGCATCCAACTGTTGCTGCCCCCGTCCGTACCGGCGTTCGCTATGTCGTTCTGGTTCAGGAACCGCTTGATGAAGTTCTCGCGGTACTTCGCGTCGCTGAACTTCGTGACGTCGATCTTGTCGCTGATCGCCTTGGCCTGGGTTTCCACAGGTTGGATGGCGATCTGTTTGGGAAGGCCGAGCGTCGAGGTCACGACCTCGCGCAGGATCGGGTCGCCGAGGATGTTGTAGGGGGACTTGGCATTGCCAGCGTATTGCTCGAAGTAGCGGGCCTGACGGACCGCAAGGTTCTCCGTCCCGATCGAGTCCTCGAACTTCGCCTTCTTGTAGGCGTCGATCAGGTCGGTCTGGGTGCCGGCGAGCTTCAGCCGGCTCACGCCGCTGTCGCCCAGCCGCAGCTTGTCCGCCGCCTGGGCGTACCGCTTGTCGGACAGGCGGTACATGACGGCGTCCTTGTTGTCGACCTTCTCGGACAGGATGCGGCGCATCTTGCCGGGGTACTGCTCCTCCCCCGACAGGTTCAGCGCCTTGGCCAGGAACTTGACGAGGCGCGTGTCCTTGAACACGTCGTCGACGGACGTCACCTTGTCCAAAGCCTTGGTGGCGTAGTCGACGTCCTTCTTGATCTCTGCCGACGACTCGAACTTCTGCTCGAGCTTGGTGCCGTCGCGGACGTACTTCTGATAGGTGACCAAGGATGAGAGGGACATTTTATACTCCTCCAAATCGCAGGCTACCACGAAATCGTGCCCTGCGCAACCGGCGGGCGCAGAAGCGGCGGGGCGGCGCCCTCGCGCCGCCCTGCCCTACACGCCCCCGCCGTCCGGCGTCATCCCGCCGCGATCAGCGCTTCATGCCAAGGGTTTCCTGAAGCATCTCGTCCGACGCGGTCACCACCTTGGTGTTGGCCGAGTAGGCGCGCTGGGTGACGATCATCTTGGTGAACTCCTGGGCGATGTCGACGTTGGAGCCCTCGACCGAGCTGACCACTAAGCCACCGGCACCGTTGGCCGAGGCGTCGTCGGCGCGCGTGCCGCCGGCCTCCCGCGTCAGCGAATAGGCGTTGCCGTTGGTTTTCTGCAGGGCATCCGGGTTGGTCACCTGGATCACCGGCACCCTGGCCAGGACGCGGCTGCGGCCGTTGTCGTAGTTGGCGACCACGTCGCCCGACGTCTTGATCTCCAGGTCCTGGAACGCGCCGCGGGTGAACCCGTCCTGGGACAGCGAGTTCTGCACGATGTCGCTTCCGGTGAACTGCGTCAGACCGGAGGCCGCCGAGCCGAACTGCCCCAGGTTCAACCGGACCCTCTGGGCGCCATAGCCGTAATTGACGTCGAAGTCGAGGTACGCGGGGTCGCCGCTGGTCTGGCTCGGCGGAACGCCGGCCGTGCCGGTGCCCACATTGGCCGCGTTCATCGACGTCAGATAGCCGCCGGTGAATTGCATCTGCACGTGGGCCGGCATGGTGCCGGGCGTGGCCAAGGTCGTGGGGGCGACGCTCGTCGCGCTGGCCGTCTTGGCCGCCAGCATGATGCCGGCGCCGCTGACCGTCGCCGTCACCGGCGAGGAGGAGTTCCCATTGATTTTCGCCGCGATGCGCTCGGCAAGGGTTGTCGCGTTGCTCTCCGTACCGTCCGTGGTGTAGGTGATCGCCGGCCAACCTGCCGCGGGGGCGGGGGCGAGAGCGATAGCGGAAAAGTCTACTTTATAAATGTCGCCGACGTTTCCAGCCGGGCCACCCACCGGGACGAAGATTTGCTCGTTGACGCCCGGAACCGCAGCGGTGCCGGTCGTTGCGTCGAACCCGGTGCCGGCGGGCACACCGGCCGGGGTGGAGGCGATGCTGAATTTGTTGCCCGCGCTGTCGCCGGTCAGGGTGATGGTGTTGCCGGAAACGCTGGCGCCGCCGGGAGCCGCGTTGGCGGCCTGGATCTGGCTCCAGAGCTGATAAGGCACATTGTTGGGATTGGTGACGTCGGTGGCCGTAGCCGTGTAGCTGAAGGTCTGGCCGGCCACGCTGACCGTGTACACGGTGTTGGCGGTGACCGCCGAGTTGAGGGTGACGGTGCTCGACTGCACGGTGGCCGGTGAACCGCCGGCCGCCACGAACGGGGTTCCGATGGCCGTCGTCAGCGCCGTTCCCGTGCCGGTGCCGTCGTCGATGGTGCTGTTCAGCGTGCCGGCGGTCACCGCCGACGAGCTTCCCGGTGCGTTGACGGACAGACGCCAGTTGCCGGCCCCCTGCTGACGCCAATTCAGCTGAAGCTGGCGCTCCACGCCGGTGGCGTCGATGATCGTGACCGTCTGGGTCGGCTGGTTGGCGGTCGTCGGCGCCAGCGGCAGGTTGGCGGAGAGATTGATGTTCTGCGTCGCCGTCGGGGTGTCGATCAGCTGCTGGATGCGGATCGGCGAGATCGAGCCCTTGTCCAGCGCACCACTGGAGTTCAGCCCCCAGCCGTTGAGGTACATGCCGGCGTTGTTCTTCAGATAGCCGAAGCGGTCCAGCGAGAAATCGCCGGCGCGGGTGAAGTACGGCGTGTTCTGGAACGCGACTTCGCTCGTGCCTTCGGTGCCGCGGCTGACCTGGAAGAAGCCGTTGCCCGAGATCGCCATGTTGGTGGTGTTCTCGGTCTGCGTGATGTTGCCCTGGACGCTGTTGGTGTAGCTCGGGCGCGCACGGACACCGCCGGGGCTGTGCAGGTCGGCGTTGGACTGCGTGACGAGTTCCTGAAACGACGTCTCGACGCGCTTGTAGCCGACCGTCTGCGAGTTGGCGATGTTGTCCGACAAGCTGCCCAATGCACGAGCCTGCGCAGCGAGGCCCGTGACGGCGGTCGTCATCGATCCAAAAACGCTCATGGAACACCCCCGAGTGAAGCAAGCGCCACGATCCCGTGGCCGATTTCTGTCACTCGATCAGCAAGAGATGTGCCAGCGGGGCGGACCGTTGAAAACACTCGATATTTTGGATGGGCGGCAGGATTTGCCGGCCGGGATTGCCGGGCGGACGGCGGTCTTGGGTCGGCAACATTTACCCGGTGGCCGGAAATTCATGGCATTGTGCGGCCGGACGACAGGGCGAGACATCAGGATGACACACTCCGGCGAGGGGTTCGATCCAGCGGAAGATCCGGCGGAACGGGGGCGGCGGCTGCGCCGGGACGGCGACCTGCACGGTGCACTCGACGCTTTCCGGGAAGCGTTGGCCGGCGGGGCCGGGGACCCGGAACTGCTGTTCGAGACGGCGGGCCTGCTGCGCTCCCTGGAGATGGACGGCGAGGCGTTGGCGGTCTACGACGCGCTGGTGCTGGCGCTCCCCGATCTGCTGCCGGTGCTGCACAACCGGGCCGGCTGTCTCGCCGCCCTCGGGCGGCAGGACGAAGCCGTCGCGGCGTTCGCCGCGGTGCTGGCGCGCTGGCCCGACGTGGCGCCCTCCTGGGCGGGGCTCGGCGACGCGGCGTTCGCCGCCGGGGACGGCGAACGCGGGCGGCGGGCCTTGCGCACCGCCATCGCGCTGGAGCCGGAGCGCACCGGTTCCTATGTGAACCTCGGGGAAGGGCTGGCCTCGGCGGGCGACGACGCGGGTGCCGTCCAGGCACTGACGCGCGCGGCGCTCCTCACCCCCGACGACCCGGCGATCCACTACAATCTGGCGAGGTCGCTGCTGCCGTTGCACCGCTTCGCCGAGGGCTGGGCCGAGTTCGAGTGGCGGCTGCACCCGGAGACCCCCAACAGCGTCGCCCGCGCCATCCCCTGCCCGCGCTGGTCCGGCGAACCGCTGGCCGGGCGCCACCTTTACATCTGTGGGGAGATGGGCATCGGCGACCAGATCTGGTTCCTGCCCTTCGTCCGCGAGGCCGCGGAACGGGCGGCGGCGGTCACGCTGGACGTTACGCCGAAGCTGGTTCCCCTGGTCCGGCAGAGCCTGCCGGGCGTGACCGTCCGCCCGTTGCAGGTGGAGCGGCCGGGCAAGCGCTGGCACGCCGTCGGCGACAGCCGGTGCGGCCCCGCCGACGCCGATGTCTACATCGAACTGGGAAGCCTTCCCCGCTTCCTCTGGGACGCGGCGACGCGGCGCGCGCACGTTCCCGTCCTGGCCCCCGACCCCGCCGCGGCGCAGCGGTGGCGCGCACGCCTGGAGGCGTTGGGCCCCGGCCCATGGATCGGCCTGTGCTGGCGGTCGTCGCTGATCACGCCCGGCCGCGCCATCGAGTACCGGCCGCTCCCCGACTGGGCACCGGTCCTGTCCGGATTGCGGGGACGGGGAACGTTCGTTTCCCTTCAGCACGGCGATGTCCGCGATGAACTGGCCCAGTTGCACGAGACCTTCGGCCTTGCCGTCCATCCCCTGCCGGACCTCGACCTGAGGGACGGCATCCAGGACACGGCGGCGGCGGTCGCGTCGCTCGACCTCGTGGTGTCCGCCGGAACCTGGATCGCCATGCTCGGCGGTGCGCTCGGCGTGCCGACGCTGGTCGCCAGCAGCTTTCGCTGGGTGGGCCTGTCCGACGAGCGCGACCCGATCCACCGGGCGCGGGAGCCCGTCCTGGCCACACCCGCCCGGCCCTGGCCCGCCGGCGTGATGGCCGAAGTCGCCGCACGCGCACCATTGCGGCTGTAAAGCGCCGCTGTTTCTCGTTTTGCTCTGTACGACGATTGGCGGTATATTGCCAACGTCTCAATACCATCAGGATAGGGTCAGCGGGCGATGAAGGACATGGTGGATCTGGAACTTAAGCCGGGTGTCGTCGCATTTGTGAACGGCGCCGCTGTCATGCTGACCCCCGAGGGGCAGCTCAAGGTCTCAGCCGGCGCGCAGGTGCTGACGAGCGGCGATCTTCTGCACAGCGCCGCCGATGCGAACACGCCCACCAAGAAGATCTACTTCGTCCTCCAGTCCATGCTGCTGGATCCGGAGCACGACGCCGTCTATCGGCAGGAACTGGCCGACCTGCTGTGCGATCGCTCGGAAGCGAGCGAGATGACGGCGGTGCAGCGCAGCCTCGCGGTCATGCAGAACCTCGTCGAGCAGGGCCAGATCCAGTCGGCGATGGAAGTCTGCCGCCGCCTGAGCGACCTGGACGTGGCCATCGTCGAGACGTTCCCCGCTACCCAGGCCTGAGTTCGTTGCAGCCCTCGCGCCGCATGGCGCGGGGGCACCGGGATCACGGGCGCGCGGTCCGCCAGAGGACCGGGCGTCAGGCCTTTTTCCTCATCAGGAACCAGGACACGTCGTCCTGGGGGAAGTTCGGGTCCCGCTTCCACACGAAGCCATAATCGACCAATTCGAAATCCGTGAACCGTTCCATGAACTCGCCAGCGAAATCGCGCTTGAACAGCTTTCCCGTGTGCTCGCGATAGGTCACTTCGACCGGCGTCGGATTGTAGTATTCCGCCATCAAGACGTACCGGGACGACAAGGCGTGCATCGTCTTGTACACGTCAGCCAAATAGTCCGGCGCAATGTGGATCAACACGCATTTCGTGAAAACGAAGTCGTACGTTCGGTCGGACGCAAAATCGAGGATGGACTGCTTGTGCGCCGTCACACCCTTGATGGACGCGAGTTCCGTGTAGGCGTCGTCGTTGATCTCGACCCCGGAAACCTCGGCCTTCGGCGCCAGCGCCTGGATCGCCCTGAGATTCATGCCAATGTTGGCTCCGAGTTCGATGACGCTGCCGATGTCGTGGGTCCGCCGGAAGATATTCGCGAAAAAGGCAACATTGGAGATCAGGTATTGGTCCGAACGGTTCCGCCCAATGTAGTCCTTGCCGAACTGGCCAGCCCAGAATCCCTCTTGCTCGGTCTTGAACTCGCTCATCGATTTGGCTCCCCGCCATATTCAACGTTGTAATTTACCAGATTTCACGAATGTTGCCACTGTTTGACAAACAGATCGACCTGATCCGGCGCGTTGTTGATCCGCAGCATTTCCGGGTGCTTGCAGAACAAATCGTGCAGGTCATCGGAATCGAAGTCCGGCTTGCCCGGATAGAGCGCTTCGTAGGCTTGCCGCACCATGGCGAAGTCATCCGGGTAATCGACGGTCCAGCGAACCTGTGACAGGTCCGGAGCCCGCATCACCGAGGTGCGGCGGAAGCCGTCTTCCCGCTTTACGAAGGGAGTCACATGCTCGCGGTCGTAGTGTGCGGTGGACTCGCGCCACGCCCGTTCCAGAGCCGCGGTGCGCACCACTTCGACGTTCAGGCCGTTGGGCCACGTCAGCGGCAGAGTGTTGCTGGTGTAGTCGGCCTCGCTCGCCAGATGGGTGCGGACAATGCGGTCCAGCAGGCGCCAGTCGGCCAGCGGGCAGTCGGCCGTCACGCGCACCACATGATCCGGCGCGTAGCGGCGGGCGGCCTGGACGTAGCGGTCAAGCACGTCGTCGAGCGAGCCGCGGAAAACATCGATGCCCACCGCTGACACGGCCTCTTCGATGGCGTCGTCATCGGCACCCACACTGGTCGCCACGACGATGCGGTCGAGGGTCTCGGCGCGGCGAAGCCGCTCCAGGTGGCGGGCGATCATCGGCTGACCAAGGATTGGCCGCAGGACCTTGCCCGGCGCCCGCGAGGAGGACATGCGGGCCTGAAGGATGGCGACGATCATGGCCGTGTTCCCTTCTGGCTGTAATGGTCCCCGGCCAGCAGGCCGTAGAACAGCGAGTCGTGCCAGGCACCTTCCGCCCAGTGGGTTTGGCGGTGGCGGCCGTCGAGGGTGAAGCCCAGGCGGTCGAACAGGGCCTTCTTGGGCTCGTCGAAGTCGTAGATTTCCGCCCACACGCGGTGCAGCGACAATTCGTCGAAGCAGTAGCGCAGCAGCGTCTCGCCGGCATCGGGGGCCAGCGTGTCGTCGATGTACAGGTCATCGGCGCCGATGTAGATGGAGAAGTCGGCGTTGCGGTTCACCCAGTCGATGTAGCAAGCCCCGCAGGCGCCGAGCAGGCGCCCGCCGGTCCGCCCGACGCCGGTCCGCTCGACGATGGCGAACATGCAGGTGTTGGGATCGCCCAGCACCAGCTTGTCGAACCAGCGCTCCTGCATCGCGGCGTTCAGTTCGCGGTATTCCCGGAAATAGCGCCGGTACTGCGGGCGGTTCCGCCATTCCATCAGCTGCGGCAAGTCGCCGCGCTCGACCGCGCGCAGTCCGGTGAGCCGACCTTCAAGCATCGATCCCCTCCACCTCATGGGCGTGCAGGGCGTCGCCCGCCTCCTTGTCCACCGTCAGCACCCGGCCAACCGCCTCGGCGGCGCGGTAGGGCGGCAGGGCGTGCGGATCGGCCGGGCGCAGGGCCTCCAAATCGCCGGCGGCCAGGACCTCCCCCGCCTTCATGGCGTGGACCAGACGCAGGCAGCGGCGCTGGACCACGGCGGTCTGGCGCTCGTTCTCCTCGATGCGCTTGACGCCGTCGCCCAGAGCGTTCTCCAGCTCGCGGGAGCGGTCCACCATCTCCCGCCAGGACTGCGGCGTCATGGAGAAGGGATGGTCCGGCCCGGCGCGGGAACTGTCGTCGGTGAAGTGCTTTTCGATGACGCGGGCGCCCAGCGCCAGGGCACCCAGCACCGTCGCATGCCCAGGCGTGTGGTCCGAAAGACCGAGCACCATGCCGGGCCAGTGGATCGCATAGTTCTGCAACACCCGCAGATTGATGAAGCGGAAGTTTTCCACGTCACCCGTGTAGTTGGTGTTGCACTGCATCAGGACGATCTGCGGGGTGTGGTCCAGGATGGTGGCGACGGCCCGCTCGGCGTCTTCCATGGTGGAGGCGCCGGTGGCGAGGAACACCGGTTTGCCCTGGGCGGCGATGTGGGCAATGCTGTCGGTCCAGGTGATGTCGCCCGAGCCGATCTTTATCGCCGCGACCAGCCGCGCCACGGATTCCGTGGCGGCAAAGTCGTAAGGCGTGGTCATGAAGTCGATGCCCGCTTGTTCGCAGGTGGCGAACAGGGCTTCGTTCCAGTCACGATTGAGCTCGTACTGGCGGTACACGCTCACGACCGGCTTGTCCCACTTGGCCTGGTGGCCGAGTTGGCCGCCCAGCTTCCGAAAGCCATAATCGGACACGATGTCCTTGGCCAGGAAGTGCTGGAACTTGGCCGCGTCGGCGCCGGCCTCCTTGGCCTTCCAGATCAGATCCATGGCCCGCTGAAGGTCGCCGTCATGGTTGGCGGCGATGTCGGCGACGAAGTAGGTCGGGTCTTGCAGCGAAATGGCGCGCTGCTTCACCGTTATGATGCTGTCGTAACGCATGGCCCTTCCCCGTATTGTTGGCAGAGGGCGCGGACCACCGCCGCGGTATCCGGCAGGCGCCGGCCAAGAATAGCCTCGGCGCGGGTGACGTCGAGGCCCAGGCTGTCCGCCCGTGGCGTGGCAAGGCCGGCGACGGAGCCATGGGTGGCCCGGCTGAGGCGGCGGTTGGCAGCGGCGGCCAGCGCGTCGACAAACGCAGCCTTGGAAGCCGCCTCGCGCGCCGCCACGTTGAGGAGACCGCCGGCACCGAGCGCGACCAGATCGAACAGAGCCGCGGCGCAAGACGGCGCGTCGATGGTCGAGGTGTGAAAATCGTCGAACAGGGTAACCGGGGCGTCGCGTTCGATCACGTCCAGGCACCATTCGGCGAAGGTCGGCCGCCCCGCCCAGCCTCGGAAGCCGGTGATGTTCGTGCGCACCACCAGAGCCCCCGGTGCCGTGGCCGCGAAAGCCTCGCCGGCATATTTGGATCGGGCGTACTCGTTGAGAAGGCGCACGGGCGCCGCCTCGCCGTGCAGCCGCGCCCCCTCGCCGCGCCAGTAATGGTCGGTGGAAATGTGCACCAGCCGGGAGCCGCGCTGCCGGCACTGCTCCGCCAGGAAGGCGGCGGCGCGGGCGTTGACCATGTAGGCCAGCCGCGGATCGGACTCACAGCGATCGAGGTCCACCAAGGCCGCGGCATTGACGACGAAATCCGGGGCCGCCGCGTCGAAAGCGGCGGCGACCGCCTCGGGATCGGTCACGTCGCAGGCGATGTCGGCGGCCGAGCGCGCCGCCCCGGCAACCGCAAGTCCGCGACGGCGAGCCTCGCGCATGAGTGCCTGTCCGAGCAGCCCCGTCGCCCCGAAGATCAGCCACCGCGCCATGCTCGTCCGCTTTTTGCCGCGATCATACGATCCGTTCGAATGTGAGCGCCGAAGACGGCAATGTCGAGCGTGGCGTGCCCTCGAAAAGAACGTGGACGCCCGCCTGTGGTCAGCAGCTTGCCAGCAAGGTAAACAGGCGCTCCGCATCGATCCAATCGGTGTTCAGGTTGCTGGAGTAGCAAAACCCTTCGTCCACCGGTCGGCTGTCCTTCGGCGTCTTGTACACGCCCCATTCCATGAAGGCGGGCTTGATGATGTAGCGGTCGCTCAGCTCGATGGTGTTCTGCGACACCTCGGCGGGGATCATCACCTCGTGGATCTTCTCGCCGGGACGGATGCCGACCACCTCGTGCGGCAGGTCCGGGGCCAGCGCGCGGGCAAGGTCGGTCATCAGCATGCTGGGCAGCTTCGGCACGAAGATTTCGCCGCCCTGCATCTGCGCCAGCGACGAGGTGACGAACGACACGCCCTGGCGCAGCGTGATCCAGAAGCGCGTCATCCGCGGGTCGGTGATCGGCAGGCTGGTCGCGCCCTCGGCTATGAGCTTGCGGAAGAAGGGCACCACGCTGCCGCGCGAGCCCAGCACGTTGCCGTAGCGCACCACCGAGAAGCGGGTGCCGCCCTCGCCGCTGAGGTTGTTGGCGGCGACGAACACCTTGTCCGACGCCAGTTTGCTGGCGCCGTAGAGGTTGATGGGGTTGGCCGCCTTGTCGGTGGACAGCGCCACCACCTTCTTGACCTTGGCCCGCATGGCCGCCGTCGCCACGTTCTCGGCGCCGGTGATGTTGGTGCGGATGCACTCCATCGGGTTGTATTCGGCGATCGGCACGTGTTTCAGCGCGGCGGCGTGGATCACGTAATCGACGCCGCGCATGGCCGTTTCCAGCCGCTGCTGGTCACGGACGTCACCGATGAAATAGCGCATGCACGGGAAGCGGGACGTCGGGAAGTCCTGCGCCATCTCGTACTGCTTCAACTCGTCGCGGGAGAAGACGATGAAGCGGGCGGGCCGGTAGTGTTCCAGGACATGGCGGACAAAGGCGCGCCCGAACGAACCGGTGCCCCCAGTCACAAGGATCTGGGCGCCGTTCAGCTTTGGCCCGATGCCGTCGAAGGTCGCGATCTCGTTCATGCACGCACATCCCGCTGGAAGCCGAATGTCTTCGGCCACGGGAGTGTCGGTTCAGAATGGTTAAAATATCGTCACTGGCCGCGTGCGAAGCCTTAGACTTCGAGGCGCACGGGTTCGTAAGCCTTGGTCGAGGCCGAAGCTGGAGCTGGAGCTGGAGGCGGAGCTTTTTCGGCCTTGGCGGGAAGCGGCGCCGAGGTTTGCGCAGGCGCAGGCGACTTCACGTCCACGTTCGCGTCCAAGGAGGATTTCACCGCCGCCGCCGCGGCCTCTCCCTTGCTCCGCGCCGCCTCGATCTTCTTCGCGTTCTCGTAGGCGCGCAGCTGCTGCTCGTCGGGGAACTGGCGTTCGATCTCGCCGGAGCTGGCGCTGCGGTATTCCATGACGAACACGCCGGCACTGGCGTCGAAATGGGTGCGTGGGTTAAAAACAACGCGGGGCACGGACGACGATGCCTGACTCGAAGCCGAAGCGGATTCCGGCTGGCCCCGCTGTCCACCCGTAAGGGGAACGGCAGGCGTCTGAGGGGTCGCTAACGCGGATGTGAGTCCATTGATGCCCATTTCCCACCACCTTCGATTCAGCAATATAGTTTACGGGACGTAAAGAGTCAAATGCCCGCTATTCCTATGCTGTCGACGCTTCCGGCCACGAAGGGCTCGGCCAAAGGGCATGGGGTTTCGAATTAGGTACACAAAGAATTGGCCGTGAGATCGACTCCCGGTACGGCAATGAAAGGCTCCCCTCACCTGTGAATCCCAAGATTGCCCAGGCGCTGGCGGACAGGGCAAAAGCCTTGCACGCCCAAGGACAGCTGGACGCCGCGCTGCCGCTCTACGAGATGGTCGCCCGCAGCTTTCCGGACGAGGCGGAGCCGCGCCGCCTGCTGGGCGTCGTGTGCCTTGACATGGGCCGGTGCGCCGAGGCCGCGGCCCACCTGGCCGTCAGCGTGGCGCTGGCACCGGAACGCGGCGTGTTGCTGGCGAACCTGGGCGACGCCTTGCGCGGCACCGGGCATCCCACCGCCCTGCGCTGGCTGCGGCGCGCCGCGGACGCCGCGCCGAGCCGCGTCGATTTGCGCCTGAACCTGGGCTACAGCCTGCTGGACAGCGGTGCCGGAGCGGAGGCCGCGGAGGTGCTGCGGACCTGCCTCGGCGCCCGCTGCGACGATTGGTCGCTTCGGCTCGCCCTGGCCGATGCGCTCGCCGCCGCCGGCCGGCCGGAGACGGCCCGCGCCGCCGTCCGCACGGCGCTCGCCCTGGCCCCGGACGCCGCCTTCGCCGCCGGGGCGCAGTCATTGCGCACCGGCCACGTCGCGGACGCGGAGCGCCTGCTGCGGTGGGCCGTGCGTCTGGCGCCCGCCGATGCGGAAGCGGCGCTGCAACTCGCCGACGCCCGCCGCCGCATCGGCGACGGCGCGGGGGCCGAGCGGACGGCGCGGCACGCGCTGGCGTTCAATCCGGCCCACACTGCGGCATGGCGCGTCCTGGCCGGGGTCCGCCTGTCCATGGGCGACGGTGCCGGCGCCCGAGTCGGCGCGGTGCGCGCGGTGCGCATGCAGCCCGTCGACGCCGCCGCATGGGCGGCGCTTGGCTTGGTCGAGTTGCGGTGCGTCCGGCTGCGCGCGGCGGAGCGCTGCCTGTCGGCGGCGCTGGCGGTGGAGCCGCAGGCGCCCGAGGCATGCAACAACCTGGGCGTCGTGCTGCTGGCCGGCCGGCACCCAGAGCGGGCGCAGCGCAGCCTCGCCCGCGCGCACATGCTGGCTGGGTCGGCTGGTGCTGCAAACTCCAACCTACTGCTGGCCCTCAACTACGATCCGTCCGTCAGCGACGACGAGCTTGCGGAGGCGCACCGGCGCTGGGGCGTCGCGGCGGTGGCCGCCCGTCGTCACCGCCTACCCGCCGCGCCGCGCTTCGCCGGTGGACGGCTGCGCGTCGGCTACGTCTCGCCCGATTTCCGTCGGCACCCCGTGGGCTATCTGTCCATCGGGGCATTGGAGCATCACGACCGCACCCGGTTCGAGGTGCACGCCTTCAGCGACACCAGGGCGGCGGACGATCTGACGGCGCGCCTGCGCGACGCTGTGGAGGTCTGGCACGACAGCGCCGGCTGGTCCGACGCCGCGCTTGAGGAGTCCGTCCGGCGGGAGGGGATCGACATTCTCGTCGACCTTGCCGGGCACACCGCCGACAACCGGCTGACGGTGTTCGCTGCCAAGCCGGCGGCGTTGCAGGTGAGCTGGCTCGGCTACTTCCACACCACCGGCCTGCCGACCATGGACGCGGTGCTGACCGATGGGGAGAGCGTCCCGGCGGAACGGTGCGGCTGGTTCACCGAGCGCGTCGTCCCCCTGTCCGCCGGCCGGTTCTGCTACACGCCGCCGCAGCCCAGCCCGCCGGTGGCCCCCCCACCCCTGCTAGACAGCGGCCGGCCGACCTTCGGGAGCTTCAACAACCTGTCCAAGCTGTCGCCGCCCGTGCTCGACCTGTGGTCCGAGCTGCTGAGGCGCGTGCCGACCGCGCGGCTGGTGCTGAAGTGGCACACGCTGACCGAGGAGGCCGAGCGGCAGGCCCTCCACGCCGCCTTCGCGGAGCGCGGGATCAACGCGGCGCGCCTGGACCTGCGGGGGCCGGCGCGGCACGACGCCATGCTGGAGGAATACGCCGACGTGGACGTGGCGCTCGACCCGTTCCCGTTCTGCGGCTGCCTGACGACGCTGGAGGCGCTGTGGATGGGGGTTCCGGTGGTGACGCTGGAGGGCCGGCGGCCGGTGGCGCGGCAGTCGCTGGCCATCCTCCGGCAGATCGGCCACGGCGATCTGGTGGCCGCGACCGCCGAGGACTATCTGGCCATGGCCGCACGCCTCGTGGCCGATCCGGCGGCCCTGGCGGCTCGCCGTTTCGCGCTGCGCGCGCGCATGGCCGAGCGGATCTGCGACGGCGCTGCCTTCACCGCCGCCTTCGAGGCGGCGCTGCTGGACCTGTGGTCGGCGCGGCGATGAACGCCGCTACTCCGCCGCGTGCCGGGCTTCCAGCCGGGAGAGGACATACGGCCAGAAGAACTTCGGTGCGTAGTTCTCCTGCATGAAGGCTTGAGCGTCCGCCGCCATGGTGGTGCGCAGATCGTCGTTGTTCAAGAAGTGCCGTCCGAGGGCAATCATCTCATCGGCGTTGCGGAATGTGGCGAAATGCTTGCCCTCGACGAAGAAGTCACCGAGCCGCGAGCCTGCCTGCTCAAGCAGAAGGCACCCGGCCCTGATCGATTCATAGGTTCGGCCGGTCACGATGACGGTGCCGGCAGGGCGCCGGCCGAAGTTGAAGCTGACCTTCGTGCGCCCATGCAGGCGGGCGTATTCGGTGAGGTTCGGTGAGGTCGCGGCAAACCGGTTGCCCATGATCAACCGGCATTCCGGCATGCGCGTCTTCAGGGCCGACAGCCACAGCGCCCGGTGCCCGAGGCCGTTGCCGGAAGGGGACCCGACGAAGATCCCCCCCATGTCGCGCACGATGGAATCGGAATGAAAGTAATCCGGCACCGGGACATAGGTGAGGATCATCTTGTCGCTGTCACTGCCGGGGCAGGGGCCGGAGTGGCCGGACGCCCCCGGCTCGAAGTGAACGAACGCATCGACCGCCGCGGCCCAATGCTCGACCCGCTGGCGGCCAGGGCCATGGTTATCCGGCACGACGCCGACGATCTTGAAGGGAACCTTCTCTTGCAGCACGCGAAGCCAGGAGTGGTTGATGGTGTCGCCGTCGCTGAGGCTGTTGCAATCCAAGACGACGACATCAGGCATGAATTCCAGAATCCGGGCCGCGATGGACCGGAGGTTGGATGGTGACCGGCTCCGTCTTTCCGGTGTCATGAACACCGGATAGCTCACCTCGTCGGCGGCGATGAAGAGAACCTCAAGACCGGACGCCTTCGCCGCCTCGGTCAAATATTGCGAGAGGTCATGCTCGATGGCTCGCGGGTCGCAGCCGATGTGCTTCGGCATCAACACCAGGATGCGCTGTCCCTGCCAGCCATCGGCGCCGTAAGCAGCCGCGAACCGGCCGGCCATCGGCGGCAGCACGTTCACGCCAACGTCGCCGCCCTGCGGAACGGCGGCGTCGCAGGCGCCGACATCGTGCCCGGCGAACAGCGCGTCGCCCAGCATGGCGCGAACCTCGGGAACGATGGCGGCCAACCGCTGATAGGTTGCAAGCGCAGCGGCCCATTGCTCCCGCTTGGCCTGATGGAGCGCGATCTTCGAAAGCACCTCTTCGGCATACTGGGGACAATCGGATGCAAGGCGCTGCCCGTATTCGAGGGCCTCGTCGATCCGACCGGAATCGATCACCAGGTGCCAGAGGTGCAGGCGCGGCAGCCCCCATCCGGGGCAGAGACCGGCGGCGGCCCGGAATGCCTCTTCCGCCCCGGTCACATCCCCGGCATCGAGCAGTAGGCCGCCAAGGAGGACGTGCAGTTCAGGCTGCCCGGGCGAGAGGGCGATGGCGCGCCGGAGCGTTCGAATCGCAGTGTCGCCCCGCCCCGCCATCCGCAACGACTCGCCGTGATGGGCCAGGGCATCGGGATGCGCCGGATCCAGGACGAGCGTGTGGCGCTGCAGGGTCAGGGAACGCTCGACGTCGCCGTTGCCGGCCACCAGTTCGGCGAAGGCGAGTGCGGTGTCAGCATGATCGGGGCGCAGCCGGAGCGCCCGAGCCAACATCCCGTGTCGCTTGGCGGATGCGCCGACCGGAGCCGTTCCGGCCAACAGCCAGAAATCGGCTTGCCCCGGCTCCGTGCAGAGGCCGAACTGGCAAAGCGATGCGCTGCCCTCAAAATCCCCCAACCGGTGACGCATGGCCGCCGCCTGGAAGACGATGGATAGGTTCTGCGCGCCATCCATGCTCATATCCTTTGCTGTCGTCCGCTGGCGCCCCCCGATGAACCAGATCCGGGCCACCGCGTTCATGCCGGGCAAAATCAGTGTTGGCGGTAGACAGCATCGGGTGGCAGTGCCGCGATGCAGCGCTCCCTCACCTCCATGACCAGCCGGTGCGTCTCTTCCATATCAGCGGGAGCAGCGGCGTATCTACACCGATCCGGTCAGGCTGGCGTAATTCAGCGAGTCGGTGGTGTTGCGGTGCTTGAAAACCTCCGCGTTCCGGACTTCCTCGTTCTGATTGCGGGTGTGCTTGTGGTAGCCACCGGTCCTGATCAGCGTGCTCTCGTCCAACTGGCAGTGCAGCACCTCGTTGAGATAGGCGAGGCCTTTCTTCACCTCGCCCTCGAACTGCTCGCCGGGCATGGTGGTCATGTTCACGACGAAGTCCTGCCGCTCGGTCACGTCCATCAGGAACTGGTGCGGGTCGGTGACGTGGCCGTGCTCCAGCGCGTGCTTCCACATGCCGGTGGCCGGCAGCGGCAGCAGGAAGCCGACGCTGGGATAGACCTTGGTCTCCTCGCACATGCGGAAGGTGTCGGCCAGCGTCTCCGGCGTCTCCTGCGGGTAGCCGACGACGACGCTGGTGCTGCACGTGACACCCGCTTCGCGCAGCACGCGGACCTGTTCGCGGAAGAAGTCGGCGCGCACGCGCTTGTTCATGGCGGTGAGGATCTCGTCGTTGCCGGACTCCAGCGAGAAGCCCAGCGACATGCAGCCGGTGCGGGCGAACTTGTCGGCCACCCGGCGGCGGTCCTCCTCGGGCACCTCGTCGCGGCCCAGCAGGTCGGAGCGCACAGCCGCCGTGTAGTGGATGCCGAGGTCTGCCGCCTCCAGCGCATCCAGGAACTTCTCGGTCGGGCCGATCTTGTGGAAGGACAGCTCATCCCAGAAGTTGATGTAGTTGGCGCCGTACTTGGACTTGAGGTGCTTGACCTCCGCGATGACCGACTCCACCGAGCGGTGCCGGTACGGGTCGTGCCAGAAGACGTAATGGCAGAACGTGCACTTGAAGACGCAGCCGCGCGCCGTGTTCACCGGGAACACCACCGCCTCGTCGCGGCCGTAGCGCCAGACCTCGCCGCGCGCCGTCTCGCGGCCCCGCTTGATGTAGGTCTCGACGTCGAACAGATCCCAGTCGGGCCAGGGCAGATCGTCCACCGCCTTGGCGGCGGTGCGGCGGTCGTTCTGCACGACGCGGCCCTGCGCGTCGCGGAAGACGATGCCCGCGATGCCGACGCCCTTCAGGCACGCGGGGTAGGAACCGTTGTCGTGCGGCACGGGGACCGCCGGCTCGACCGCGGCGCCCAGCGGCTTGCCGTCGCGCAGCGCCTCCAGCACCTCCACGATGGTGATGTCCCCCTCGCCCAGGACGACGATGTCGACCGGGCTGTGGTGGAACAGGATCTCGGGGATCGAGGAGCCGACCGAGTTGCCGACGATGACGGTGCTGCCGGGGTTGACCCGCTTCGCCGTCTGCACCAGCCAGCGCACCCAGCGGTAATGCGTGACGATGGAGCCGACCGCCACCACGTCGTACTTGCCCTTGGCGAGGTACGCCTCGACCTGAGCGTCGGTGTAGTTGTTCGCGTCGATGTCCAGGATGTCGAACGCGAAGCCCGCGACCTTGACCGCGGTCACCACGTACCCCAAGCCCGGCGGCAGATAACGGTGGGAGGCTTCGGGCCGCAGGCTGGGATTGACGAAGAGGATCTTCATGGGTCTATCGCTCCACTTGCGGCCGCTCCGATGACCGCGCCGAACAAGGGCACGGCACACGCTCGACCACCGGAACAAGTAAAGGATCTTCCTTAATGGAATGTAAAAGCGTAGTCCTAGCAATAGGCTACGCCTCGGTCGGTAGGAAAAACCGGGAACCGGAGAGAACACAACGTGGCCGGGTGTCCGTGACTACACCCGGCCCTTCCAGCGCTCGATGGTGCGGTAGCCGCCCAGGCCCAACAGCCCGGCCAGCAGGCTGGTCAGCACCTCGGTCTGGACCTGCGGCAGCGGCGTGCCCGGCGACCAGAGGGTCAGCGCCCAACCCAGGAGCGGGTACACCACCGTCTCCATCGCCAGCCCGAACAGGCACAGCCAGCCGGTCGCCGGCCGCCAGCCCGACTTGAACAGGCTGTCCGAGCCGGCCTCGATCTCGTTCACCCGGCTCTGGCGCTCGTCGCTCTCGCGCATCACCGCCAGCAGCAGCGTCGCCCATTCCGCCTCGGCCGCCGCTTTGCCGGCGGGGTCGGGGATCAGATTGAGCAGCCGGCGCACGAAGGCGTCGGCCAAGGGCAGCGCGGTGGAAACGGCGGCGGCGGCGAGCCCGCCGATGGCGATGCCCATGTCATTTCTCCAGGCGGTAGAAGACGTGGTTCTCGATGAACGCGAGCGGCAGATGCCCCTGCGCCCACGTGGGCGGCGTCATCATGTGCAGGGAATGGTAGTGGTCGGCGCCGCCGGTCACGTCGGGCAACCGGCCCTCCTCGGCCTGCGTCGCCAGCCGGTAGGCGGTGCGGTACGCCTCGTTGTACGGCGTCACGTCGAGCATCTTCGCCCGGTTGGGGTCGCCGTCGAGCCAGCACGAGAACTGGTGGGGCTTCAGGCACACCTCGGTCACGTCCCTGCCCCACCAGCGCGGCCGGCTGGCGCGGTTCTGGACGACGTTGATGACCGCCTGCATGCCGCGCTCGCCGTCGCCGCGCGCCTCGCCCCAGGCGGTCAGCGCCAGGATGCGGCGCTCTGGGAAGGTGGCGGCGATGATCTCGTTGGTGAGCCCGTTCATGGCCGGCGCTCGCCTAAGTGCTTGAGGTCCGCCTTCACCGTCGCCACGTCCTCGCGGATCGCCTGGGCGATGGTGCGGATCTCGCCCTGGAACTGGAGGCGTTCCCGCTTGTCCTCGGCCTGCGTCCGCTCGATCTGCACGAGCCGGTACTCGTGGTTGGACAGCGTGCCGGTGACGCTGGCGTAGAGCCCGCCCAGGCCGGTCATCAGCGTGACGATGATCGAGATGTGGCCGGCGCTGATCTCGCCGGTAAAGCGCGGAGGGACCATGGCATCCTCGGAGCTGGTTTGCCCAAGGGTGCCCTGCCCCACCCCACACTTCTATGCACGCCCAGCTAGTAGTGTGCGCTAGGCGGTCCCTTATGTATGTAGCCGAGCTGGGGCCGCATGTTCCCACTCATTCACTGAACTACAAACGATACTATCTTCCTGGAGCGTCCCGTCAGAAATGGAATGGGCGGAGCATCCCCCGCCCAACCCCTGGAATAATTCCACTGGTCAGCCGCCAGAGACGGGATGCGCTTTCACCTTGCATGCGTACCCAGCGGGGATCGGCTCAGTCTTAGGCTTCTTGAGATCACTGAAATCAGGATAAGAGAACTCCAAGCCACCATCGCGCAGAACCCTCACGGTCACCTCCGACGACATGTAGGGTACAACGACAGATCCTGGCCCTGAAACCGGCGAGCAAATCATATTCATCATAGCAGAGGGCTCAAGCTGGGGAGTAGCAGCACACCCAGACAGCAGCGCAGCCAAACCGACGAAAACAATGGAACGCATAAGAGCCTCTCTTTAGCATTTGCACCGCCCCCTTTTTAGGGCATGGCCGCTCGCCGATGAAGCCCCGATTTCTCTATATCGGCTGAACCAGAGACATAAAATCATTTGTACAATAACAAATACGTCGGGTTCGACGGCCCCCTCCCAACCACATACGTAAAGATCTGTTCGGCGCACACCACTAGAGGACCGGGAAGCTCGACAACACGGGGACCGTGCTGGCCGTCATGCCGCGCCCGGTGCGCTTCGACACCCGCACGCCGAGGATCAGCCCTCGGATGCCGGCGCCGACGCGGATGCGCCCCTGGCTGGCGTTCAAGGCGTGGCCGGCGGTGAACACCAGCCCGGCCGAAGCCGCCGTGGTCAGCCCGGCGTAGCCGCGCACCGTGCCGTTCACCCGCGCCGTCGCGGCGTACTGCACCGCCCCCAACGCCGGGTGGGCGCCGCCGCCGCCGTCCACCGTACCCACCAGCAGGCGCAGGTCGGTGGCCGTGACGCCGACCGCGAAGCCGTTGGCCCCGGCGGCGTCGCGCAGGTCGAACAGCGTCGCACCCCCCAGCACCGCGTCCGGCCGCCAGATCACCTCCACCGCGGCGTCGGCGGTGCCCACCGCCAGATCGGCGTGCGCCACCTCGATGTAGGAGGTCAGCAGCCCGTCCAGGCGCACCGCGCGCCGCCCGGTCGAGCCGTAGGCCACCATCTTGGCGCCGCCGGCCAGCGCCACCGTCTTGGCGCGGAGCTGGTAGTCGGTGTCCACCAGCAGCGCCGAGCCCGCCGGCCCGTCCGCCTGGACGATGCAGATGGTGCCCGGCACCGAGCGCGGCTCGCCCATCCCCACCCCCGGAACGGCCGACGGCGGCGCGGTCGGCGGTTGCAGCGGCGGCGTCACCACCGGCCCCACCCCGTCGATGGTGTTGTCGTGGATGGTGATGGAGCCGATCAGCCCGGCCTCGACCAGCACCGCCGTCTTGCCGCCCGTGACGATGGTGTTGCGGTCGATTTCGATGGCCGGGTAGGTCGAACCGAAGTTGTAGACGGCGATGGGGCCGAACGTCGTGCTATCGGCCCGCTGCCCGGTCAGCGCGCAATCGTTCTGGGTGACGCGGATCGGCCCGGCGCCGGGGGAGCGGTCGCCGCGCAGGCCGATGGAGTTCCGCCCGGTGTTGCGGATCTTGTTGTTCGCCACGTAAGCCGAGGAGTGGATCTTCATGCCGTGGCCGCGCGGCACGTTGTTGATGTCGTTGCCCTGGATCACGCAGTCCTTGGCGAAGCACTCGATGGCGTGGCGTTCCGCCGCGGTGTCGCCCACCACCCCCTTGGCGACCGAGTAGAGCCGGTTGTTGGTGAGGCGCAGGTTGACGTGGCGCGGCGCCGTCGTCGCCGTCCCCTCGTCCACGTAGATGCCGTCGTTGCCGGTGTCGTGCACGAAGCAGCCGGTGATCTCCACGTCCTGGGTGCCGGTCTGCGACAGGTAGATGCCGATGCCGTTGGGGCTGGTCACCTCCACCCCGTTGAGGCGCAGGTTGCGCGCCGAGACGATGTGGACCGAGCCCTGGACGAGGCCGCCGATCACCTCGCAGTCGTTCCAGCTCGGGTCCACCGAGGCGTCGATGCGCAGCTCCGGCACCCCGGCGTTGTCGAAGTTGGTCGGGATCGTCTGGCCGATGTAGCTCTTGGTCGTGGTGAAGGGCATGTCCGCCTCCTTAAAGCCGGGTGCCGGCGACGCTGATCTGCGGCGGCGGCGTGATGACCCCCTTCCACAGTTGGGTCTTGTACTGGTCGTAGCGGTTGGTCTGGACGGTCTTCCAGTCGTTGCCCCAGATGCCGCCCGTGTCGCCGCTGGTCGGGCTCATCGTCCACATCGTCCAGCTCATGCCGACCTCGCCGGCCCCGAGGAACATCTGGCCGTCGCCGTTCAGCTCGCCGTTCAGGTAGCGGTGCAGCGCGGCGATCCAGGTGAACTCCTTGGCCTGCCCCACCGGGTCCTCGAACTTGGCGCCCAGCTCGCCGACCAGGATCGGGAAGCGCTTGGCCCGCCACAAGGCGCCCCAGAAGAAGTCCCAGATGCCGGTCTGCGCCCCCCAATTGGCCGGGCCGAACATGTTGGCCGGGAAGCTGGCGGCGTTGTGCCACGGCTTCGGCCCGACCAGATACGGCCCGTACTCGTGGGTGGACAGCACCAGCTTGTCCATCCGGCTGAGCGCGATGGGCCGGGTGTCGAAGTCGTGCAGGTTGCCGCCCCACCAGCCCCACGCCTCGCCGCCCTGGCTGAAGCTGATCTCGTTGCCCTCGATCACCGCCAGCACGTTGGGGTTGACGCTGTGGATGGCGTTGGCGATCTGCTCGGCCTGCGGCGCCCAGAGGCTCCAGTTGAAGGCCCGGCCGTTCGGCTCGTTGTGGATGTCGCAGCCCATCACCGCCGGGTTGCCGAGGATGTCGGGGTGGGTGACCAGCGTCTTCCAGTTGTCGATGATGTTTTGCAGCGTGAAGCCGTCGCCGGCCAGGAAGTTGACCTGGGTGCCCGCGCCGGAGGAGGCGTTGTTGCGGTGGTGGTCCAACAGGATGTAGAGGCCGATCTGCCGGGCGTAGCGGCAGGTCAGCCCGAGGATGTCGATGGGCTTGAGGCCGATGAACTCCGGGTTCGGGCCTTCCGCGAAGCCGTGCCGGGTGCGCGTCGAGACGACGGTGCTGTCGGCGAACGGCAGGCGCACGAGGTTGAAGCCGAGCGCCTTGATGTCGTCGAGGATGGCCTTGTAGTTGCGCGCCGTGTAGCCGCCCGGCAGAAGGCCGAAGGTGTTGGCAGCGTCGTTCCACTCGGCGCCGTTGAGGTTGGCCCCGGTGAAGCGCACCGGCTTCATCGCGCCGTCGAGGATCTGGTTGCCGCTGACCAGAAAGCCGCCCTTGGTCGCCGGGTAGGACGAGGACGGGGGCGTCGAGCCGCCGCCGCCCACCGTGCCAGCCGGCCCCATGGCGATGCCGTCCACCCCCATCAGCTCGTACTTGAGGTCGGTGAAGCCGACTTGGAAGGCCGGCGAGCCGATCTTGAGCCGCCAGTTGCCGTTGGCGCTGTCGGTGAACTGCGGGTCGGCCGCCACGTCGCCGGCCCCGGTGTAGACGGCGCTGCGGTAGACGCAGTTGGTGGCGAGGGTGAAGACGCCCGGCGTGATGAGCGCCCAATAGTCGGTCACCGCGGTGGTGGCGTAGACGACGTTCTTGCGCACCGTGTTGTTGTCCGGCACGCCGATGGTGCCGGCCAGCGGGCTGTGCTCGATGCGGATGGCCGCCTCCTGCTCGGTGGCGATCACCATCACGTTGTTCTCGACGAGGTTGTTGTCGCCGCCGTGGATGAACACGCTGGCCCAGCTCGTGCCCTTGATGAAGTTCTCGCGCACGGTGGCGCCGTTGGTCTGGTCGTCGAGGAAGACGCCCCAGCCCTTGTAGGGCGTCAGCCAGCCGCCCGAGCTGTTGGTGGCGAGCCCCACCACCCCCTCGATCCAGTTGCCCTTGACCGAGAGCTGGGTGTCGCCGTTCGAGCGCCCCAGGCTCTCGACGCCGGCCCCGTCCGCCGTCTCGCGGCAGCAGTTCTTGATGACGTTGAACTCGACGACGTTGCCGGTGTGGGCGTTGTTGGCGTTCCAGTCCTTGATCGACACGCCGTAGCGCGCCGAGCCGTCGATGTCGTTGTAGCGGATGACGTTGCGGTGCACGCCGTTGGCGCCGACCGCGGCGGTGTCCTTGCGCACCTCGCCCATATCGGTGAAGGTGTTGGCCTCGATCAGGTTGTCCGACGCCTGGGCGTCCAGGTAGATGCCCCACCAGCCGATGCTCTTGAACGAGCAGTTGATGACCCGGTTGTTGTTCGACGCGCTGATCTGGAGTGCGGTGCCGACGCCCAGCCAGTTGCAGCCGTCGAACGTGTTGCCGGTGGCGCCGCCCTCCAGGCGGATGAACTGGTCGGTGTACTTGCCGTGCTTGAAGGTCAAGCCCTTGAAGGTGACGCTCTGCGTCCCGGCCAGCGTCATCAATCGGCCGATGCGCGGTGCGTAGACCCCGGTCGCCTCGAACGAGCCCGGCGCCGCCGGCTTCATCACCAGCTTGCCGTCCGAGGCCCGCCAGCCGAACTCGCCCGTGTTGCGGATGTTGGCGGCGCGGTTGAGGAAGCGGAAGGTGCCGCCCGCGCGCACCGCGTACTGCACGGCCGAGGCCAGCGTGATGGTGGTGGTGGCGGTGTCGATGCTGGTCACCCCCGTGATGGCGTCGGCCAGCCGGTCGCGGTCGAAGGTCTGGATGAGCACGCCCGTGTCCAGCTCGGTGGTCGCCACCTGACCGCCGATGAAGCGCACCGTGGTGGTGGTGCCGTCCGCGGGCGCCACCAGCCAGCCGCTCTTGTACGGGTCGGCCGGGTTGTAGACGCCGCTCTGCGCCGGCTTCTGGCGCACGTCGCCGACGAACAGGTCGAGGCTGGTCTGCGTGGTTGCCAGCGCGTAGAGCCCCGCCCCTTCTGAAGCGAAGCCGGTCAGCTTCTCGCCCCCCGACAGGATCGGCGTCTCGCCGGGGTAGGCTTCCCAGGTCGTCCCGTTGTCGGCAGTGTTCAGCGTCATCTGCGTGGTGAAGCGGTAGGTGCCGCCGCGCACGATGGTGCGCTTCAGCCCGCTGGCGCGCATGGCGTCGCGCGCCTTGCCGAGCGTCAAAAACGGCCCGTCCGTGTTGCCGACGTTGGGCTCGGCCAGCAGGCCCGTCCAACTGTCGTTGCCGTTGGTCGCCACGTAATACGCGCTGCCGGTGCCCTTGCGGTCCCACACCCGCACGTAGTCCACCTCGAAGGTCTGCGTCGAGCCGTCCGGCGGCCCCACCCAGCCCGCGGTGCCGCCGACCGCCATGTTGACGATGATGTAATGCGGCTCGTCGAAGCCGGCGTTGGCCGGCGTCGCCCGCTGGAAAATCTGCTGGCCGTCGAAGTAGTAGGTGAGGAAGCTGGGCGTCCACTCCAGCCCGTAGGTGTGGAAGCCGGCGCGCAGGTCGGGCAGGTTCTTGATGAAGTTGCCGACGTAGCCCTGCTCGTCGCCGATGGAAGTCTGCCCCGAGCCGTCGTTCCAGTGCGCGTTGATCGGGTACTCGTTGGGGAACTTGGAGGCGAACTCCATCACGTCCAACTCGGGCAGCGTCGCCAGATCCTCGGCCATCAGCCAGAACGCCGGCCAGAAGCCCAGGCCGCCGGGCATCTTGCAGCGGATCTCGAAGTAGCCGTAGGTGCAGGAGAACTTGCCGCGGGTCTGGATGACGCCGGAGGTGTAGGTCTTGCCGTTGGTCAGCCCGGCGGTCGGCGTGCCGGTGATGCGCAGGTTGCCGCCGACCACGGAGAACGGGTTCGGCCCGCGGGTGTCGCCAGCCTCGACGTTGACGTACTGCGCGTACTCGCTGGAGTTGGCCGGGTCGGAGCCGTTGCCCCAGGCCAGCCGGGTGTTCCACTTGTCGGTGGTGCTCCGCGGGTCGAAGGTGGCGAACGTCTCCTCGAACAAGAGCGTCGGCTGCGTGGTCTGCGGCGGCGGCGCCCCCACGCCGGGGCCGAAGTCGGCGGTGTAGACGGTGGTGCCCACCGCGGCGTGGAAGCCGTCCACATAGCCGTCCAGGCAGTCGTTGGTGCCGTCCGCCGTGCCGATGAGGGCGAAGTCGGCCTTCAGGTCGGTGGTCACCCCGGCCTGGGTGAGCACGGTCTTGCCCTCCAGGCGGATGGTCAGCGTGTTGCCGGCGTCGCGCGCCACCCAGACGTGGGTGTGGGCGTTCCCCGGCACCGCCTGCGTCGTCGTGTAGACGGTATCGGCGCTGGCCGAGGTGCCGGTGACGTACTCGTAGGCGCCGCGGTCCACCACGCTCTCCAGCGGCCGGCTGTAGCCGAGCAGGTCGGCGGCCGGCGCCTCGGTGGCCGAGCCGGCGTTGCGGGCCGGCGAGGTGGCGGCGAGCCGGTAGTTGCGCGCGGCCACGTCCACGAACTGCGGGTCGGTGGTCAGCGTGTTGGCCGGCGTGGCGCCGCTGGTCAGGCTGTACTGGCTGGCGCAGTTGAAGATCGTGTTGTTGGCGTAGGTGCTGGAGGTGACCGAAGCGCCCTCCTCGAAGAAGGCTTGGTTGGTGGTGTTGAGGATGATGTTGTTGCGGCAGCGCACGTTGGTGGTCGGGCCGGGCCAGGAGTTGTAGCTGGAGCCCAGCCCGGCGTAGCCGAAGTAGACGCCGTACTTGGCGCCATCGACGATGTTGTTCGCGACGATGGAGTTGCGCGGGGAGTGGTAGCCGTGCAGGCCGACGCCGACGCACTGGTAGATGAGGTTGTTGGTCATCGTCGCTTCGCCGGTCCAGTAGATGGCGTGCAGCGTGGACGACGTGCCCCCCAGCGGGCCGATGCGGTAAATCTCGTTGGCGTTCGCCACTTGGCCCAGCTTGTTGTAGAAATACTCCAAGAGGATGCCGGCGCCGCCGCCGGCCGGCGCGCTGGTGTTCATCGAGATGTCGTGGACCTTGTTGTAGTCCACGTGGCTGTTGGTGCCGGCGCAGCTCAGCCCGAAGCGCCAGCGCGTGCCGGTGGTGTAGGTCGAGCCGTCGCACTCGAAGCCCAGCGTGTGCACGTAGTCGCCGCGCGTCTCGAAGCCCTGGTCGCGCGTCGAGCCGGCCGGGTGGACGATCTTCGCCCCGTGCCGGGTCTTGGCGTAGAAGACGATGGGGTTGGAGACGGTGCCGTTGGTGGTCTGGAGGACCGAGCCGTCGTAGCTGCCGTTGGCGAACTCCACCGCGGTGCCGGCGGTCGCCGTGCTCGCCGCCTTGGAGAGCGTCTTCCAGGCCAGCGCCGGGGTGGTGCCGTTGTTGGCGTCGTTGCCGTTCACCGCGTCCACGTAGCGCGTGGTGGTGATGCCGCTGGGCAGGATCGGCCACGCGGCCGGCGTCGGCCCGCTCAGCACGCCGCCCTTGATGCGGACCTCCAGGGTGTTCGCCGCGGTGCGGGCGATCTGGTAGCAGCCCGGCGAGGTGCCGGAGGAGAACAACACCTGACGCGCCGCGTCGGTGGTCGGAAACACGTCCATCCCCAGCCCGAACACCTTGGTGCCGAAGGCGAACTCGGCGAACGGCGTGATGCGGGCGTGCTGCTTGGAGGCGCGCAGCAGCTTCAGCGAGGTCTGCCCGTAGCGCGCCTGCGCGGCCGACAGCGAGGCGCCGTTCACCGCGGTGATGGCCTTGGCGTCCTGGCCGGAGCGCGAGCGGTCGAGCGGCACCGCGCCGTCGTTGGCGTTGGGCTGGAGCAGCAGGATCGAGCGCATCGGCTCGGTGTCGGCGCCGAAGCCCTCGGCGAACATGGCGCCGCCCGAGGGGAACAGGCCGTTGTCGGTCAGATTGACGGGGTTGGTCATAGCCGTCCCACTCCGATGATCGAGCGCCGGAACTGGCTGCGGTATCCGCGCCGGCTCGGCGTGTGAGGGGAGACGTGCCCGGCGAGATAGGCCCGCACGTCGTTGAAGTGGCAGTCGCAGCCGTTGGCGTTGTCGGTGCCCACCCGCCAATCGGTGGCCGCAAGGTCGAGCGTGGAGGCCCACGACAGCACCACGGCGCCGTTCACCTTCAGCACCATGGTCAGCCCCTCGCGCTCGACCGCCGCCTCGACCCAGGTGCCGTTCACCGCGGCGACCGCCGTCTGCGTGCGCAGCGTGCCGTCGTTGACGTTCCACTGGTTGGAGGCGTTGAGCTGGACGACGAGGGCGTCGTTGTCGAAGCGCGCCACGTCGCGCACACCCGTGTGGGCAGACGGGCGCACACGAAAACGAAAGCCGAAATCCTCAAGGCCCACAGCAGGCACGGAAACACCCAGGTATTGCGTGCCCGTGCAGGCAATAGACGTGCCATAGGCGAAGCTCTGGGCTGATGAGCAGGTCGCGGTGGCGGCGATGGTCCGCCCGGCCACCAGCTCGGCCGCGAAGGCGCCGCCGTTGGTGCCGTTGCCGGCGACCGCGAAGTACAGCGCGTCGTAGTCGGGGTCGGTCAGCTCCTCGGCGCGGGCGCCGATCCAGCCGAAGTTCTCGCGGGTGCGGTCCAGCATCAGATGTCCGTCACGATGGACCACGCCAGCCACAGCGCCACCTTGTTGGCGTTGGTGGCGCCCACCGGCTTGATGGCGATGGAGTAGTTCTCCAGGAGCGGCGCTTGGCGGATGACCTGCTGGCCGAGCGTCGCCGGCACCGGCAGGTTGGTCGGCCCGCCCAAAGCCGTGGTGCCCAGCGCGTCGTTGGCGGTGGTGGTGGCGGTGATGCCGGTGTGGTTGCAGATCGGCGTGCCGGCGCCCGCGTACAGCTCGATGGCGACTTGGTAATCGTTCGAGCCGTCGCGGCTCCACAGCCACAGGTCCCAGAGGATCTGGTAGGTGCTGTTGTTGCCGTTGCCGAGCACGTTCTCGAAGGTGTCCGCGTTGGGCAGGATCAGCCCGTAGAGGAACTTCTTGATGGTGGTGGGCGCCTTGAGGTTCGGGTTCGCCATGTCAGTAGGAGCCTCCGTACAGCTCGGCCGCAAAGGGGTTGGAGAAGCCGCCGCCGCCACCGCCCACACCGGCCGCCGTGGCTTTGGTCTGGAAGTCGGCGTTGGAGACGTTGGCGAGCGTGGCGTCCGCCTTGAGCGGGCCGACGCCGAAGGTGTTGTTGCCGGTGACCACCACCGGCTTGCCGGCGTCGGCGACCAGGGCGGTGGGCAGCGCGTTGACCTGCGCCTGCTCCAGGAGCGCCTGGGCGTCGGCGATCACCTGATTGACCTGCTGGGCGATCTGCTGGGCCGACTGGACGGCGCTTTCGGCGCGGGTCACCACCGAGTTGAAGCTGTCGGTGGAGACGGTCGGGGCGCCGTCCGGCCCGAAGACGAACGCCTTGTCGGCGCGGGTCGCCGGGTCGGGCAGCTCGATGCCGGTGAAGGGGTCGTCCTCGCGCAGCCGCACGGTGCGGGTGAACTGGTCGGCGATCTGCTGGACCATGCAGACGATCTTGTCGAGATCGTCGTTCAAGGCGCCGATGGGGAACGGCCCGGTCAGCGGGAAGTCGGTGGTGCGCTTCAGCGGCAGCGCGCGCTTGATGGTGAGCGCGCAGTTGGTGACCGGCAGGATCATGTTGACCGTGCCGCCCTGGCTCAGACCGGCGCCGACCACCGTGTAATGGGTGCCCAGCGTCAGCGTGATCCCCACCCCGCCGGCCGTCTGGATGACCCGCAGGTCGCTGTCGTCGAAGAACGGGAAGGGAACGGAGAACGCCGCCTGCGGCACCGACGACACCGTGTAGGCGACGCGCGGCGTCACGTCGTTGATGATGATGGTCGCCATGGGCACCTCCGCCACGGACTATGCGGCGGCGGCGGGCACTCCTCTATGCACAAGGATGAACGATAAAACAGGAATACCTAGTGCTGTGCGCCAGACGGACCTTTACGTATGTAGCTGGGTTAGAGCGGCGAGGCGACGCCCCTTCGCCAAGCTATAAGCGACACGATCCGTCTGGCTCAGTCTGCTAGGCCTCTGAATGATGATATCCGCACAGGATAGCGGAGCAGGTCCAATATATTTTGTTATTTCTTCTTGCAAGCCAGGAGGACCAGATCAGAATCGCCAATACGGTCCTTGAACCTATCCATACTTCCACACGTCCATGTAACGTATACCGTTTTGAGTGTGTGATCGCAGGGATCATTGTTATTATGGTACTTTCTCAGCGTGAAGCCATTCAACTTCACGCTGCATTGTGCGCGCCCATTGCATTGCTTAAACGCTTCGGAAATATCGACGCCGGGTGGACTGCAGTTTTGCGCCCACATAGCCTCCTTGATTTTAATAGTATCTGCCGCTAACACTTCGGTGCTAAATAACGCCATCCATGTGACCGTCATTGCTATCCAGCGCATGGTGCCTCCACATTTTTCAGAGATGCAACTGCACTCGTTTAGACATCGAAAATTCTCGACAACACCGGAAGAACCTTTCGTCGCCGTTGCCGTGTCGGCCAAGCAAAGAATGCCTGAACTAATTTGCTTGAAACTCAAGTAAGATCAACGATAATGCGGAATGTATTATTTGGCAGCGCCAGACAAATTATATCGTTTGCAGCTTCGCAAATCTGCGGTGTCCGATCGTGTCAGCCGATCTACTTACGCAAACATCCGTCCGGTGCGGGCCGCCAGGGATCGGCGCCGCGGATGAGGCGCTCCTCAGTACGACAGAGGCGGTGGCAAATGTGAAGCGCTGACATCAGTCCAGCACTTCTGTCTCCGAGTGTTAATGCAGGGGCAAGGTAGCGGCTTTTCGCGTTGATCGCCTAATAGCTGTTATACCATGCGGCGGCGCAGTCGTCGTAATCAGCCTGGGGTCGTCCTGGAACGCGAGCCTCCCATGTCGAAGAAACGGTATTAGCATCCGGGCCGTTCCAAGGTTGGAGGTGCAAAACCATAAGGAGCCCCCCTTGTTGGCAGGCGGGGGCATACTGCGGATTAGGGGCACCCAACCATTGCGCCGCTGCTTGAGCTATTATCTTGCAATCTGAAACCTTAGCGGATGCCGGAACAAGAGTTGCGCTGACGTGCCCAGCTTCACTTAAGAAGCAGTATTTTGCAAAACGCTCAGCATTGGCAGCATTTGACCCAGAGGTTGTAACAACACATAAACCCAATATCATCAGAGCTAGAAGAGTTCTCATCGCGTTTCTCCCTGAGATGTGAGTAACGATGCGCACACCCCTTTGCTGTTGCAAGCTTCGGCGCAACGCTTCTCTCGGCTTTTGCCGGCGAGCCCACCCTTTGCGAATGTCGGCGCACGGCAATCAAGATCTTTTCACGGCTCAGCAGATTACTCAATGTCTCATGAGACTTAATCAATACCCATATCGCTCGAATAGGTTGCTGTGCGTGCATATTTTATCGAAGCCGTTTGTCATGCTGCAAACATATTCTCGTATGCAGCCATGCTCAGACAGCTCCATCTGCCCAACTGGCCAGACCAGACAGATCGTGTCGTATGCACTATCTGCTACGCATCCCGCTCTCCACGGCGTCGAACAGGCTGTCGGCCCACACCATGGTGTTCCACGGCAAGAGCCGGCGCGCAGCGTGGGCGCCCTGCGGCGTCATGTTGCGGTTCGCCATGTCGATCATCACCTTGCCGAGATCGAGCCCCATGCTGGCCGCCGGGCCTCCGGCGCTCTCCACCATGCCCGGCAGGCCGCGCGTCGCCGCCCGGTCGGCGGCGTTCACCACGTCGCCGACGATGCCGGCCACACCGGAGCGGTCCACCGCCCGGCCGATCCGCTCGCTCAACGTCCGCTCGCCCTTGTGACCGTTGAGCACGTCGCGGATCTCGTTGACGACGCCGCCCATGCCGGCCATCAGCGCCATGCCGACGAAGGCCGAGCGGTCGTGCTGCTGCAAGGCCGGCAGCGTGGTGCGCATCAGCCCCGAGAAGCCGAAGGCGCGGAACAGCATCAACAGGCTGCCCAACGGCTGCGACATGAACAGCGGCACGTCGCCCACCCCGCGCAGCGGCACCGTGCGGTCGATGTCCTCGCCCAGCGCCCGGCGGAACGCCGCCGCCGCATCCGCGTCCTGCCACTTGGCGGTGTTGGCGATCCACACGCCGTCCACGCTCTCGGCGTGCATCCCGGTCATCGCGGCGATGCGCTCGGCCATGGGTAAGTCGATGCCGGCGCGGGCCAGCTTCTCGACCCCCTCCCCGTCCAGGCCGCCCTTCGCCAGCTTCTCGGCGTCCTTGATGAGCCGGGTGCCGATCACCATCGAGGCCACCGTGCGCACGCTCTGGTCCACCCAGCTCAGCCCGTTGGCGACGAACGTCAGGTCGGCGACCTTCGACACCAGCCCCTCGGTGCCGGAGTAGCGGCCGAACACATCCCCGGTGTCCACCAGCATGGCGCCGCGGATGCCCATGGTGAGGTCCATCGCGGTGCCGGCCAGCTCGGCTTCGCGCCGGGCCATCTGCATGATGAGCGGCCGGGCGTCGCGGAACAGTGGCGCAAAGCCGGTCTTTAGCGTGCGCTCGAAGCCCTCGGTCATCACCGGGCGCATGAGGTCGATAGTCGCGGTCAGCGCCGCGCCGCCCATGTAGAGGATCGAGGCGGTCTGCTTGGCGAGGCGGACGGCGCGGCTCGACAGCGCCCACGGGTCCTGCGTCAGCCCCACCGCGCCGCGCAGCCGGTCGCGCAGGCCGACAATGCGCTCCAGGTCGGCCTTCATCTGGAGCCGCGCCTCAGCCGCGCCCTCCACGTCGCCGTTAGCACGGAAGGCGTCGATGCGGCTCCTCCAGGCGTCCTCGACCGCTTGGCGGTCGTGGTGCATGTTCAAGAGGCCGAAGTCCCAGCGCTGGTTCTGGTGGCGGACGATCTCGATGTCGGCCGACATGGTACGCACGTGGTGGCGCAGCACCGCCTCGGCGTTGCTCTCCAGGAAGAACTCGACCTGCTCGTCGGGGATGTCGAGGACGCGCCCGTGCAGGCTCATGGCGGTGCCGGTCACTTCCGCGTCGTCGAGGTGCTGGAACGGCTGGTCGTGCAGCAGCTTTTCCACCGTCTCCCTGGCCCGCGCCGCCGGGTCGCCGGGGCCGGCGTTGGTGCGCTTGTACCAGTCGGCGAGGATCGCCTCCAGATCGGCGCGGTGCTCGCTGATGCGGTCGTGGCGCCACACGCGCGGCAGGTAGCTGTCCGCGGTGGTGACCAGCGGCACCTTGCCCTCGACCGTGCGCAGCTCCTTCATCACCGTGTCGAGCTGGTCGCGCAGCGCCACCTCGTCGGCGCTCCAGCCGGCCACCGCCGGGTCCTTGGGCAGCGGCAGGTCGGCCTTGTCGCCAAGCCGGTCGCGCAGTCGCACGACGGCGCGGCGCTGCGTCTGCACCGCCTCGAACGAGCCCACGTCGGCCGCCTCCTGGGCGATCCGCTCGATGACCTGTCGGAAGCGCTTGGCGGTCGCCGCCACCTCGGGGACCGGGCTCACGTCGCCCCGGCGCATCGCCTTGCCGACCGCCTCCATGAAGTCGTCGTAGCCCATCCCCGACGAGCGGCGGATGAGGTCGGTGGCCTGAAGCTTCAACTGGTCGAGCACGGCGCCGCCCTTGCCGGTGCGCAGCGTGAGCCACTGGTTGGTGGCCTCGCGCAGGCTGTCGGCCAGCTCCGCGCGGTAGGGCCGCATCGCCGCCTCGATGGAGGTCTGCCGGGCGATGCCCTTGGCGTCCTGACGCAGAAAGAACGGGATCTCGACCATCTGCTCGACCAGCTCCTTGCTCTCGCGCAGGCCGGAGTTGAGCAGGCCCATCATCGGGTTGACCGTCAGGTGCTCCAGGCCGAAGGCCGGCTTGGGCGACAGATCGGCCATGATCTCGGCGTCGGTGCGCACCTGGGCGCCGGGCGCCTGGGCCGCCCCCATGCCCTGAAGCTCGTCCACCTGGGCCTTGCGGGCGGCGTTCATCTCGGCCTCGCCCGGCCGGTTGAAGTCCACGCTGCCGAGGTCGGCGGGCTTGGCGGCGCCCGTCTCCACGTCGAACTCCATCGGCCGCGGGGCCTCGGGCGGCGGCGGGCGGGCCGCCTCGAAGTCGTCCATCGCCCTGGTCATGCGCTGGGCCGGGCCGTGGAAGCGGCTGGCGAGCCCGCCGATGGCGTACCCCACCGCGCCGGACAACAGCGTGTTGAGCGCCGCCTCCTGCGCGCCACGCGAGCTGTCGATGCCGGCCAGCGTCGCCTGCTCGGCCGCCGCGGTGCCGCCCATCAAGAGTCCGGTCGCCGCCGCCGAGGTCTTCAGCCGGTTCTGCCACGCCAGCACCGGCACGGCGTTGGAGGGGTTGACCAGCGCGCCGATCATCGCCGCCACCGTGCCGCGGGTGCCGGCGTCGTTCAGCATCTCCTGGCGGTCCTTGTCCTCCTGGCGCTTCTGCAACAGCCACGTCGTCTCGTCCGCCGAGCCGGAGTGGGCAAACGCCTCGATGTCGGCGCCGATCTTCTGGAGCCGCTCGTCGCGGAGCGGGTTGTAGGCGGGGTCACTCTCGAAGCCCTTGTGGTGCTGCCACTCCCAGGCCAGCCGCGCCGGCAGGCTCTCGCGCAGCAGCCCGGCGCCCAGCAGCTCGACGAAGCTCGGCGCCGGGTCGTCGTTGCCGATGGGCTCGGGGGTGAGGACGCCGGTCGGGATCGCGTCGGCCATCAGTCGGTGTTCCTGTCGATCTCAAGCGGCCCCGGCACGTACGGCGCGGCCGGCGGGCTCTCCTTGCGGAGCTTCTGGTAGGCGCCGCTGGCCGCCCCGGTCAGATCGTGCAGGTCGCGCTGGGAGCGCTCCAGCGGGTCGCCGAGCGCGCTGCCCAGGCGGGTCAGCAGGTCGTTGTAGACGCCAATCGCCATGCCGGGGACGACGGCCGGGATCTTCAGCCCGGTGTCCTCGGCGAAGCGCCGCGCCCAGGCGGTGCCGGCGCGGGCCGCCTCGACCTCGGCGCCGGGGCGGTCGGAGGGGCGGAAGGCGTCGATGATCGGCAGGTAGCGGTCCTCGTGGTTGAGGAACACCCGATACGCCGGCTTCGACGACGGCGTGGGCTTTTGCGACACCTGAAGCTCGATCAGGCCGGCGGCCAGCATCTTCTTCACGTCCAGCTCGGTGAGGTCGCGGCTGATCGGCGCGAAGCCGCCGGCCGCCAACTTCGACAGGATGTCGCCGTTCAGCACCGGCTGCTGGACGGCGGCGGCGGCGAGGCCCGCCAACTGGCCGATGTCCTTGGCCCAACTGTCTTCCTTGACGCGCAGCGTGTTCAGTTTGGCGGTGACGGCGCCGACCAGATCGTCGCGGAACACGTCGGCCGGGTAGAACGCCTCCGGGGCGTAGGGGCGCAGCTTGGGCGTCAGGTCGTCGCCGGGCCGGCGCAGATAAGTCGAGTAGGCCGACACCTTGCGGGCCTCGCCCGCCGCCGCCTCCACCGCGGCTTCCGGCTTGGTGAACTCCGGCACGTTGGCGAGCGCGTTCTTGGTGACCAGCTCGCGGAAGCGTTCGTCGGTGCGCGGGGCGAGCCACTGCGACAGCGCGTTGTCGCCGCCCAGCGACAGCGCCGAGGCCGCCGCCTGTGCCAGCATGCCCGGCGCCGTCTCCTTGGCGACCAGCTCGCCCAGCTTGGCCTGCTGCTTCTCCGGGGTGTCGCCGAGCTGCGCCCAGCGCTCGGCCCGCCAGTTCTCGACGTTGGAGCGCGCGAGGTTCATCCGCTCGTTGTGGCGGATCAGCGACGAGCCACGCTCGCCCATCAGCTCGACGATGCGGTCGGTGGCCGGCTTGCCGATCAGGTCGGGGAAGTGCTCGGTGACGTAGCTCATGCCCTTGCCGCCGGCCAGCCTTTCCACGAAGCCCACGGCGTTCTCCAGGGCACCGACCTGCTTCTCGTCGCCCGCGTCGGCCAGCGCGTGGATGTTCTGGAGCTGGCGCACCGCATAGGTCGGCAGCAGGCCGAGCTGGCTGAAGGTGTCGCCCAGCGCCGTGTGGTCGTTGCCGTCGAACACCGACAGCTCGTGGCCGTAGGCGCGCTTGGTCAGCCAGTCCACCGCCTCCAGCGTCTTGGCGTTGGCCGGCGGGCGTCCGCCCATCGAGCGGGTCACCGCCAGATCCTTGATCGTCTCGGCCAGCGTGTTGCGCTTGTCGAAGCTGGCGCGGGCGTAGTTGATGAGTTCGGTGGAGATGCTGTCGGGGTCCTTGCCGAACCGGCCGGCGATGCCGAGCGCGGCGGCGCGGAACTTCCCCGGATCGCTCACCGGATCGAAGCTGTCCATGGCGTCGATCTGGTTTTTGAAGTCCTGCATCGTCTTGCCGAAGTTGAAGGCAAGATCGGCGGTCTTGGTGTTCACCTCGGCCGACTTGGCGGCCTGGAGCACGGCGGCGTGGCTCTGCACCATGCCGGCCGCCTGCCGGGCCTCCAGCTCGCTGTAGCCGTACTTGGCCGGGTTCGACTGGATGTCGGCCGAGAGCGCGCTCAGCACGTCCACGCCCGTGCCGTACTTGCCCTCCAGGGTGGCGGCGGCGGCGGTGTCCCCCATCTTGCGGGCCGCCCAGGCGCGCACGTCGCCGGCCGTCATGCCGGCGAGGAACTTGTTGGCCTTGATCGCCTTGTCGGGGACGGCGCGCTCGCCGTTGCCCAGCTTGATCTGGTCGAGCGGCGTCGAAGGGTCGGCGGTCAGCGCCGCCGCCGCGCCCCCGGCGCCGAGGAAGTGGGCGAGGTACAGCTCGCCGCGCCCGACCCCGACGACGCCGGAGCGGCGCAGCAGGTCGTAGTTCTCGCTCGTGAAGGAGCGCATGACGCGGCCCTGGATCGCCTTGTCCTGGCGCAGCGCCAGGATCTCGCCGTCCGAGTTGCCGGCGGCCAGATCGGGATGGTTGCGCTTGACCTGATCGAGCCACGTGCTGTCGATGAACTGGTAGAGCCCGGTGGCCGAGCTGTGCGGGTTCTTGGCCGTCCCGTCGCCGCCGCTCTCGGCCTGCCCGACCAGCGCCAGATAGCCGTCGAGCGGCCCCTCCCCGGCCGCGCCCGCCTCGCGCTGGCGCCACAGCGCGTCCGCCCGGCCCATGATCGGGCCGACGCGCTGGATGCGCTGGGCGTGCTGGCGCAGCTCCACCGCGCCCTTGTAGTCGTGCGCCGCCTCCAGCGCCGTGGCGAGGCTTTCCACCTCCTGGCTCGCCTTGGCGAGCCCGGCGGCGTCGCCGGCCACCGAGTAGCCGTACATGTCGCGGAGCTGGTTCTCGGCGTCGCCGGTCAAGGCGGCGTGGCGCTGCGCGTCCTGGTCCTTGAGCACGTTGGAGAGGATCGACGCCTTGAACTGGCCGCCCACCTCGGCGAGGTCGAGCTTCAGCGCGCCGCGCAGCTCGGCCGGCGCCTCGCTGGTCTGGCGCTCGATCCAGGTCTTGACGAAGGCGTCGAACGTCTCCGGGTCGCGGCTGTTGCGCACCGCCGCCAGACGGAACTGCTCGTGCGCGCTGGTGCGCGCGGCGGCCACGTACGACGTGATGGCGGCCTGATTGAAGGCGTCGCCGTAGTAGCTGCCCGGCTGGTAGAGGCGCACCGGCTTGATGTAGCCGTCCTCGTCGCGTGCGATGGCGTTGGCGGCGTCGAAGCGCGCCTGGGTGACCTGCTGCTGGCCGTAGGTGCGAAACGCGTCGGCCGAGATGCCGCGAAACAGGTCGGCGGCGGCGAAGAACCCGCTGCCCATCTTACACCCCTCCCCCGAGCCTGCCGGTGCCACCGATGGCGTTGGAGCCGATCACGCCGCCGCCGCTGTAGGACGGCCCATAACTGATCGGAGTTGATGGCTGAAGTTGTGCCCAAAGCCTCGGGATATTCTCGCTGGCCGTCCACAGCGAGCTGGAGATGCCCGCCATGCCCTGCCATGTCGCGGACGACGACTGAATGTTTCCCATGGTCTGCGCGTAGGCGTTGCGGTGCACCGCGGCGGCGACGTTGTTCTTGGCGTCGATCTGCGCGTTCTCCATGCGGAAGGCGTCCTCCATGGCGTGCTGCGCCGACTGGACGCCGTGCTCGAAGTCGAGGTCGCCCAGGCGCGTCTGCATGTCGAGCACGCCGGCCTTGATGCCGCTGGAGAAGTCCAGGTAGCCGCTCTCCAGTTGCCGGTTGGCGTCGTAGGTCATCCGCGCGAAGTCCTGGTCCTGGCGCTGGGTGAGCGACAGGTACTCCAGGTCGTTCTGCCGGCGCAGCCCGTCGAGCTGGAGCTGACCCATGCGGATCTCGCGGTCCAGCCCGATCTCGATGCCCTTTTGCGTGCGGAAGCGCTCCAGGTCGGCGGTCAGCCCGGCGACCTGCATCAGCCCGCGGTCGAGCTTGAGCCGGGCGTCGTCGGTGGCCTGCTGGATGGCGCCTTGCTTCGCCATCACCTTGGCGGCGGTGGCCGCCCCGCCCGCCACGCCGCGCGCCGCCGCGGTGGCGACGAGGCGCCCGACCCCGAAGCGCAGCTCCATGGCGCGCGACGCCTGTTTGCCGATGTGGTCCGCCACCGCGGCGTCATCGCGCAGCGCCAGCTCCTTGGCGGCCAGCGCGTGCTTCTCGACCGCCGCGCCCATCTGGTTGCCGGCGTCCTCGACGGCGAAGCCGATGCGCGCCGCCACCTCGGCGCCGGCCTGCTGCTCCTTCTCGCTTATGCTGAGCCGCGCCAGCGCCCGGTCGTCGCCCTGCTGCGCCGCGGTCAGGTCGAGCGCGCCCTGCAACTGGTCGTGGGTCAGTTGCAGCTTGTCCCAGCCGTTCTGCGCCCCGGCGACCAGCGTGCGCAGGCCCTTGCTGAGCGTGTAGTCGTAGGTGTCCCGGTACTGGCTTTCCCGGAAGTCCGCCGACTGCTTCTGCTGGCTGTCGATGGACGCCAAGAGGTCGGCGTTGTACGCCTTGGTGTCCTCGGCGGCCTGTTCCGCCTGCTCCTGCCCGGCGCGTGCGGCCTGCTTCTGGGCCTGCATGCCCTTGACGGTGGCGGCGACGCTGGCGACGCTGGCGACGACGCCGACCACGGCGGCTACGGGTGGCATCAGTAAGAAACCTCCAGTTGCAGGCCCAGCACGGTGAGCGGAAGCGGGTACGCCTGGGTCAGGGTGATCTGCGCGGTCTTGGTCCAGCCGAGCAGGCGGAACTCGTGGGCGCCGGTCTTGGCGTCGGGCACCGCCCCCAGGTCCGAGGTGACCGAGTAGACGGCGAGGTGGTGGCCCTGCACGTCGATGGTGACGCTCTCGTCGATCCACACCGCGCACTTGAGGATGCGCTTGGGGATGTTGGCGACGTTGACGCCCTGGACGCTGACCAGCGGCAGCGTGACGATCTTGAACGGGTAATCGAGGCCGACCTCGCAGGCCGGCAGCGCGGTGGCGAGCGGGCCGTCCTGCACGGCGCCGTCGATGGCGGTGGCCCAGGCGGCGTAGTAGGCGCGGCCCTGGACCGCGTGCACCGTCTTGCCCGGCAGATGCGCCAGCGCCGGCACCGTGGTCGGCTCGTCCAGCGCCGCCGCGCTGTCCAGGGTGAGGGTGGGGTCCAGGCGCTCCAGATAGGTGACCGCGGCGCCGTTGACGGTGCGCTCGACGGCCAGGAAGACGAAGCCGTCCACCACCCGCACCGCCTTGAAGGCGCCGTCCGTGGTCCACGGCGTCCAGCCGGCGATCTCCTCCTTCTTCAGCCCGTGGAACACCGCCAGCGTGCCGTCCGCGTTGACGACGTAGGCGTACTGCTCCTCGTTGGTGTCGGCACCGACCTGCACGTCCATGTCCACGGGCGACCGGATCAGGTGGCTCGACATCACGCTCAAGGGGTGGCTGGAATAGGCCGTCTCGGTGTCGGTGAAGATGAACTCGCGCACCGCCGTGCCGGAGAACTGGATGAACAGCACGGCGCCGTCGAACACCACCGGGCGCACCCAGGCGGCGCCGTATTCGGTCTGCTTGCGCACCGAGATGGTCGAGCCGCTCAACGGCTGGCTTTCCAGTTGCGGCGCGTAGAACTCGGCGCCGTTGGTCAGCACCACCAGATGCCGGTGGCTGACCAGATGGCGGATCTGGCTGGCCTGCGTCAGCTCGTAGGAGAAGCCGGCGTCGTCCTCGCCGAGGCCGGGGTCGAAGTTGTAATAGTCGCTGGTTGCCGACGACCAGTAGCGGTTCGGCAGGCTCTTGGAGCCGCCCAGGAACAGCCGGTCCTCGTGGAAGGTGCCGCACACCGGCCAGCCGCGGTCGGTGGAGAACGCCGGCTCGTCCCACTCGGTGGTGGCCGGCGGCGTGCCCACCGCCGCCCCCGCCGCGGTCAGCTTCGAGCTGGTGGTGCCCGACACCAGATAGCGCAAGATGGCGGCCTCGTACTCAAACTGCTGGGCGCGGTCGAGCATCAGCACCGTGAGGTGGGTGGCGTCCGGCTTGGCGGTGATGACGCCCAAGGCGTCGCCGGCCGTCGAGCGGACCCGCTGGCCGACGATGAAGGCGGTGCTGTCGCTCACCGGGTAGTCGTAGGCTTTCGCCAACGTCTCGCGGCAGGTGCCGCTCATCACCGTGGCGCTGGTGAAGCCGGTCAGCAGGATTTCGGTGCCGGCGTAGCGGATGATCTTGCCGACCCAGGCGGCGGTGAAGATGCCGGACGAGGCGGTGAGGGTGATCGAGCCGGTGTAGGCCGAAGGCTGGAGGGTGATGTTCTCGGTTTCGTAGAAGCGGTGGAACGGACGGTAGCTGGGGGCGGCGTTGGCGGTGGCGCCGCCGAAGCCCCACACCACGTCGGCCGAGGTGAAGCTGGTGGCTCCCGTGCGACGGACCTCGCGCGGGGCCAAGTCGGGGTGGAACACCAGCATGACGTTGCCGGCCTGGGTCACCGAGAGCTGCGGGATCATCGCCGCGGTCCACGGCTGGCCGGTCAGCGCCGTCGCCAGCGTGCCGTCCGTCAGGTAGACGCGCAGGCCCGTGTGGTAGAAAACGAACAGGTAGGCTTGGCTCGGGCCGTAGGCGAACGTCTCCAGGCGCAGGGTGCCCAGCGCCGTCAGGTCGTCCAAAAAGCGGGTGCCGGGCCGCCGCCGCCCTCCCCCGTGCGCCAGCAGCGCCACGTTGGTGGCGGTCGCCACGGCGTCGCCGTAGGCGCGGGTGTCGGAGCGCATCAGCGCCCGCGGCGCCAGCTCGCCCTTGGTCAGGTTGGTCTTGGTGTCCTCGACGCGCGGCATCAGCGCGCCCCCTTCCAGCGCCCGACCTGCACGCGGTTGGCGGTGCGGCCCTGCGCGTCGGCGGTCTTGGCGAGCGCGAAGTAGTCCTTCGCCATGATCTCGAAGGTCTGCGCCATGGACGCCCGGTCGGCCAGCCCGGCGGCGAACACCGCAGCCATGCGCAGCGTCACCATTTCGACGACGTGCGGCTCCAGGAAGGCTTCGTCGCAGTCGAAGCCGAAGTCGCACAGCAGCGCCGCCTCGTCATACGAGAGGATCTTCAAGCCCTGCACGTCGAAGGTGACCGGCAAGCCGCTCACGTAGTCGCGCACCGCCCACACCTTCAGCGCTGAGGACGGGCGCTGCCACGCCTTCAGCCAAGGCAGGTAGGGGGTGTCGAGCAACTGGCCGAGGAGCTGGGTGTCCATGGCGCAGCGCCAGGGGTAGAGCGCCAGCACGGCGCGCTTCACGGTGTCGTAGTTGGCCTGGGCGACGACGGCCTCGGCGGTGCCGTCCGTAAACGACGCCAGCGGCGTGGCGCCGATGCGGGTGAGCGCGGCTTGGCAGATTGAGATCGGCGTGGTGGTCATGGCCCCTCCGGCGTCTGACCGGAGGATGGCGGCGGCGGGCGCGACCCCTCAATGCACGCTCACCCCGCGCGCAGCAGGTTCACCCAGCACCCCTCCAAGGTGATGCTGTTCGAGCCGGCGCCCGCCGTGCCCCACAGCGCCGCGAAGTTGATGGTCTGCGCCGCCGAGAAGTCGATGGCCGAAGCGGTGAAGGCGGTGCCGCCCGCGCCGATCACCGTCGAGGTGGCGCGCTCGCCGCCCTGGCTGTTCACGACGTTGCGGTTGAAGAGGAAGGAGTGGCTGACGAAGCTGGCCGAGGTGGTCGGGTCGGCCTGCGCCAGCACGGTCGCGCCGACCTTGGTCCGCAGCGACTTGATGGTCGCCGAGTTCGGGTAGCTCCAGAACGACACCAGCTCCAGCGCGTCGTTGACGCCGACCGTGCCGGCCGGGATGACGATGGAGCGCAGCGTGGTTTCCACGCCATCGGCGTCGGTCTTGCTGACCGCGGTGGTGAACTGGCCGAGACGGAGCACGCCGCCGCCCGAGACTGCGTGGATCATGGCTACGCCCCCACGCCGGGGGTGACGCGCAGGGTCACCGCGCCGGAGCCGAAGGTGAGGATGTGCGTGGCGCCGGCCGGCACACCCAGCACCTCGACCGAGCCGGCCAGCAGGCCGAGGCTGGTGGCGAAGGCGATGGTGTCGCCGCTCTTGCCGAAGCCGACGTGCACCGAGCCTGACGCCGGGGCCTCCAGGCGCACGCTGTCGGCACCGCCGACGAGCTGGGTGGCGAGCGAGGCGGCGGTGACGGCGATCTCGATGGTGGCGCCGGTCGGGCGGAAAGGCTGCACGGGGTCCTCCAGGAAAGGGGTGAAGGGGCCGAAGCCCCCTCGTCACGTCCCGTTGGTCGTGGTCACCGAGGCGGCGGCGGTGGCCGAGCTGACCACCAGCACGTCCACGGCGATGGTGCCGCCCGTGGAGGTGACGGCGATGATGGTGTCGCCGTTGTTCAGCACCTCGGAGAACGCGTTGAAGTAGTCGGCCGCGATCACCGTCGCGATGGCGTCGGCCGTCTTGTAGAAGAACACGCTGTTGCCGTTGCCGTGGGCAATGCGCTGGAACGTCGCGGCGGTGAACGCCATGGCGGTACCCTCCGGTCAAGCGATGACGACTTCGTAGCCGCCGATGTTGTCGATGGTGACGGCGGCCTGGGACATCGAGGTGGCGATGAACCACGCCTGCCGGGTGCCCTGCCACGTGATGTCCGGCTTCAACTCCTGGAGGATGCCGTGGCCGACCGCCGAGGAGTGGTAGACGAACGAGCGGGTCTTCGAGGAGCCGTTCTTCGGCAGGCCGGAGTGCGGCATCCAGGCGAAGTTCAGCCAGCGCTTGGCGACCATGCCGCCCTGGAAGGGCAGCTCGGACTGCGGGATGTATTCCATCCGCGTGAACTCCTGGAGCCCCATCAGCTTGGTCCACATGTCCGGCGAGGTCTGCCAGAAGCGCCGGCCGTCGTCGGGCACGTCGTCGCTGTTGAACTGCTCCATCAGCGCCAGCGCCAGGGCGGTGTTGAGGGTCTGCGCCACCGACGAGGCGTACTTCAGCAAGCCGCCGCCGGGGGTGCCCTTGGTGAGCGCGGCGGCGCCCATGGCGGTGAACAGAATGTCGTCGGTCTTGCGGCCATGCGCGTAGGACTGCGCCTGGGCGCAGAGCTGGCGCTCGTCGATGTTGGTCTTCAGCAGGTCGAGCGCGTCGATGTACTCGCCGTCGTAGTAATCGACCATGGTGAGGTCGATGTGGTCGTGCAGGGCGTTCTGCGGGGTGATCTCGGCGTGGCGCGCCTTGGTGGTCGGCATGCCGCGCTTGCCGTAGCGCTGGAAGCGGGTCTTCTCGGCCGGGCCGAAGTTGCGGGCGCGCACGGTGCCGCGGACCTTCGAGCCGGTGCGCTGGTAGGCGACCTTCACATCCGCACCGAACTGCATGATGAAGGCGTCGTCGATGGAGGGCGTCGTCATTGCGGTCCTCAAGGAACAGAGGGGGTATCCGCAGTCCGGTTCGTCCGCTCCTTGCGTTGGCTCCGGTTGTCCTCATGGGCCGGAAACGGAAAGGTCGGGCCATCTGCCTGATGAACCCGACCTATACCCGCAAGCCCGTCAGGGGCGTATGCACAGGCAGATCAGCGCCGGCCGCCCTTCTGCTGGCGCAGCGACAGCACCTTCCAACCCTGCTCGATCCTGTTGACGAAGGCCGGGTCGCGCTTCATCGGGTCGTAGTAGCGCGGGTCGCTCTGCATGGCGGTGAGCTGCTCGGCCGACAGCGTGCCGTCGCCCTGGCTGGTGCCGGAGATCGACAGGTCGCCCAGGCGCGGCTCGCCCATCTGCTCCTTCATCCACTCCAAGAACTGGATGCCGGCGGCGGTCTGGGCGATCTGTGCACCGACGAAGGTCAGGTGCTCCTTGGGGATGTTGGCCTCGGCCCACAGCTTGGTGCCGTCGATGCGCTCCCTGGCCTTGGCGCCGAGCACCTTGATCTCGGCCGCCGGGTCGGGGACCTGCATGGCGAGGCTTTCCAGGTAGGCGCCGACGCACTGGCTGAACTCGTCCTGGCTCAAGCCGCGGGCGTGGGCGATCTGGGTGAAGGTCTTGAACAGCGGGTCGTCGGCGTTGCCCTGGAACTCCAACCCCTCGGGCAGGAAGCCCTTGGGCGGCGCCAGCACGTACTGGTCGGCGCTGGCCGGACGGTCCTTGAACAGCCCGCCCTTGACCTCCTCCTCGACCGTCTTGCGCAGGTCGTCGGAGCGCATGTGGTGCCGGCGCTCCAGCTCCACGTAGCTCTTGCCGAGATCCTCGACGCGCGGCGCTCGTCTCTCGGCGTCCCAGAACTTCTCCGGGATGTAGTCGGGGCGCACCACCTCGGGGGCGGCGGCGGGCTTCTCCACCGGGGCGGCCACCGACACGCCGGCGTGGGCGTCGGCGACCGGGCGCTCGGCCACCGCCGTCCCACCGCCCGCGGGGGCACCGCCGCCGCCCTCCTCGCCTTGGTGCAGCACGGCGGTCGCCAGCAGCATGAAATTCAACGCGCGCATGGTCTACTCCTTGACCTTCAGTTCGATTTGGGCGGCGCCCGTGTAGCGGACGAGCTGGTCGCCGGGGCCGGGGATCTGGCCGGGCAGGCGGCGCACGTCCTGGAGGGTCCAGGTGATGTCGCCCGCGCAGTAGACGCAGCCGCCGCCGACATCGGTGCCGAGCACCTCGAAGACCTCCTCGATCTCGGCCGCCGGGCGCTCGGGTTCGGCCAGCGCGGCGGCGAGGTCCGGCATCTCCGGCGGCGCCATGGCGTCGGCGAGGCTGGCCTGCGCCACGCGGCCGGACGAGCCGAAGCTGACCGGGCGCTCGGGCACGGGCGCGTCGTGCATCACCGGCCGGCGGGTGACCACCGGGGCGGTGATGTCGTCGGTGGACGGCTCCGGCGGGGCGCTTGGGGCCTCGGGGACCGCGGCGGCCTGGGCCGCCTTGCGCTTGGCGGCGGACGCCAGACCGGCCGTGCGCGCCCGCTCGCGGCGGGCTTCCTTCGAGAAATCGCTCATGCTTTACCTCCGGGTGGTGGCGGACAGGCGGGCCTCGATCAGCTTGACCAAGTGCCGCATGCCCTCCTGGTGGCGCAGCTCGGCGTCGCTGCGCGAGGGGTCGAGCACCGCCTCCACGGTCACCGTGCGCAGCCACGTGAGGCACGCCTCGCCGGGTGCGGTGGTGAAGGTGTGGAAGACGGCGCTGTTGAGTTCGGCCTCCTCCTGCGGGGCGCGCAGGTAGCCGTCCAGGCCGCGCACCTTGCCGCTGTCCGGCGGCTTGGGCAGGGGGTCACCGAGCTTGCGCGGCATCAGGCGGCCTTCCGCGGCTGGCCGTGGATGCAGATGGTGCGGTCCACGCGCCAGCCGGGGTGCGCCTCGGTCCACCGGGCGCCTTCCACTTGGCCGGCGAGGGGGCACGACACCATGGTCAGGTCTTCGACCTCGGGGCGCACCGTCTTGCACTCGGGGCTGGACAGCGAGCACACCACCAGCAGCAACGTCACCAGCATCACGGACCTCCGGCCTGGGCGGCGCGCATCTGCGCCATGATCTGCTGGGCCTGCCCGCTGTCGCGCACGACCTTCTCGGGGATGCCCATCTTCTCGGCCGAGTAGCGCCCCACCTCGTCGGGGTTCGAGATGATCGCCATCATCTCCGGCCCGTAGTGCTGGGCCAGCATCTCCAGCCACGCGAAGATGTTGCGCACGCTCTCCTGCTCCTGGGCGCGGGCCAGCGGCGACACTGCGACGATCTTGACCGCCCGGCCGTTGACCTGCGGGATCTCGATGCGGCCCTGGCGCTGGAGGATGTGGATGACGCGCTTCAGCAAGGGCTGCACGCACTCAACCTGGATGCGCTGGAACGGCGAGCCGATCCGGCGGGCCATGTCGGCTTGGCGCTCGCGCACCTCGGTGGCCGACATCGGCGTACCCTCGGGCGGGCCGAGCATCTCGTCGTAGAGCGCGCGCTTGATGTCGGCGCGGAGCTGCTCCAACAGGAAGTCGCCCCACTTGAGGTTGGAGGACGGCTGCAACGGCTGGAGGCCGCGCGAGCCGGGCGCCACGGGGACGATGACGCCGGGGCCGATCTGCACCGTGGACGGGTTGAGCACGCCGTCGTCATCGGCCTGCCACATGCCGGCGGTCGCCAGTTCGGCGGCGTCGAGCATGTCGCGCACGATCAGGTTGGCGGTCTTCACCGCCGAGAGCGCGTTCATCATCGGGCCGCGCCCGTACAGCTCGCCGGCCGCCTTCGCCCAGCGGAAGTTGACGTAGGGGTAGCTGCCGTCGCCCGCGTACTGGTGCATCTGGAGCACCGTGTTGGTCTGCGACAGAAAGCAGACGTAGGCGTGCACCGTGTCCTCGCGGACCTGCCACATGCGCCACGTGGCGTGGATGACCTCGTGGTCCTGGGTCGGGTTGCCCTGGATCAGCTCGCGGGCCTGCGGGTCGGCGAGCGCGCGGGGGTAGCGCACGCCCAGCGCCTCGGCCGAGAGCTTCTCGATGCGGAAGTTGGCGTCCGGCTGGCCCTTCGGCCCCATGCCCCAGATGTTGTGGGTCATCGGCACGGCCAGAAACTCGATGGGCTTGTCGATGCCCTCCTCGACCAAGAGCGAGGCGTGCCCCACCCCGAGATCGAGGAAGCACTCGTGGATCTGGCTGTCCAGGTTGCTGTCGCGCAGCACCTCGAACACGTAGTCGGCCACCTCGTCGAGCTTGGCGCGCAGCATCGGCCGCATGCCGGCCGGGATCTGCGTGCCGGGCACCAGATCGGCCCAGCGCACGAACGGCGGCATGATGCCGGCGTGCAGGCGCGAGGCGAACTCCGACAGGCTGACCACCGCGGTCATGTCGAACAGCTCGACGCCGCGCTTGTCGCCCTCCATGCCGATGCCGGCGACGCCCTGGTAGAAGGCGTCGCGCTGCGGCAGGCCGAAGTCGTAGGCTTCGGTCCACAGCGGCACCCAGCGGTCCCAGCGGGTCTTCTCGCGCTCGAAGCGCTTGAAGGCGTAGTCCACCATCGGGTGGACCTGCCCGGCCAGCGCCCCGCCGGACGGCGCCGGCACGAGATCAGTTGCCACCCAGCGTCCCCCTCATCATGCCGACCGAGCCGAAGCCGGAGGAGGCGCCGAACAGGCTGGAGCGGCCCATGCGGCGGCGGCGCTCGCTGGCCCGCATGTCGGCCTGCTGCATCTCCAGGAGCGTGCCGACCAGCGGGTTGCTCGCCTGCTCGGGCTTGTCCACGGTGGGCTTGGCGGTGATCGGGTCGGCGACGGTGGTGCCGAACAGACTGCCGCCGTTGACCAGCTTGGTCGCGGTGGCGATGGCGCCCTGGTAGGACGACATGCGCGCCGGGTCGGCGTTCAGCCACGCGCCGTGCTCGGGCGTGGCGAAGCTGCCGGTGTAGCCGGTGGCCCGCGCGATCTGCTGGTTCATCCCGCGGGTGATGCCGGGGAAGCCGGGGTTGAAGTTCTGGTTGAGCCACTGGTCGGAGCCGACCACCTGATCGTCGTCGGTCGGGTCGTCGGTCTGCGCGGCGGCGTAGCCTTGGTGGATGGCGGCTTGGTAGACCTCCATGCGGCCGGGCACGGCGTTCAGCCAGCGCTCGTGGTCGCCGTTGCCGTGCATCCCGGTGTAGCCGAGGTTGCGGGCGATGCGCTGGTTGTTGGTCAGGCCGTCCGAACCCTTGTCCTGGTTCATCCAGCCGGCGAGGTCGCGCCCGTTGGCCTGGGTGGCGCGGACGACGGGCTTAGTGGCCGCCACGGCGGGCCTCCTTCTCCAGAGTGCGGAAGAACTGCGGCGGCGTGAGCGCCCGCCACGGCTTGACGCCCAGGAGGTGCGCGAGGTAGCTGGCGCAGTGCAGGGGCCAGCCGTACTGGCCGCGCCGCTTCTCGTCGTTGGCGACGACGAACACCGTGCCGTCGAGCGCCTGCATGGCGTGGGCGTGGACGCCGGCCATCCCGGCGTCGTCGAGGATGTCCACCTCGATGCCGCGCTGGGCGCTCTCGGTGACCATCCACTGGTCGGGGCCGAGCCGCGCCGCCGCGAAGCAATGCTGGCGGCCCTTGGGGAACACCCAAGACCACCAGCCCGGCGTCGTCGCGGTGACGAAGTAGACGTGCCATTCCTGGACGTTCATCGGCGGCTCCTCAGTCGCTCGAAGGGGCTCCCCGCCCGCTTCGCCACCACCGGCTTACTCGCCTGCCCGGCATGGACCAATGCACGGCCCTCACCGCCGCCGAGCAGCATGTACTGCAAGGCTTCGGCGACGTGGCTGTAGCGGTTTTTGTTGGGCTTCTCCTCGAAGCGCGGCGCCGAGCCCAAGACCTGGATGCGGCGGTACTGGTAGCCGCCGCCGCACGCCTTGCGCAGCACCTTGCAGCGCTTGGCGATCAGGATGGCCGGGCGGCCCTCGACCAGCTTGGCGAACACCTCGTTCACCGCGTCGATGCGCAAGGACAGGTCGTTGCTGGTGGCCGGGTAGACCGGCAGGCCGAGCGCGCGCATCACCATGAACGGCGTCTCCTCGTCGGTCTGGACGCGGATGTCGCCGGCCGGGTCGCCGGTGCCGTGCAGCAGGCGCTTGGCCGTCTCCGGGGTGGTCAGGGTCCACGGGTAGTGCTCGGCGAGGAGCTGCTTGACCAGCGCGCCGTGCCGCTTGGCGCCCATGTCCTTCGAGCAGATTTCAAACTGGATGACCCAGCGCCCGTTGACCCTCTGGGCGAACACCGTGGCCGGCGTCAGGCCGTAGTCCTGGCCGAGGTAGACCGGCAGCCCCTCGACCGGATCGAAGTCCTCGTCGGGGGCGTGGATCTCGGGGCTGTACTGGTCGTAGATCGGCTTGCCGTCCTCGATGGCGCCGAGGCGGTTCATCACGTAGATGTTGATCCAGGTCTTCGACTTGCCGCGGATCAGGTTGTCGTAGTAATCGGGCCGCAGGTACTTGTGGTTCTCGCCCTGCTCGTTGAGCCGGTAGCCGATCAGCTTGCGGTGCTTGCCGACGCCCTCGTAGACCTCGGCCATGGCCGGCGGCTGGGTGAAGAACTGCCAGTTGTCGGGCTTGACGAGCATCAGCAGCTCGTCCTCGTCCATCCACTCCGGCGGCGGCGCCTCGCCCGACAAGAGCGGCCACCAGTGGTCGTCGTCGGGGCTGTTGGTGTCCATGATGACGCCGGCCCACTTCGAGCCGCCGTCGCGCATCGACGGGAAGCGGCCGACCCGGCTCGTAGCGCCGTCGATGATCTCCTTGGGCACCTCGCGCGCCTCGTTGATCCAGCAGCCGGTCAGCTCCAGCGAGAGCAGCTTCTTCACGTCGTCGGGGCGGTCGAGCGCCAGGAAGATCACCTCCAGGTCGATGCCGTAGCGCTGGATGTGGTGGGTGTAGGGCGGCGACCAGTTGAACTTGCCGAAGTCCTCCTCGGGGAACCAGTCGAGCCACGTCTTGATGGTGGTGGTCTTTAGCTCGGGCGCGGTGTTGCGGATCACCGCCCAGCGGGCGCGCCGCGGGTTGCCGGCCGCGGGCGGCTTGGAGCGGTCCTTCGGCCACTCCTCCAGGGTGCGGCGCAGGATCTCGACGGCGCACTCCACCGACTTGCCGGAGCCGATGGGGCCGCGGATGCCGCGCACGAAGGCTTGCGAGCGCAAAAACGCCTTCAGCGTGGCGCCGTCCGGCGCGTAGTCAAAGGCCGGCATCAGCGCCTCCGCTTGCCATCGGCCTTGATCCAGTGCGGGCCGTCGCCGTCCGCGCGCCCGCCGACGTGCCAGCGCCCGCAGAAGGCGCAGCGGTAGGCGGCGCAGCCGTACTTGCGCGCCACGCGCCACGCGAGCGTCGGGTTGGGATAGGGATGCTTGCCGACGCAGCCGGCGAGCTGCACCTCCTCGCGCGACACATCAGCCGGCCAGCTTGGCGTCAACGACGCGCTTAATCATCGTCTCGGCCGTCTCGCGCAGCAGGGCGTCGATGTACTTGTCGCACTCGGCGACCGTGGCCTGCTCGGGCGGGCAGCCGGCCTCGATCAGCGCCGTGCGGGCGGCGACGCGCAGCCGGTTGCGGTCGCGCGGCGACAGCTCCGACGACACGTGGTCGTGCGGCACGATGACCAGCGGGGGAAGGTCGTCCGGCGCGTCCATCGGTCACCTCCAGCGTTGCTGAAGCGACGATGCGGCGGCGGCGGTGACCCCGCTATGCACGGCGGCTGGGGCCAAGAAAAACCCCGCTGGGGACCAGCATCCCAGGCGGGGCAAGGCGGTTGCACAGGGAGAAACGCACCACGAAGAAGCTTCATCAGTGTAGCCGACTGCGGCGACTGTGCTTAGCAATTAGGGGGTAGGATCTGGCGTCCGCTCCAACTCGTCCATCACCGAAGCCAAGGGTTCCCGGTAGGTGGCGAACGCCGCCACCGCCGCGTCGTGCGCCGTGTACCCCTCGGCCATCAACTGCACCGCCCGGCGGGCCACGCACCGCAGAACCTCGTCCATCATCTCCTGAAAGATCGTGACCATAGGAACATCGTCCGGCCGGATTGAGCAGGCTTTATCCATGAGCTGTCCCCTCTCCCCGCGCCGCGCGCCCGGTTTTGACCCCCACCCCCTTCGCGAGAAGGGGTACGGGGGGTGACCGCGCGCGGCGCGTTCAGTCGATCTTGATGTTGACGACCAGCGTGGTGTCGCGGCTCACGTCCTCGCGCTGCACGCCATGGCCGGTGCGGTCGGCCGCACCCAGCGCCGCCTGGATGCGCACGTACTCGGACTTGGCGTCCATCAGCCCGTCGATGGTCATCAGCGCTTTCAGCCCGAGGCGCGTCTTGAAGTCCCGCACGATCTCATCGAGCCGCTGCTGCACGTGAGGTCGCTTGAGCGCGCGGCCCAGCGTTTCGCGTCGGATACCAGCGTCTTGCGCTGCGTTGGTGATGTGGCCACCCTTCGTGACGTAAGCGTGCAGCGCGCGCTCCAATTTGCGCCCGATCTTGTAGTGTCGGGGCACCTCGGGCGCGGGTGCGCTCGCTGGAATGAGTTCATTCATGTTGGGAAACTCCATCAAGGGGACCGCCGCCGCCGCAGTCCTTTCCCTAACAACCTGTTTCACGTTGTATACTAAAAACGCACACTGTTGCAGAGAGTGAACGGCGTTTACTCCCCACACCAAGTCCTTGTCAAAGAACACTCTTTGCTTGTCTTGATAAAACTACCCCCAATGCGTTCATTTGTTCTCGCATCTGCTGCCGCATCTGCTGGCAGACCCATGCTGGGTCCGCACCCCGGCCAAACACCGCCGGCTCGCTGGCCGGCGGACCACGCATCGGCCACGGCTGATGAGCATCGCGTGGCGAACGAACGGGTGCAGTGGGATGGGGCGGTGAGCGGCGGCAGCGGCAATGCCCCCAACCATGGAGACTGTGATGTTGGTGATTTCTTTCATCGGCAGGACTTACCCGCACAAGGACCGGCTCAAGGCGTTTGGCGCGCGATGGGACGGCAAGTGCTGGGTCATCCGCACCGAGGACAGGGCACTGGAAGACCGGTTGCGCACATGGTGCAACACAGTGTCGAATGACGCGGCATGGGTTGGCATCACGGTGCTCGACAACGAGGGGCCACGCTATACCAAGCTGCCAACCCGAGCAGCCAAAGGCAACTTCGACACAGCGAACTGGTCAAGCAAACGGATGCGAGCGCACGGTGCCAAGATGTTCCGCAAACGCTAACGGACGACAGGCATCGGCACCAGCACAGGCGTCGGCGCGGGCACTGATGTGCCCCACCACATGGCCCGGTCAGCCAAGTCCTGCTGCATCAGGCAATTGGCGAAGCCGTCCGTTCCTGGCTTGAAGCCGTATCCAAGGCATGCCTGATTGTGATCGGCGGCGCAGGCGCTCAGCGCCAGAAGCGTTGCGAGCATCCCCCACCGCATGACACACCCCGCTGATGCAGTGTCGATCTCGCACGATCATTGCCCGAGATCCCCCCGCCTGACCATTCATCACAATGGATAAGCGCAGGGCGGGTGCCCCCCGACCGGGCAGATGATCGTGCTCGGCCGCCACGCCGCCCGACAGCGACAGCGGAACACGCCGCCCGAGCATCGAGGCTCGGGCTCGCGGCCAAGAGGCCGGCGTGTCCCGTGTCTTGTACGGGCGCCTGCTCCAAGCATTGCTAAGTAGTATTGGCTTAGCAATGGATAATTTCTTTAGGCACACAGCAACTACACTTACGTTTCCTGTCAATCAGCCGCAAGGTACGGTATAGTATTCATGCTGAAAAGCGAACGGGCCAAGGGCTGCAACCCCTGACCCGCTCTGTCCACATCCCGATGAATGGAGATCGGTCATGGCATACCGCGACAATACCACCCACATAGCCCCACAGGAACTCCCCCTTTCGGCGATCCGTCAGGAGCCGTACCGCCCGCGCTTCGACGGCATCGACGCCGTGGACGCTGTGGAGAACGGGCGCACCGACTACGATGGCGACGACTTCACCGACCGCCTGGACTATTCGGCCGAGTTGGAAGCCGTCATTGAGAAAGGCGACGCGGCGACGGTGCTGCACCGGCTGATGACCGGGCTCAACATGTCCTTTCCAGGTGATCTGGTTGTGTTCCGTCGTGACGACGAGCCAGCCTATGCCCCCTGGACAACTTTGCGCATGTCGGTGCTTCTGGGCATCTGCGACAGCATCTATCGCCAGCTCTACCGCGAGTTCACCGACAGCCACGGCCGGGTGCAGACCTCGGGATTGATCCCACAGCGCGACCGGGCGTTTGACCGCGCCAAGCGGCTGTATGGCTGCCGCAACCCCGAGCGCTTGCAGTTCGCGCTGGAGAGCATCCACCGGCTGGACGAGCAAATCAATTACCTGGAGGAGATGGGCAACGCCGCCGCCGCGGTCTACGACGCCGCCGCCGCCAAGGCGGACAGCCGCGGGCTGTTGGCCGACTGGTTGCCCATGGAGTACCAGAAGCCGGCCGAGCGGCGGAAGCTGTGGGCGCAGCAGAACGCCGCCTCGCCGATGTCACCCGTCGAGTATGAGTTGATGGTGCGCATCGAAGGCCGCGACGCGGCGGACGCCGAAGTGAAGCGCCGGCAAGAGGCGTGGGCCTCGCACATGGGCGCCAAGTAGACCACGGGAAGGGGGAGGTGCATGCCTCCCCCGGCCCTGCCGGGCTGGCCGCAGCTCCTCCCTGCGCCGCCCGGCGGGGTCCACCGTGTGTGCCCTCAGAGAGAAAGGCGGTGCCCCTTGATATGAATTGTTAAGCTTCGTGAACATCTTCGTCGGGATTTCATCACTCCACGCCCTCGGCACGCAAGTGTCGGGGGCGTTTTGTTATTAGTTTGTAACTTTCACCCGCAAATGAGGGAGGCATCCATGTCCAACGCCCTGACCATTTACTCGAATGTGCACCCAACAGTCCGGCCCAACGTGATCGAATACATGCCGGTGATGCGCTACCGGGTCGGGCTGATGATCGGCTTCGTGCTGAGCTGGGTGGTCAGTCTAGCCGCCCTCTACGGCACGTTCGGCGCCGCCATCCAGGCCGTCACCGTGGTGCTCACGGCCTTCCAGATCGGGACGCTGGTGATGCTGTACCGCATGGGCGTGCTGCCGTTGGTGACGCGCTTCTGGCTGGCGGTCTTTCGCGGGAGGTGACGATGAACACGACGTTCGACTTCGAGGCGCTGGTCAAGGACGTGATGCTCTACGCCAGCCCGCGCCAGTGCACCGCGGCGGTGCGCCTGTACCAGGAAGCCGACCCGGTGCGCTTCCGCGCCCTGGAGCGCCTACACGACAGCCTGGACGCCGTGCACACCACCCGCGTCGGTCTGCCGGTCTACGCCGACCAATGGGACAACCGGAGGCGCTGAGATGCCCAACAACGACGAGTGCGTCATCTGCCTCATGGTGTTGATCGCGGTGTTCGCCACGCTCATCGTGCTGATCGTCATCCTCACCGGGTGACGCCATGGGCTCCTTGGTTGTGCTGGGCTTTCTGGTGGCCTGCTCGCTGGTGGCCCTGATCTTCCGCATCGGCGTGAAGCGCGTGTTCGGCTACGGCGCGCTCGCCGACCTCGCCGGGATGGCGCTGCTGACCGCGCTGTTCCACGGCACCTACGCCGGCATGGTGGTCGCCATCATCGCCGGTTTGTTCTTCTCCGGCTTCATCTACGCGCTGCGCCGCCAGCTCGGCTACGAGCGCTACGAGTTCCGCACCCGCAAATGGGTGGCCGTGTCACCCGACCCCATCGCCCTGCCCACACCCGGCAGCATCACGACGAAGATCGGCCTGTACGCAATGGTCTTCGTCTGCCTGCTCGTCGTGCTGTTCATGGCGACCGCGGCCCTCACCGGAGCGGCTGCGTTGGTGCTGGCCCCCTTTGTGGGTGCGGGAGCCGCCGTGCTGACCCCCTTCATCGTCAGGAGGCTGTCGTGACCGCCCTCAACATCCCGCTGCCCGACCCGCACTTCGACTTCGCGGTGCAGGCCATCGCCCACCGCCTCAACCCCTGCGGCTTCGACGTGAGCGACGACGCGCCGCAGGACTACGAGGCGATGCTCCACCTCTACAACACCACCGGGCGCATCTGCGTGTGGTCAGGCGCCAGCGGTCGGACGATCTTCGGCGACCCGGAGGTCAACTACGCTTTCCGCGCGTGGCACGACTGGTGCCACATCAAGGCCCACCTCCCCTTCACCACCGCGGGGGAGCACGCCGCCGCCGCCCTCCAGTGCAGCCACATCAAGCGCTTCTATGGCGTCAGCTTGCGCACGCAGCACTGGTGCCAGCTCGTGGACGCCGAGGTGATCGGCCAGCGCCGCTACTTCGAGCGCCACCACCGCTTCCCGGTGGACCAGAGGGCTTTCGACCTGACCTACATCCAACAAGGACCGGAAGTGGCCTTGGGACGGACCTTCTAAACGCCAAAGGAGTAGGCGCTACGCCTCCTTTGGTTGTGAAAAACTTCACACTGAAGGGAGGTGAGGTCAAATACCTTACGATGGTATGCGTTTGCTGGCCCTGGCCCGAATGTGGGCGTCGGCGGCGAGCGATCTGATGGAATTTGAGGACCGCATGGATCTGGTGCGGGAACTCGAACAAGACGAAGCCCGGCTCACCGCTGCCCGGCGCGAGGAAGAACCTACAAATCGCCTCCTTGTTATCCCATCCAATCATTAGCAACAGGACAACTTACCGCAGCGCAAAATACGTCTTGGCATCTCTGTCATGCCATGAGCGTGATGATACGCTGCTTTTTCTTAGCGTGATTAAATCATTGCTTACCAACGTTAATAAGTCACGATTGCGTCACTAAAGTATAGGAATTATACCCCATCAGCGACGGGGCACAAGTGCCCCACCCATGCTACGTTTTGTCCATGCAATTCGATGCCTTGAGGCGACGCGCGCGGGAGCTTGGCGTTCCTTTGCGCGACGCATACCGTACTGCCGGGGTGGACCGGAAGACTTTTTACCGTCATCGACTTCGTTTGAAGGAACCGAACGCGCGGACATACCGTGCAGTCAACGATGCGCTGACACTGCTGTCCGGCGAGAGCGCCCCGAACCGCGGGCATTGGAACGCCGGCCTGAAGGTCGAACTGGTTCGCTTGCGTCACCACCGCGGCTTCACGCAGAGCGACGTGGAAGAGCTGATCGGCGTCACCGGGTGCTTGGTCGGAAAATGGGAGGCGAACATGCGAACACCGGGAGCCTTTCTTCTGACCTGCTGGGCCGAGGCCCTGGACGCCAAGCTGCGCCTCATCCCCAACGAAACGCTCCCCGAGGTGGACGCCATCCTGGAGCGCTTCTATGCCCAAGCGTAAGCCCCCGTACGTCTCCGGCCAAGCCGCCGGCCGCCACGCGACATGGGTCGAGTGCGACGGGCACAAGTTCCCCTCGGTGAGGGAGCGCGACCGCTACCTGCACCTCAAGATCCTGGAGCGCGCCGGCCGCATCGAGCGCCTGACCCTCCAGCCCCGGTTCCCCGTCGTTATCGACAACGAGCACGTCTACCTCTCCCCGCCCGGCACCCGCGGCCGGCGCCCGCTGACCTATGTCGCCGACTTCTCGTACTTCGACCGGCTGACCGACAAGCGTGTCATCGAAGACGTGAAGGGCGTGCGGACCAAGGAATTCCTCATCAAGCGGGCGCTCGCCGAGGCCGTCTACAAAATCAAAATCACCGAGGTCTGACCATGCGCAAGACCTATTGGAAGGTCGTCTGGCACGACCGGGATGGAAACCTTCGCATCGACTATGCAACCTACAGCGCAGACGCCAGCAAGGCGTGGCACGATTACGTTGCCAGCGTCGGCGGCACGATGCAGGGGATGCAGGTCACCAGCCAACTCCCGCCCAAGGAAGGACCGCGCCATGTGGTCCAGGAGCGGTAGCATGCCGTTCGCCGCCCAACTGGACCGCCGCGTCGAACCGTGGGACTGCATCCTGCTCACCGCGCTGTCGGCCGCGCCGCAGGACACGCAGGGCTGGACGCGCGTCGGCGTGCAAACCCTGGCCGACACGCTGCGCGTCTCCAAACCGTGGGTCATCAAGGCGATGCGCCGGCTGGAGGGCGCCGGCTGGATCGAGGCCCGGCGCAAGACCGATCCCACCACCAACGCCGACCTGCCGACCGAGCGGCGGGTCAACTGGTCGAACCCCGTTCCCGGTTTGGACGGGGACACCGAGGCATCGACGATTACTCCGGGGGTAAACGAGGATTACCCGGTCGAGGCCGAGGGCGATCCGTTGCCGGACGGCTTCCCCACCCAGGCGATGGTGGCGGCGGCGGCGGGGAGCGCCCCGCATCTGCCGATCCGCCGCGTCGTCGATGATTTTCGCGCCTACCACACCGAGCACGCCTCGCTGCGCAAGAGCTGGCCGAAGGCGTGGCAGGTCTGGGTGCGCAAGGCCGAGAAGGACTACCCCCATGAGCGACAAGGATCTGGTGCCGTACCGGGCTCCCTTGATGCCCGCCGCCGGGCCGGCGCTTCCCGCCTCGCTGAAGCGGCTGCTGGATATGCCCTACGCCGACCGCATTAAGGCGGTGACCGCCGCCGACCGCCGCGCCGTCACCCGCTGGGTGCAGGCCACCAGCGCCTACATGGCGCCGGCCGGGGCCGACGACATCGGGCTGGTCATCAACGGGCTGTTCGAGGCGTACGACCTGCCGCCGCCCTCGAAGTTCGCCCTGCCGCACTGGTTCGAGGCGCTGGGTCGCTACCCGCTGTGGGTGCTGGAGAAGGCGGCCGGCGACACGATCCTGGAGAGCCCCCACAAGCCAACCATCGCCGACGTGGTGAAGCGGGCCGACGCCGCCGCCGCCCCCCACGCCACGCTGCTGATGATGGCCCGCATGATCCTGGACTACGGCCAAGCGCCGGAGCCCGAGGAGCCCGTCAGCGATGAGCGACGGGCCGAGGTGCGCGAGATCCTGGCGGCGGCCGGGATGCGGCGCATGACCACCGAACCCACCGATGGAGAAGAAGGATGACTGCCCAGGATGTTGCAGCGCCCATCGTCGTCACCGTCGCCCTCGAACCCGACCCCATTCTGCGCCTGTGCCACATCTGCCGGGGCACCGCCCAGGTGATCTTGAGCCTCCAGGCCGTCTACGCCATCGACGACGCCTACATCGCCGCTCCGGTCAGCCGCCTGATGGCGCAGGTCACTGAGATCGAGCGGCTGCACCGGGAGGGCAAGCTCCATGCCTGACCTCTACACGCCCCTTCCCGCCCACGAGACGATCAGGGCGATTGGAGGGTCTGATATTCAAAGGATCTACAAGGGCGACTGGCATCAGCTCTGGCTGGAGAAGACCGGCCGATGCGCGCCGGAGGATCTGACCTGGAAACTACCGGTGCAGATCGGCCGCGCCCTGGAGCCGGTCATTCTCGACTTCTACGGCCACCAGGAGAAGCGCGCCGTCGCCACCGGCACCCTGATGCGCGAGCACATGCCGGGCCGGCGCGGCTTCAGCATGCCGGACGGGCGCTACACCTTCATCCACAAGTCGGTGGATTGGGCCATCGGCTCGTTCGACGGTATCAGCGTGGCTCAGGACAGCGACGGCACCACCGCCCGGCTAGTGGAGGCGAAGACCACCAACTACTGGAACGCCACCAAGGAGGTGTCGCGCTTCATCGAGAGCTACGCGCCGCAGCAGCAGTGGTACATGGAGGTCGGCGGCTTCGGCAAACTAGACTTCGCCTTCCTGGTGGACAACCAGCGCCTCCAGGTGGTGACGCTGAGCTACGACGAGCAGTTTGCCTCGATCCTCCTCGCCGAGGCTGAGGAGTTCTGGCACCACGTCATCAACGACATTGAGCCGCGCATCGGCCGCCCCCAGCCGAAGGCGCCACAGCCCCGCGTCGTGCGCACCAAGCTTTACGACATGGCCACGGGCAAGGAGGGCAACGCCTGGGCGGATGCCGCCGGGCGCTGGGTCACCAACCGCTGGGCGGCGGCGGCGTTCACCCAGGCCGCCACCGATCTCAAGTCACTGATGCCCGAGGACGCCAAAAAATGCTTCGGCGCCGGCATCACCGCCACCCGCGACGCGGCCGGGCGGGTCACCTTCACGGCCGACAGCGACAAGGAGTGAGCATGGACGAGAACGTTGACGAGATCGTCGTGGAGATCGCCCGCGAGACGCTCAAGGGCGACATCCGCGACTTCCTGCTGGACCGCCTCAAGCACGACAAGAGCCCGCTGCCGTGGGACGCCCAGCCGGAGCACGTGCAGCGCGAGACGATCCAGGCGGCCGAGCGCGCCGCCGAGCGGCTGATCGAGAAGGTCGCCCAGGTCGTGCGCGGCGAAGGCCGCATCGTGGTCGAGATGGCCTTGGAATACTTCGTCGTGAAGGACGGCGTGCGCGCCACCCTGACCGCGCCGAAGACCCTGGACTTGCTGGCCCAGCTCTCGGCCGCGCAGGGGTCCACCGTCTCGCTGGTGTTTGTCTCCACCGAGCACGTCCAGGGCCAACGCAAGCCGCGCTTCGCCAAGCCCGATCAGGCGACCTTCCTCGACGAGGACACCGGCCAGGAGTTCCCCGCCCCCACGGAGGAACCGCCGCCGCCCATCGAGGAGCCGCCGTCTGAAGACCCACCGGCCACCGAGCCGCCGGCCGAGGAACCGAAACAGGAGGGACCGAAGGACGAACCGGAGGTGGCGAGGGCGAAGCGCCGCAAGCGCTCGTAGCGCCTGCGGACACCCCACACCGCACAGCCTGACGGGAGGGTCGAGTTGTCGAGGCCCTGCCCTCCCGTCCAACAACGGAGCACCACATGGCTACCAAAAAGGAAGCCGTGGAGGAAGCTGGTACCCAGAAATACGACCATATGACGATCTGGGATCAGCTCAAGACCACGGACCCCAAGCACACAAAGGCGTTCACCCGGTCGGGTGGTTTCCGCGGCACGGCGATTAAGCCGATCTACACCGACGAGAAGATGACCCGGCTGTTCGGCCCCTGCGGCGTCGGCTGGGGCATGAACAAGCCCGAGTTCCTGATCCAGGGCGATCTGGTCTTCTGCACCATCGGGCTCTGGTACGTGGCGCCCAACGGCGACCGCAGCCAGATGGTCTACGGCGTCGGCGGCGACGTGCTGGTGAAGGGCAAGACCCCGGCCCCGCACGACGAGGCGTTCAAGTCCGCCTACACCGACGCGCTCTCCAACGCCATGAAGCACATCGGCATGTCGGCCGACGTGCACATGGGCCAGTTCGAGGACAGCAAGTACGTCCAGGAGGTCGGCGCCGACGCCGACGCCGAGGACCGCAAGCGCGCCTACGACGAGGACAAGGCGCTCGCCGACAAGATCCTCGAAGAGGCGTCGTCCCAGCACTCCAACGGCGGCATCGACGCCGTGATGCGCAACGCCTCGCACAAAATCAAGGCCATCAACGAGCGCAACCCCGGCGTCGTCACCCGCCTCAAGGGCGAGGTCGAGCGGCTGCGCGCTCAGTTCACCAGGGAAGGAACCGCCGCATGACCGCCATCAACGCCACCCCGATCACCGCCGAGATGATCCAGGCCATGCTGTCCGACAAGACGGCCTACGACAAGTTCAAGGAGCATCTGGCGATCCAGGTCGAGTGCACCCTCTACGACGAGGCCACGCCCGACTACAAGGCCAGCGTCCGCGACACCCTCGCCGCCAACTGCTTGCTGGGCTACGCGCTGGCGCTGGAGGCCAACACGCCGCTCACCAAGCAGAGCGTCGCCAACGCGCTGGTGCACGCCGCCGCTTATCTGCTGCGCGAGTGGTGCCCGCCGGAGATGGCCGAGGAGGCGAAGACGACGCTCGCCCAAGTGCTGCTGGCGGACGGCGACGAGATCCACGTCGGCCATCGGCGGGAGGCCCTGCAATGAACGTCTGGACCTTCACCGGGAGGCTCGGCGCCGACGCCGAGCTGCGCACCACGCAGGGCGGCGAGAAGCTGCTCTCGATGCGCGTCGCCAACGACGTGGGCTACGGCGACCGCCGCACCACGCAGTGGGTGGACTGCACCGTCTGGGGCCGCCGCGCCGACGCCCTGGCCGAGTACCTGACCAAGGGCAAGCAGGTCGTCGTCTCCGGCGAGCTGAGCCTGAAGGAGTTCGAGAAGCGCGACGGCACCAAGGGCGCGACCCTCGCGGTGCGCGTCGCCGAGATCGACTTCTTCGGCGGCCAGAAGGACGAGGCCGGCGGCGGGCGGCGGGAACCCCCGCGGGGCGAGGCCGGCGGCGCCTACCAGCGCGGCGGCTACAGCGGCCCGCGTCACGATGATCTCGACGACGAGATCCCCTTCTAGCCATGAGGATAACCGCCGCAACGCGCAAGGCGCTCCAGTACATCTGGGACCGATCCCTGGAAGGACGCAGCATTCCAGAACTGGTCGCCGACTATTACGAGGGCGCCTTACGCTGCGGCCAGCCAGCCCGTGGCGTCTTCAACTTGATGGACTTGGTGCGAGCGTACCAAGACCTAATCGAAATCATGGAGCGGTCGTATGACCAAGCCCCCCAAGACTGTTTTGAACGATACCGAAGAGTTCGAGAAGGCCAAGAGCGCCGCCATGCTGATCGGTGCCTTGCTGCCGAGCATCACGGAAACCCCTGGCGTCGCCACCATGGCGCTGATGATGGCGGCCTCCTCCCTCGCGCTGACCAGCAGGTCGGTCAACGACGACATCGACAAGGCCACGCGGGTGCTCACCGAGGCGCTTGACTTCGTGATGGCGTCGCACCGGCTGCGCCAGCAGCGCGAGGCCCTGGCGGCGGCGCCCATCGCCGGGATGGCGTGATGCCCGGCCTGCCGTCCCCCGATGACCGGAACGCCCAGATCCGCGCCGTCCGGCGCGAGATCATGCGGCGGCGCCGCGAGTACCCCCACCAGATCAAGGCGGGGCTGCTCCGCGACACCACCGCGCAGTACGAGCTGGATGTCATGCAGGCCGTGCTGCGCACCCTGACCACCCTGCGGGAGTGCCAAGACGATGGTGATGTTCCCCTTGCTCGACGCGCCGAGGCCCGCGCTGCTTGACGACCTCGTTCCCGAGCATCCGGCGTTCGTGCGCTACCGGCGGCTCGTCGATCACCTCGACCGCATGGAGGCCCGCGGCCGGATCAGCGGCGAACGCCGCCGCGAGCTGCTGAAGCGCGCGGCGGCCCTGCTCGGCATCACCGGCAACGGCCGGCTGGAGCCGCGCCGGCTGCCGAAGAGGGCACGCCGATGACCAACTTCACCCAGGCCATCCCGCTGCGGACGGTCGAAGCGCAGATCCTCAAGCGCAACCTCCTGGTGCTGATCCAGCAGTACGTGTCGGAAGCCAAGAGCCCGCGGCTCAGCGCCGAGGAGCGGGATCTGGCTATGATCGAGGCCAGCAACCTCGGCGACATCGTGGACCGCTGCGACAGCCTCATCACCCGCAACCGGACGAAGGAGATGGCCGGATGAAACACCTCGATCCGCAAAAGCACCCGTGGCTCGTGAGGATCGCGCACTACGGCCACGTCGTGGCCCACATCTGCTACCTGGGGCTGGTTGCGGTGGAGAGCCACGGCCTGTACGGGGTCGCCGCCGCCGCCCTCCTCGGGTGCGTGTTCCTGCACATGGCCCTTGGCCTGGGGGGGGACTGATGCGCCACCCACGCGACATCCCCCACCACATCAAGGTCAAGACGGTGGTGACGGCCGGCGTCAGTCTGGTGACCATGCTGTCGCTCGCCATCACCATCGGCTACCTGCCCGAGGCGTTCACGCAGTCGGTGCACATCACCGGCCTGCTGGTCAACCTCATCTGGATCTGGGAGTGAGATGATCCAGGGCTACCTCACGACCAAGGGCGCCGCCACCTATCTCGGGGTCTGCGAGAAGACCTTCCGGCGCATGGTGGCGGCGCTCCCATCCGCCAAACGGCCACGCCCCATTGCCTATCCGGGCGTGTCCGTTCGACGGTGGCGCGTCGCCGATCTTGACAGCGCGTTCGCCGACGCCTGCGCTTCCGCCGGTTGGGATCAACTGGTGGAGGAGAGGTCGCATGTCACGGAGGGACGCCGAACTCGCATGGGACGAAGCCGTGGGCGTTAAGAAAGCCAGCTACGCGACCGGCACGCTGGGATGGGTGCTGGGCGAATACCGCCAGTCGCCGGGCTACAAGGCCCTGCGGCCCGCCACACGCACCAATTACGAGGCGTGCTTCGACCGCCTGCACAAGTACCGCAAGCAGCCCATCGCCGGGCTGAAGCACCGCCATATTATGAAGGTCCGAGACGATCTGGCCGCCACGCCGGGCATGGCGAACCGCATGATCGCCGCCCTCCAGGCGGTCTGCGCGTTCGCCCGCAGGCGCGGCTACATCGAGATCAACCCGGCCACCGAGATCGAGCGCTTCAAGCTCAAGGGCTGGCGGCGCTGGAGCGACGCCGAGCTGGCCGCCTTTCATGCGGGGGCGCCCGAGCCGCTGAAGCGCGCGCTGATCCTGGCGCTCTACACCGGCCAGCGCTGCGCCGATCTGGTCGCCATGCGCTGGTCGGACGTGAGCGACACCGGCATCCGCGTCACCCAGGCCAAGACCGGCACGCCGCTGGTGGTGCCCATCCACCCGGTGCTGCGCGAGCACCTGAAGGCGTGGCGGCCCGCCGCCGCCACCACGGTGTTGACCAACCAGCACGGGCGGCCCTGGAAGAACGGCCACGCGCTGACCGGGCGCTTCTCGCAGACCATCGAAGAGCTGCACCTGAAGGGCTGCACCCTCCACGGGCTGCGCAAGACCGCGGCGGCGCTCCTGGCCGAGGCCGGCTGCACGACGCGGATGATTATGGCGGTCACCGGGCACGCTTCGCTGGGCGAGGTCGAACGCTACACGCGCGAGGTGGACCAGCGCGCCCTGGCCCAGGCGGCGGTGAAAAAGCTGCGGCACGGGATGTTCGGGAAAACACCTTGTAAGTCTTTGAAAGCTAAGGCGTCCAACGTTCCTTAATGGAATGTATATTCCGGGCTCGCCGGTAGGTTAATACGGCCAAACCGCCCGCCCCTACCCCTTATGCGCCGTCGCATGGACCCGCAGATCGGCTGCCAGACGGCCGATGGCCGGCGCCCAGTCGTGCGGGCGGTCCTGCCGGTACAGCCGCATGGTCGGGTACCACGGGCTGTCGTCGCGCCCCAGCAGCCAGCGCCAGCAGCCGTCGAAGCGCGACAGCACCCACACCGGCTTGCCCAGCCCGCCCGCCAGATGGATGACCGAGGTGTCGACCCCGACGACGAGGTCGAGGTTCGCCACCAGCGCCGCGGTGTCGGCGAAATCACCGACGCCGTCCATCAGGTCGAGGATTTCCAGGCCCGGCGGCGGGTCGCGCAGCTGCTCGGCCGGCGGCCCCTTTTGCAGGTTGAGGAAGCGCACGCCGGGAATGCCGGCGAGCGGCGCCAGCTGGTCCAGCGTCAGCGAGCGCTGGCGGTCGATGTGGTTGGCGTGCGGCACGCCCTTGCGGGCCTCCCCGGCCCACACCAGACCGACGGTCAGCGCCCGGTCGCGCGGTACGCGGGGGCGCCACGCCTCGGCCAAGGCCGGGTCGGCGCGCAGGTAGGGAACGGCACCGGGAATGGTGTCGAGCCGCGTTGCGAACGCCCGCGGCAGGCTGAGCAAAGGGCAATGCACGTCGAAGGGCGGCAGCGGTTCGCCGTAGGCTAAGACCCGCTCGACGCCGGGAAGGCTCTGCATCAGCCACAACAGCGGCCTCTGCACCTCCAGCAGCACGCGCCCGCCGCGCTCCACCACCAGGGGGGCGTAGCGGGCGAAGTGCAGCGTGTCGCCCATTCCCTGCTCGGCGTGCAGCAGGATGGTGCGGCCCTCCAGCGCGTCGCCGGTCCATTGCGGCTGGGCGAAGTCGCGCCGCCGCACCATCCCCGTGCGCCAGCGCCATTCGTATTCGGCCCAGCCCTCGTCGAAGCGCGCCAGGGTCAGCAGCGCCAGGGCGTGGTTGAGGTGGACCAGCGCGTCCTCCGGCAGCAGCACGGTCGCGGCGGCGTAGGCGGTGGCGGCCTCCTCCACGCGGCCCTGGGCCTTCAGCGCGTTGCCCAGATTGTTGTGCGGCGCCGCGAGCGCGGGGTTGAGCGTGATGGCGGTGCGGCACACGGCGGCCGAGTCCTCCGCGCGCCCAAGCAGGAGCAGCGTGTCGCCGAGGTGCACCCAGGATTGGACATGGGCCGGCGCCAGGGCGAGGGTCCGGCGATAGGCGGCGACCGCTTCGTCCAGGCGTTCCATGCCTTTCAGGGCGTCGGCGAGCGTCGTGTGCGCCGTCGCGACGGACGGATTGAGCCTGATGGCCGTCGTGCAGGCGGCGGCTGCCTCGGCATGCCGGCCTTGATGCCGCAGGACGGTGCCCAGGCCGCCGTACGGCTCCGCCCACGCCGGGTTGAGGCGGATCGCCCTGCCGAAAGTGGACAGGGCCTCCGCGGGACGGCCGTTTTCGAACAGCGCCTTTCCCAACCCGAAATGCGACGCCGGAAGGCCGGGCCGGAACAGGATGGCCGCCCGGTAGGCCGCCGCCGCCTCGTCGCGCCGGCCAAGCGCCGCCAGCGCGTGCCCCAACGGTTCGCAGGCGGAGTGGAGGGACGGCGAAAGGACCCGTGCGGCGCGGTAGGCGGCCACCGCCTCGGCCATCCGGCCCGATGCCGCGAGCGCGTATCCGAGGGCGAACCACGATTCGGCGGAGCCGGGCACGAGGGCGACGGTGGCCCGGTAGGCGGCAGCCGCCGCATCCCAGCGCCCACATTCCACCAACACGGTGCCGCGGTTGAAATGGGCTTCGGTGAAGCCGGGATCGGCTTCGATGGCGGCGCGGTAGGACTCGGCGGCCTCGTCGAGCCGTCCCTGCTGCTTCAGCGCGAGGCCGGCGTTGTAGAACGCCGTCGCCTGCATGCGCGCCACCTTCGCGCGGAGCGCCGCGGCTGGATCGGCGGATCGTTGGTCCACGGTGTCCCCCTTCGGCTCAGGCGGAACAGGCTTCGACGAAGCCCGCGGCGAAGACGCGCCATGTGTAGGTTCCGGTCATCCAGGCGCGGGCCCGGTCGGCGCGCTCCTGCGCCGCCGTGTAATCGGCGTAGAGGTCTTCCAGGTGCTCGACCAGTTCCTCGACGGAGGACTCCATCCAGCCGGTCCGGCTGCCGTCCGGGTTGGGCAGCGGCGTCTGCCGCTCCAGGGACAGGCAGGTGTCGGGGCGGATCACATCGACGTGCCCGGTGTTGGCGGACAGCACGACGGGGACGCCGCAGGCCATGGTTTCCATGGCCACCAGATTGGTGCCGCCCTCGCACCGGTTGGGGAACACCGCCGCATGGCAGTCCGCCAGCACCGATGCGAAGGCACGCCGCCCGAGGAAGCCCAGATCGACGAAGGCGTCGGCCGGCACGCCGTTGGCGACCGCCCAGTCGTGGATGCGCAGCCGGCCGTCGGCGCCGATCTCCGGTGCCGCACGGCACAGCGGCGATTCCGCGATGCCCAGCGCCGTCTGGGGCCAGTGGTTGTGCCACGCAGTGACCAGCAGCGCGTCCGGGTGGCGCTGGTGGAAGACGCGGAAGGCGGCGAGCACGATGTCCTGCCCCTTGCGGAACTCCAATTTCCCGCCGGAGAAGACGACGAAGCAGTCGCCGAAGGCGCCGGTGGGCGGCTGGGGCGCCATTTCGTCGGGATCGACGCCCTGGATGACGGCAACGACGTTCTCCACGCCGCGCTCGTCGAGCAGCTGCTTGTTGTAGGTGGACAGGACGATCATCCGGTCGTAGCCGCGCGCCCGGTCGAGCACCGGCCCATCGATGCGCGTGTCCTCGAACGCGGCGGCGCCGATGTTCCGCAAGCTTTGGAATGGGATGGTGCTCGGGGTGCGCACGAAGCCGTTGCCGAGGACGTGCACGACGTCCACGTCGCCGGTGCGGATGACCTGGCCGGAATGCTGGGCGCTGAGCGCGGCCAGCGCCTCGTAGTCCCGCTCCAGCGAGCGCAGCCGCAGCTGGTTTTCCAGCCGCAGCGTGTCCATCATCGGCCTCATGAGGAGGATTGGCGGCCGGCGTTGCTCCATCAGGTGCACCGCGGTGTGGACGCCCACCAACCCCCAGCCATGCGCCTCGGAAAGCTGCCAGGTGAACGCGAGTTTGTTGGCCAAGGCGGTGGTCCCGTATCCGACGACGCCCGCCAGTCTCGGTCAGAATTGTTAACCAACATTTACGAAAGCGTCTCTAAGCTGGCCGTCTGCCGCCGCTTTTCTCCCCCTTTTCTGCCGACCGGATGTGCGATGTTCAGCGAGTGCGATGCCCAGGTCTTGCGGTGCCTGTCCCTTGCGGTCCGCTTCCACCAGGGCGGCCGGCTGACCCAGGCCGCGGAGCTGTACCGAACCGCTCTGACGCTGACGCCCGACGAGGCCGATGCTTTGCACCTCTCCGGTCTGATCGCTTACCAGTCCGGCGACGCGGCGGGCGGTGCCGCGCTGATCGGCCGGGCCGTCCGCCTGCGCCGATCGCCGGAGTTCCTGTGCAATCACGGGCTTGCCCTGGAGGGCGCCGGGCGCCTGCCCGAGGCCGCCGCGGCGGCCCGCGCCGCCATCGAACTCGCCCCCGACCTGCCGGAGGCGCGGCTCAACCTGGGCAACGCGCTGAGCGGCCTGGAACGCCATGGCGAGGCCGTCGCATCGCTGAAGCGCGCGGCAGCTCTCCGCCCCGAGGATGCCACGGCGCACTGCGGCTTGGGATACGCGCTGGAGCAAATGGACCGCCTGCCCGAGGCGGAGGCCGCCAGCCGCCGCGCGGCGGACCTCAACCCCGGCCTCGGCGAGGCGTGGACCAACCTGGGCCGCGTGCTGAACGGGCAAGGGCGCACCGCCGAGGCGCTGGCCGCCTACGCAGCGGCGGTCCGGGCGCGCCCGGACAACCCGAAGGACCACTGGAATCTGGCGCTGGCGCTGCTGCTGAACGGCCATCTGGCCGAGGGCTTCGCGGAGTACGAGTGGCGCTGGCGGTACGACGGCTTCCCCTCGCCGCGCCGCAGCTTCGCGCAGCCTGCCTGGGCGGGCGAGCCGCTGGCCGGCAAGACCATCCTGCTGCACGCCGAGCAGGGGCTGGGCGACGCCATCCAGTTCGCCCGCTACGTGCCCGAGGTGGCGCGGCTGGGCGCGCGCGTGGTGCTGGAGGCGCACGCGCCGCTTCGCCGCCTGCTCGGCGGCCTGGACGGCGTGACGGTTCTGGCGACGCTGGGCGGCCCGCTGCCGGAGTTCGACGTGCATTGCCCGCTGCTCAGCCTGCCGCGGCTGGTGGGCACCATCCCGACCGACACCCCCTACCTCGGCGCCGAGGCGGGCGCGGTGGCCGAGTGGCGCGCGCGCCTGGGCGATGGGTTGAAGGTCGGCCTCGTCTGGGCCGGCAACCCCGGACACGCCAACGACCGCAACCGCTCGCTGCCGCTCGGCGGCTTGGCGCCGCTGCTGCGCACGTCGGGCGTGCGCTTCTTCAGCCTGCAAAAGGACCCGCGGCCGGGCGATCGGGACATCCTGGCGGATCTGGGCGTCATCGATCTCGGCCCGGATCTCGACGACTTCGCCGACACCGCGGCGGCGCTGACGGCGCTTGATCTGCTGGTCACGGTGGATACGTCGGTCGCGCACCTGGCCGGCGCGCTCGGGCGGCCGGTGTGGCTGCTGCTGCCCTTCCTGCCGGACTGGCGCTGGATGATGGACCGGTCCGACAGCCCATGGTATCCGACCATGCGGCTGTTCCGGCAAAGCCGGCGCGGCGACTGGGCGCCGGTCGTCGAGCGCGTCGCAGAAGCGCTGACGGAGATCGTTCCATGACCCTTCGCATCGGCGCCATCGGCTGGCGCAACCACGCGGCGCGCATGATCGAGGTGGTGGACGCTTCTGGCCTCGGCCGCGTCGCGGTGGTGTACCATCCCGCCACCCCGACCGACCGACCCGGCGGCACCACGCGTTTCGAGGACCTGCTGGACTGCGACGCGGTGATGATCCTGTCGCCGAACGACACGCACGGCGGCTATCTGCGGCGCCTCGCCGCCGGCTATGGCGGGTACGTCCTCTGCGAGAAGCCGCCGGTCACCACGCGGGCGGACTGGGAAGCGGTGCGCGGCATGGACAAGGGCCGCACCTTCTTCAATTTCAACCTGCGCTTCAGCCGCTGGGCGCGGCGCATCGAGGAGGCTCTGGCGGACGGACGGCTCGGCCGAATCCTGCACGCCGAGGTGCAGGCGACGCACGGGCTGGCCTTCAAGGACAGCTTCCCCGGCACTTGGCGCGCCGACGGGGAACGGCACCGGCACAGCGTGCTGGAGACCGTGGCCGTGCACTTCGTCGACCTGCTGGCCCACGTGATGGGGCCGGTGGAGCGCACCGACTACGCACCCTCCACCGCCGCCGGGCGCGGCACCGCCTACGACACCTGCCACCTCGCGACCCGCCACCAGGGCGGCGGCACCGCCAGCGTTCTGGCGTCCTACGCGGCACCGTCCGCGCTGCGGCTGTCGCTGCTGGGGACCAACGGCGTCCTGGTCTGCGATCAGAACGGCATTGCGCTGCATGGCCCGCGCGACACCTTCGACGCCCGCGGGAACTTCGCACCGCCTCCGGTGCTGTTCGCCGAAACGGTCGATTGGGCCGAGGTGTATGCGGAAGGGCTGGCGCGCTCGGTCGGGTTCTTCCTGGAGCATTGCCGGGACCGCCGGCCGCTGCCCGGCCGGCTGTTCGACCTCAGCCTGGAGACGAACCGGATGGTGCTGGACGTGGCGGCGGGGGCTTAAAGCTTCAGCCCGGCCACGCCGTCGAGGATGACGCCTTCCAGCGCCTTGCGCTCCAGCTTGGCGCCGAACAGCTTGGCGTGGCTGAAGTCGGCCTTCATCATGTCGCAGCCGATCAGGTTGGCGAAGGACAGGTCGGCGCCGGCGAAATTGACGTTGCGCAGGCTGGCGCCGCGGAAATCCGCATAACGCAGCTTGGCTCCGGTCAAGTCGGAGCGCATGGAGCGCTTCTCGTCGAACACAAGCGGGCGCAGGTTGGCGTTGCGCAGGTCCGCGTTGTTGAGCTTGGCATTCTTCAGGTTGATGCCGCGCATGTCGGCGTTGACCAGCTTGCAGACACGCATGTCCGCCCCCTCCAGCACCGCGGCCTGGAGCTGCACGCTGGCCATGTCCAGACCGTAGAACGTCGCCCTGGGCGCGCGCAGCATGGTGAGGCAGCCGTGCGCGAAGCTCGGCGCGTCGTGACGCAGATCGAACTCGGCAAGGTCGAGCGACGCGCCCTGGGCGCCGCCGGTGCCGACCCAGATGATGTGATCGCGCAGCAGGTCTTCCAGCGGCCGGTCGAACTCGGCCAGCGTGCGGCCGACCGGCGCGTCGGTCAGCGTGTCCTCGATGTCCGCATCGGTCAGGTCGGTCATCGTCATGGACGCGCCGGTGAGAATGGCGCCGCGCAGGCAGGCCCCGCGCATGTCGGCGCCCGACAGGTCGGCGCCCTCAAGGTTGGAACCGCTGAAATTGGCGCCGCGCATGGTGGCGCGCACCAGCTTGCACCCCTTCATCACCGCGTCGGTAAAGTCGGTGTGGATGGCCATGGCGCCGGACAGCCGGGCGTTTGTCAGGTTGGCGCCGGAGAGGTCGGCACCGGATGCCTCGGTCGGCTGGCTGTCGACTTGCACGGTGCGCAAATTGCCGGCGCGGTCCTTCTCGGCCAGCGAACCGTCGCGCAGGTCGGCCTCGAACAGGTTGGCGCCGATCAGCACCGCACCGCGCAGGCAGGCGCCGCGCAGATCGGTCTTGATGAGACTGGCGTTCTCCAGATTGGTTTGCCGCAGGTCGCAGGCGAACATCGCCGCACAGTCGAGCCGCGCCCCGGCCAGGTTGGCGCCCTTCAGCGAGGCGCCGACCAGATCGGCGTGCGCCAGATCGCGCCCGGCCAGATTGAGCCCCGACAGATCGCAGAAGGACAGGGTGGCGCGCGCCCCGCCCATGCGGGCGTTGCGGAACATTTCATGCCGCCGGATGACGGCGTCGAGCTGCGCCTGATCGAGCCTTGTGAGAGTGCGAGCCTGGTTCATACGCGGAGACTCCGTTCCGTCCCGGACGGTACCCAGGGCATCTTAAGATTTTGATAATGATGATCGCACGCCGCCGTCCGACCTGGAAAGGCGACGTGGAAAGGCAGGCGTGTCAGCCCAGCAGGTGGGACAGGTGGCGCGTGACGGCATCGTCGGCGTAGCGCTCGCGGAAGAAGCGATGCGCATCGCCGGCCATGCGCCGGAAATGCTCCGGCCGGCTGCGGATGTCGTCGGCCGACGCCAAGAGTTCGTCTATGGTCTCGAACTCGACGAAATGCTCGCCGGGGCGGAAGTAGTAGCGGACGTCCTCGCAGTATTCCTGAACCAGCAGGCGGTTCATGGCCGGCACCTCGAACGCCCGGCCGGTCAACGCGCGGTAACCGGTCGCCCGGCGGCTCAGGTTCAGGCAGTGCTTCGTCCGCCGCAGCCGGTCGAGGTACAGCGCCTGACTGGCCTCGACGCTCAGGCCGTCATCGCGCGAGTCGCTCACCGAGAAGTGCAGGAATTCCGGATATTGCCGGCTCAGCAGGTACCAGTACATCCGGTGGACGTTGAATGCCTCGATCGATCCGGCGAACGACAGCCGATGATCTCCCTCGGCCCCTTCGGCGGGCGCGGGTGTGGCCATCTCCGGGTCGATGCCCGTCATGACCGGGATGAAGGTGGCCTTGGCGGCGATGGCCGGGTTCGAGAAGGCCGATGCGTACGGATGGACCGCCCAGATGAGGTCCAGATGCGGCAGGCATTCGCGGAGCTGCACGTCCAGACCGGGCGTCCAGGCGTCGAAGATCATGCAGACAATGGCGTCGTAGTGCGGCCGCAGGCGCTGAAGGAAGGCGACCGCTGCCGGGATCTCGTTCGGCCCGAAGAAGACGGGCAGATCGACGAAGGCGAACCGCCGGCGTGCGCCCGCCCGGCGCGCGGTGAACGCATCGACCGCGTCGGGGTTGAAGCCGAGGTCGTGCCGCAGGTCGATCTGACGCGTCTTCCAGCCGCTCCGCTCCAGTCCGGTGGCGGTGCGCCAGCCGATGTCGTGCAGCCGCGAGCCGGGTCCGTAGAAGTGCTTGCGGATGAGGATGTCGGCCTCGACGCCGCTCAACGGCCGCTCCGCGTAGGGGAACACGTGGGGCCGGCCGATGGCCGGGAGGCGGCCCGGCAGCGCACCGGCATGGGCGCCGCTGTGTTCCGGATCGACCAGTTCGAGCAGCTTCAGGATCTTGCTGCATTGGCGCGCGGAGACGGCGTCGCCGCCGTACAGCGTCACTTTGATGGCGTTGAGGCAACACATCAGCAGTTGCGCGTGCTCGGGACCCGGCCGGGCCGTCGTGTGCGCCAACGCGCAGGTCAGTTCGAAGAAGGCGTCGGCATCGGCGAAGCGCCGGTCCATGACCGCGCAGACGGAGGCGACGATCAGCACTTCGAACGTCAGCTCCCCGCCGTCGAGCTCCCTGACGTTGTCCACCACGTTGCGCCGCACCTGGGGATTCAGCAGGTCTCGTTCGATGGAAGACTGCACCGGCGTTCCCCAGCAGATCCCAACCAAGGGTCATTGGATACAGGGCCGCAGCGCAGGTTGCAATCAGGGATGGCTGCGACACGCCGGAGCCGGCCGTCAGGCCGCAGCCGTCGCCGTTCGCTGTGCGCCGCGGCCGGGCTGCGCCAGCTCCTGCGCCGCCACGGCGGCCAGCGCATCACGCAGCAGGTCCGGCGAGAACGGCTTGTGCAGCAGCCGGCAGCCGGTCGCCACCGCCTCGCGGATGCGCTCGGGCGCGGTGTCGCCGGTCAGGATGATGCCCGGCACCGGATGCCCGGCCGCTTCGCCGACGCGAGTCACCACCTGTACGCCGGTCATCGGCCCCGGCAGGCGAAAGTCGGTGACGATCACGTCCGGCACCCGTGGGGAGGTCCGCACGCGCTCCAGCGCCACGAAGCCATCCGCCGCGGTCATCACCCGGTGTCCCCAGCCCTCCAGCAGCAGTTGCACGCCCGAGCGCTGCACCGGATCGTCCTCGACCACCAGGATCAGGCGCTCGGCCGGCGTTGCGTGCTCCGGCCCGGCGGCGGGAGTGGACTCGGCCGTGGGCTCGGACGCCGCCACCGGCACCATGATGGCGAACACCGACCCATGCCCTTGCCTCGGTCCGTGCCCTGGCCGGGAGCGCACGTCCACCGCGTGCCCGAGCAGCGCCGCCTTGCGGCGCACCTTGGCAAGCCCGAGGCCGAGGCCCCGGGAACGGTCGCGCTCCGGGTTGCCGAGCTGGACGAAGTCCTCGAAGATGCTATCCAAATGCTCGGCCGCGATGCCCGGCCCGGTGTCCCACACCTCGATGCGCAGCCATTGACCGCGTGGCCGACAGCCGATGAGGATGCCGCCCTCGCGGGTGTAGGCAACGGCGTTTCCGACCAGATCGCGCAGCATGCGGGTCAGCAGAACCGGGTCGCTGCGCACCGCGCAGCCGCAGCTGTGCACCCGCAGATCCAGCCCCTTGGCGGCGGCGGCCGGCCGGAACTCGGACGCCACGTCCTCCAGCACGTTGGCGATGGAGACGGCGCCGATGTTCGGCCGGACCACGCCGGCGTCCAGAGTCGCCACCTCCAGCAGCGCGTGCAGCAACGTCTCGCCGCTCTCCAGCGCCTCGCCCATCTTGTCGGCGATGGCCTTCTCGCGCGGGTCCTTCAGGCGCTCGCTCAGCAGGTGGTGAAACAGGCGCAACGCCTGGAAGGGTTGCCGCAGATCGTGGTTGGCGGCAGACAGGAAGCGCGCCTTGGCCTGATGCGCCCGCTCCTTCTCGGCCAGCGCGGCGACGAGCTTCTGGTTGAGCGACCGCAGGTCGGTGGTGCGTTCCTCGACGCGCTGCTCCAGACGGGTGTTGGCCTCGGCCAGGGCGCGCATCGCCGATTCCTCGCGGCGCAGGCTGCCCCAGCCCAGCCCGGCGAGGCCGAGCAGCGCCAGCAGGCTGGCCCCGGCAACCAAGGCGCCGCGCTCCAGGCGCGCGTGCCAGGACGCCAGCACGGCGTCGCGCGGTACGGCAACGGCGGCCAGCACCGGCAGCGCGCCCACGCGGTTCCAGGCCAGGATGTGTTCGCGGATGCGCTCGCCTTCGGCGACCGGCCAGGACTCCGTCACCTGCGCCGGGTTGCCGTCCGCCGTCCGCAGGGCGCCCAGGGCCGGCGCGCCGCGCCCGGCGAGGATGGCCCCATCAGGACGGTACAGCCCAGCGCGCCGTTGCGGCCCGTCGAGCGCGTTCAGCACGGCCGACAGCGCCGCCGCCGGCAAGGCCACTAGCACGGCACCCTCACGGGCGCCATCCGGCCCGCGGATGCGGCGGCCGAGCACCAGCGCGTCGACACCGTCCACGCTGCCGGCGCCGGCCAGCAGGCCACTGCCGTCGTCCGCCCGGTCGAGAGAGCCCTCCGGCGTCCCGTCCAGCGCGATGGACGGGCCGAACACGCCGTGTCCGTCCGAATCCACGATGGCCAGCGTGCCGGGCGGGGCCGCCAGTGCCTCATTGAGCGCCCGGCCGGCCAGCGCCCCCATGCCGCGGCCTTGCAGCCGGTCGGCGACGCGCTCCAACAGTTCGACGCGCGGCTCCAGCATCGAGCGGGCATGGCCCTCCAGCAGCGTGGCCGTCGCGCGGGTGTCCCACACCGCGCGCCCGAGCGTGTCCACGTAGTCGAGCGCCGTGACGGCGCACCACGACAGGCCACCCAGCACGCTCACCGAGAGCACGATGCCGAGGAGGACCGCCCGTGGGTCGAGCGACAAATAGCTGCGGAAGGGTTTCCGGGACATGGCGTCATGGGGTGAAAGGCTGCCCGGCCGTGTTCGGGCGGGGCTGCCGGGCGGGGTTCGGGAACCGGCCTCGGCCGGGCCGGGGCGGATTCCGTACGGGTTGACAGGGTCGTCACAAGTCACCGGGCGGCGACGTGGGCGGCACCCCGTTGGAAAAATCTCACCAGCTCATGACATTCACGCCACCTTGATCGCCAGGGGAGGCCGTCCCGAAGGCCTGGGCGTTCGTCGAGAAAAGCCCTTAACCAATCCATCGGGACGCGCAATCATCTTGTATTTGGTTTTTATTTTCTTACCAAAATCATAGCACGCGAGCCAGGCGGCGGCGACCTGCCTTGACGACTATGACGATTCTCATAAAGGCAGAGGCTTGGCCGTGGATTGGTAAACGGCGGCGGGCGGCGGATCATCGCAGCGCTTGGCGTGTTCCCTGTTGGCTCGCCCGTATCCCGTCCCCCGCCGAGGTCGATTCAGTGAAGAAGTCCACCGCTCCGCAAATCCTGCGCCGTTCCCGCGTCCGTGAAGGCATGCCCTACCCGTTGGGTGCCACGTGGGACGGGCTGGGCGTCAACTTCGCGCTGTTCTCAGCCAACGCCACCAGGGTGGAGCTGTGCCTGTTCGACCGCGAGGGCCGGCGCGAGCTGGAGCGCATCGAGTTGCCGGAATACACCGACGAAGTTTGGCACGGCTATGTGCCGGACGCCCGCCCCGGCACCGTCTACGGCTACCGCGTACACGGCCCCTACGAGCCGCGCGCCGGGCACCGCTTCAACCCCAACAAGCTGCTGATCGACCCCTACGCCAAGCATCTGGTGGGGCCGCTGCGCTGGTCGGACGCGCATTTCGGCTACCGCATCGGCTCGGCCCGCAACGATTTGTCCTTCGACCGCCGCGATTCGGCGCCGGGCATGCCGAAGTGCGTGGTCGTCGATCCCGCCTTCACCTGGGGCAAGGACCGCGCGCCGACCGTTCCATGGGACAACACCATCCTCTACGAGGCGCACGTGCGCGGCTACACCATGCGGCACCCCGCCGTGCCGCCGCAGCACCGCGGCACCTTCGCCGGCATGGCCCACCAGGACGTGGTGGACACCATCTGCGCGCTGGGCGTCACCGCGGTGGAACTGCTGCCAGTGCACGCCTTCGTCGATGACCGCACGTTGCTGGAAAAGGGGCTGCGCAACTACTGGGGATACAACTCCATCGGGTTCTTCGCGCCGGATCCGCGTTACTTGGCGAGCGGTGCCATCTACGAGTTCAAGGAGATGGTCGCCCGCTTTCACGAGGCGGGGATCGAGGTCATTCTCGACGTGGTTTACAACCACACCGCAGAAGGCAACGAGATGGGTCCGACCCTCTCGTTCAAGGGGATAGACAACGCGTCCTATTACCGGCTGGCGCCGGACCCGCGTTACTACATCAACGACACCGGGACCGGGAACACGCTGAACCTCAGCCACCCGCGCGTCTTGCAGATGGTCAACGACAGCTTGCGTTACTGGGTCACCGAAATGCACGTGGACGGGTTCCGCTTCGATCTGGCGACCATCCTCGGGCGCGAGCCGCACGGCTTCGACGAGGGCGGCGGCTTCCTTGACAGCTGCCGGCAGGACCCGGTGCTGAGCCGCGTCAAGCTGATCGCCGAGCCTTGGGATTGCGGCCCCGGCGGCTATCAGGTGGGCGGCTTCCCGCCGGGCTGGGCGGAATGGAACGACAAGTACCGCGACACCGTGCGCGCCTACTGGAAAGGCGACGAGGGCAAACTGCCGGAACTGGCGGCCCGCGTCACCGCGTCAGGCGACCTGTTCAACCGGCGCGGGCGCAAGCCGTGGGCCTCGGTCAACTTCATCACCGCGCACGACGGCTTCACGCTGCGCGACCTCGTCTCCTACAACGACAAGCACAACGAGGCGAACGGCGAGGGCAACAACGACGGCCACTCCAACAATTTGTCCTGGAACCACGGCGTCGAGGGGCCGACCGACGACCCGGAGATCAAGCAGCTGCGCCTGCGCCAGATGCGCAACCTGCTGGCAACCCTGCTGTTCTCGCAGGGCACGCCGATGATCCTGGCCGGCGACGAGTTCGGCCGCACCCAGCACGGTAACAACAACGCCTATTGCCAGGACAACGACATCTCCTGGATCGACTGGGAGGGCATCGACGACGAGGGGCACGAGCTAATGGACTTCGTGCGCCGCCTGACCGCCTTGCGGCAGAGCCATCCGCTGCTGCGCCGCCAGCGCTTCCTGACCGGCGCCTTCAACCCGGAGTTGGAGGTCAAGGACGCCACCTGGGTGACGCCGGCCGGCATCGAGAAGACCACCGAGCAGTGGCAGGACCCGCTGGCGCGCTGCCTGGGCCTGCTGCTCGATGGGCGGGCGCAGGCGACGGGGATCAAGCGGCAGGCCGCCGACGCCACTCTGCTGCTGATCGTCAACGCCTACCACGACGTGGTGCCTTTCACCCTGCCCGAGGTGGTCGGCGGCAGCCAGTGGCTGAAGCTGCTCGACACAGGCGAACCGGACAGCGTCGATGTCTCCACCGCGCGCAACGGCGACGAGGTTCCAGTCACCGGCCGCTCGCTTCTGCTGTTCGAACTGATGCCCGACCGCCGGTCCGACACGTCGCTGCGGGCCGCGGCGAAAGCCCTGCGCAACGCCGACCGGCCGGTGTCGGCGAGGACCGGTGAGCCGGTGAAATAGTGGGCGCAGGTGTCGGTTGGCGCGGCGCCTCTGCGGCATCGTGCCGCATCTCGTTTAATAGAATTTTACATAAATGAAATCAGCATATCACGCGAATGCAGTATGACCCCGTCATGGGCAAGACAGATTACCTGCGCTTCTTGGTAGCGACGCAAAGTGACCCCAATCTGAAGGCGGACCTGAACCGCACCTCGGGGGCGTTGCACACGCTCGAAGACCTTGTGGATTTCGCCGGGCGGCACGGCTTCCGGTTCGACGCCGCCGACATCCCGCTGCGCCGCTCCCCTCCACGCTGACGCGCGGCCACCGCCACACCGCAACCGTGGAGCCTACGGGGAGACGGTGCGAGTCTGGCCGGAAATCGTCAGGCTGATGGTGTCGCCTTTCGTGGCGATGTCCTTTTCAGCATCGCGCGGGATCGGAATGCGCTGCTTGCGGCAAAAATACAGCAGGACCGCCATGGTCTTGCTGGCGGTGAAGGCCACCTCGCGATTCTTCGACGTCCCGCTCTGCTGCACCAACAGCGTCACCGCACCCCCAGGCTTCGGGCTTACCGACGTGATGGCTCCCGGCGGCAGGTCCCCCTGATTGGGGACCTTGGCGTACCACTCGAAAGCCTTTTTCAGCGCGGTGTTGGTAAAAACAAGCTCACGGGTCTCTAAGATCATTCCATCGCCAGGCTATGCCGCTCGGCTGCCCAGTTCCGGGTTGAGACGGAACGTGATCGCACGCCCCAGTTTGGACTCGCGCAAAAGGATCTGCTTGGTCTCCAGCAGCTTGATCGCGCGGTTCACATTCGGGCGTTGCATGCCCAGCGCATCGGCGAGTTCGGACTGCAAAACCGGGATGGATTGATCGAAATGGAGCCGGCGGCTGAGGTAAGTGAAGACACGAAGCGCTTCCAAGGTGATCTCACGGTCGGTGGAAACAGCCTTGGAGATGAATTCATGATGCTGCATGGCCGCCTCGGTGCGCAAGGGAATTGGCGACGCGTTGCCTTGGCGCGCGGGAACGGAGCCGCGTTGGATGGCCTCCGCGCCAGTGGCGGACAGTGCCAAACCGGCGCGCGCCGCAATGCCCCTTGAAATCTCCGTCTGCCCCTGGCTCGCACCCATGACCTTCTCCCTACAGCTTCCGGAACCCCCCTGGATTTCCGGTGGAGGCAACTGTAGGAACGGATTGTTATCCGGATATGTCGTGTGGGTTTCGTCCTTGAAACAACCCGAGCGGTGTTATGGCTGGCCGTTGATATCCGCCGCGAAGTCGCGTTCGTTGATCAGGCGGCTCACCTCCGCCTCCTCGCGGGCGAGCTGCGCCTCCAGCTCGGGGCTGTTGCGGCGGCCAGACCAGAACGAGTCCTGGTAGAACGTGTCGTACCAGTTCTGCAACGTGTTCACGCCGACATCCATCACCACGCCCCCGAGGATGGAGGCCGTAACGATCAGCACGGCAAACGATGGCTCCATGACGGTCTCCCGACGCGCGTGTGACGATGCGAGGCCCCGCGGCTTTGGCATGTCCGGATTTTGCCTGAGACACCACCAATGAGCAAAGCAATCATTTCCAGGGTGCGCAAGCTCTGCCTTAACGGCCTTTGCATGCGTCCGGATGATCTGCGACAGTGGTCCTCGGGCTGCCCGCCGGGGGCTCCCGACGCTCATGGACCTGACGATTGCCGCAATGGCTAAGCGCCCGACGGAACTGATCTACGACGTTGCGGACGTACCGTCGCTGCCCGTGATTCTGCTGCTGTCGCTACAGCATCTGGCGTTGATCGCCATCTATCTGGTCATCGCCGTGACCGTGGCGCGCATGGCCGGCCTGAACAGCGAAGCGGGCAGCCGGCTGCTCAGCCTGACCATGATCGCCGGCGCCATCGGCGCCATCCTTCAGGCGGTCGACCGGCGCGGCATCGGCTCGGGCTTCCTGGTGCCCACCACCACCACGACGATCCTGCTGCCGCCGGCCACCGCGGCCGTCGCGAGGGGCGGCATCGAGCTGCTGTTCGGCATGACCATCGTCACCGGCCTGATCGTCGTCGTGCTGTCGCGGACCATTCACCGCCTGCGCCCGCTGTTCCCCGCGGAGATCGCGGGGTTCGTGGTCTTCTTCGTCGGCCTGTCGGTCATGGTGCTGGCGGAGCGCAGTTTCCTCGGCGTCGGGGTGGATATCGCCCACCGCGGCGGCCACCTTGCCGTCGCCGCCGTGGCGCTCGCCGCCATCGTCGGCATCAGCGTCTGGGGCGGGCAACGGCTTCGGCTGTTCTGCACGCTGATCGGCATGGCGGTCGGCTATCTGGCGGCGGCGCCCTTCGACCAGTTCGCGCCAACCGCGATGGACAGCGTCCGTGCGGCACCGCTGTTCGCGCTGCCGTCGCTCGGGGCCTTCGGCGTCGCGTTCGATGCCGACCTGCTGCTGCCCTTCGCCATCGCCGCGCTGGCCATGTCGCTCAACACCGTGGGCGCGGTGACCGCGGCGCAACGCGCCAACGATGCGGAGTGGAAGCGGCCCGACTTGCCGAACATCGGGCGCGGCATCCTGGCCGACGGGTTGACCAACATCGTTGCCGGCCTCATCGGCGGAGTCGGGCAGTCTTCCACCTCGGGCGCGGTCGGCCTGTCGGTGGCGACCGGCGCCACCTGCCGGGTGATCGGGTTCGGCATCGGCGCCCTGCTGTTCGTGCTGGCGCTGTCGCCCAAGCTGGCCACCCTGCTCCTCATCATGCCGCAACCGGTGATCGGGGCGGCGCTGCTGTTCAGCGGCTGCTTCCTGGTGGTGAACGGCATCCAGGTGATGGCCTCGCGCCTGCTCGACCAGCGCAAGGTGTTCGTGCTGGGCATCTCGCTCACCTTCGGTCTGGCGCGCCTGTACGACCCGGAATATTTCGAAGGCGTTCCGACGTGGCTTGCGCCCTGGGTCAGCTCGCCGATGGCGGTGGCGGTCACGCTCGCGGTGCTGTTGAACGCGCTGTTCCGCATCGGTATTCACCGGCGCAGCCGCTTCACCATCGACGGAACGGCGCTGGATGCCGAGCAGCTCAGCGCGTTCATGACGGAGCAGGGCCAGCTCTGGGGGGCCGGTCCGGAGGTCGTCTACCGGGCGAGTTTCGGGACGCACGAGATCGTCGAGGCGCTGGTGTCGCACGACATGGTGCGGGCGCAGGACGATGGGACGCAGCCGATCAGCATCCAGACGAAGTTCGACGAGTTCAGCTTCGAGGTGACCGTCAGCTACGCCGGCGACCTGCTGGTCCCCAGCGACGTCAAGCCCAGCGCTGAGGAAGTCATGGAATCGGAAGACGGCGCACGCCGGCTGGCCAGCTTCATGATCAGCCGTGTCGCCGACCACATCAAAGCGGACCTGCGCGGCCAGCGCAGCATCATCAGCATGCGGTTCAACGCATGATTTCCGGGCCTGATCTCCGGTTCCCGTCAAGCTGAAGGCGCTTGATGCCGTCCATCAAGCGCCTTCGGATCGAACCCGACAGTTCCCGTCAGAACGTCTCGTAGGCCAGTTCCGCGTTCGTCGCGATGACCAGCCCGACTTCCCGCTGCCCGAACAGTTCAAACAGCAGCGGCGTGGTGAAGGTGTCCAGCAGCGTCGAACTGATCAGCCCGCCGAAAATGGCGACGGCCACCGGGTGCAGGATTTCCGTCCCCGCCCGATCGGAGACGAACAGCAGCGGGATCAGGGCCAGCCCCGCGGCCAGCGCGGTCATCAGCACCGGCGTCAACCGCTCGGCACACCCCCGCAGGATCAGCTCCCGTCCCATCGGCATGCCTTCGTGCAGATGAAGGTTGATGAAGTGGCTGACCTTCAGAAGGCTGTTGCGCACGGCGACGCCGGTCACCGCGATGAACCCGATCAGCGCCGCCAGACTGAGATCCTGCCCGGTGATCCACAGCGCGGCGATGCTGCCCGCGACGGCCAGAGGAATGTTGCCCATGACGATCATGCACAGCTTCCAGGAGCGGAAGCGCTGGTGCAGCACAAGGAAGATCAGCGCGATGGAGAGCGGCGTCAGGATTGACATCATCGCCCGCCCCGATTCGCCCTCGCGGAAGCTGCCCTCCAGGCTGGTCCGATAGCCGACGGGAAGCGGGGTCGACGCGATGATCTCGCGCATCTCGGCGACGATCTTGGCCGTGTCCGACCCGTCGGTGTTCGCCATGACCGCGATCCGCCGCACGGCGTCCTCGCGCAGGATGAGGCTTGGGCCATTCGTGACGGCGACCGTCGCGAACGACGAGATCGGCACCGATCCCGATGGCGTGCCGATCCGCAACAGCCCCAACTGCTCCGGCGCGCGGTCCTCGTCGTTGAGCCGCATCACCACGTCGTAGCGCCGCCCGTTGTCGATGATCTGCGAAACCGTCCGGCCGCCGGAAAAACTCTCCAGCGCCTGCGTGATCGCCGCCGGGGTGATGCCGAACAGCTCGGCGCGGTCGTAATCGACGGTGACGCGCAGCTGCGGCGTGTATTGCTGCTGCTCGATGAGGAGGTCCACCAGACCGGAAACGCGCCCGAACCGCTCGCGGAACCGCTCCGCCAGGGTGCGCAGGGTTCCCAGATCCTGACCGTAGATCTTCAGGATGATGGCGCCCTTCACCCCGTTGTCCTCGGACTGCATGCGCTCGGTCAGGAACTGGGTCACCGACAGGTCGGCGGAGAAGATCGCCAGCCGGCGGCGGATGTCCGCCATCACCTCCTGCCGGGTGCGCCCCTGGTCCAGCACGACCTTGATCGGCATTTCGTTGTCGTTGACCGGGTCGCCGTCGGCATCCTGCTCGTAACGCCCGGCACGGCGTGACATAGCCTTCACCTCGGGCACCTGCATGATGATCTGCTCGGCCATGTGGCCGATCCGGTAGGATTCGGCCAGCGAGGTTCCCGGACTCAGCAGAAGGGTCACATAGACGTTGCCCTCGTTGAAATCCGGCAGGAACGAGCGCGGCAGCAGCGGCACCGACGCGGCCGCGATCACGACGGCGGTGCCGACGCCGATCAGCACCGGGCGCGCATGGCCCAGCACCCACAGCAGCGCGCGTTGGTTCACGCGCTTCAGCCAGAGCACGAACCACCCCTCATGGGAGTGCTCCAGCCCGCGCATCCGCGGAAACAGGTAGGACGCCAGCACCGGAGTCACCGTGACCGACACCACCAGACTGGCGAAGATCGAGACGATGTAGGCCATCGCCAGCGGCCCGAACATGCGGCCGGGCTGGCCCGGCATGGCGAACAGGGGAATGAACACCAAGAGGATGATCGCAGTGGCGTAGACGATGCCCGACCGGACCTCCTGCGAGGCCCGCGCGATCACGGTGATGACCGGTTCCGGCTTCGGGCGCTTCCGGTTCTCGCCCAGGCGGCGCAGGATGTTCTCGACGTCGACGACGGAATCATCGACCAGTTCGCCAAGCGCGATCGCGATACCGCCCAGCGTCATCGTGTTCAGGGTCGCGCCCATCAGATGGAACGCCACGACGCTGACCACCAGCGAGATCGGGATGGCCAGCAGCGAAATCGCGGTCGACCGCACGTTCGCCAGGAACAGCATGAGGACGACGGCGACGATGATCACGCCGTCGCGCAGGATCTCGCCGACGTTGGAGATCGCCTCGTTGATCATGTCGGCTTGGCTGTACGAAATCTGGCCGAGCTTGACCCCCGGCGGCGCCGTGGCCTGCATGTCGTTCAGCAACTGCCGGATGCCCGCATCGACCTGCACCGTGTTCGCCGTCGTGTGCTTGACGATGGAGATGTTCACCGAAGGAACGCCGTTGAACGCGCCGTCGCCGCGCTTGACCCGCGGGGTGAACTGCACGTCGCCGATCTGCCCCAGCAGCACCGGCGTGCCGTCGCGGTAGGCGACGACCAGCTTGCGCATATCCTCCAGCTTGCTGGATTTTCCGATGTTGCGGATCGGGTATTCCTTGCCCCGCGCCTCGGCGAAGCCGCCGCTGCTGTTCGTGCCGAACGCGGTCAGCGTCTGCTCGACCTGCTGAAGGGAGATGCCCAGATCGTTCATCGCCACCGGATCGGGCGTGAAGCGGAACGTCTTCACTTCGCCGCCGATGAGGAAGGCCTGGGCGACCCCCTCCAGCGCCAGCAGGCGCGGGCGCAGCACCCACTCGACGTATTCGCGCAGCGCCATCGCGTCCGCCCCGCCGGTCACGCCCATGTGCATGATCAGCCCGGTCGCCGCCGACATCGGCGCCAACTGCGGCAACAGCCCGGCCGGCAGCCGGTCGCGCACCTGCGTCAGCCGCTCCATCACCAATTGCCGGTTCCGGTAGGGGTCGGTCCCCCAAGCGAACACCGCCATGACCCGCGAGAAGGCGGCGCTGGATGTGCTGCGGACGCGCGTCACCCCGGCAATGCCGCTGAGCGCCGCCTCGATGGGCTGGGTGACCAGCTGTTCCACCTCCTCGGCCGCCAGACTGCCCGATTCGGTGACGACGTTGACCGCGGGTTGCCGCAGCTCCGGCAGCAAATCGATCGGCACGCCCCGAGCGACGAACATCCCCCAGCCGATCAGGATGAGCGAGGCGACGAGAACGAAGACGCGCTGACGGAGGCTGAAGGCGACGATCGCCTGGAACATCGCAAGGCCTCAGCGTGTGATTGTGCGAAGCGGCAGCAGCCGGGGCGCCGGCAAACGTGTCCGTTGAACGGTGATCATTCAGGCGACCCTCACCAGCGGCGGCGGCGGGTCGGCCCGGTGCCCGCGGCGCGCACGGCGCATCAGCAGCACCGTGGCCACCGACCCGATCATGCCCGAAACGAGGGCGATGGACAGAAGACGGCCAAAGCTTCCATTGGTGCTGCGGACCGCGGCGACGGGTGCTGCCTCGTAGACCAGCGTCGCCTTCTGCTCTCCGGTGCCATCGGCGGACTCGACCGACACCGTGAAGACATCCTGAAGGAGGCCGGTGGTGCGTTTGTACGGCGCCACGAACAGGCCGGACGACGCCTTGGTGAACTCCAGGGGCGAACGGCTGCCGGTCCGGGTGACGGTGATCGCGGCATCCTCGGCCGGCGCGTTGTCCTCGATGCGGTCGACGAAGGCGTAGAGCTGGTCGTCGCTCGACACCAGCACGACGTTCAGCTCGCCGATCTGCACCGTCACGCGCGGCGCACGGCTGGACGCCCCGTCATCCTTGTCCTCGGCGCGGGCCGCGGGCGTCTGGGTGGCCAGGACGCCGATCAGCGCAAGCGCCGCGATCACCGGACGGAACCGGTCCATGGTACGTCCGAACTGGTGCATCGTTCGCATGATCACCCTACTGCAACTGCGCCATGAGACTGACGCCGCGAACGACAATGCGCGCGCCTTCGTTCAACCCGCTCAGGACCAATACGGTCTGGGCGTCGATGTCCTGGGTCTGGACCGCGTGCGACACGAACGTCTCCGCGTCGGTCTGCTCCCACACCTGCTGGACGCCGTCGGACCCGACGGAAATCGCGGCGCGGCGCACCGGCAGACCGCGCTGCGAGGTGTGTTCGCTCTGCAAAAGGACCGCCGCCGGGCGGCCCACCCGCAAGCCCTTGGGCGGATTCTCGATGCGGAACAGCATCGGCGTCGATTGCTGGCGCACCGCGGGACCGCTGCCGACATACGTCACGGTCAGGTTCTGCCCTTCCGGGGTCCGGGCGCTGGCCAGCGTGCCGGGGGTTGCCTCGACGGCGATCATCGGATCCGGCACCGTGGCTTCGACCCAGAGCAGTTTCGGATTCACGATGTCGAACACCATCTCGCCCGGCTGGGTCACGCGCCCGGCGACCGCCGAAGACGCGGCGATCACGCCGTCGATGGGGGCGCGGAGGTATTCCTGCGTCTTCAGCATGGGCAGAAGCGCCTCGCGCTCCTGACGCAGGCCGGCGAGCCTTGCCTCCATCTGGATGATCTTCCCGTCGCGGAACGGCACGAAACTGAATTGTTTCGTGATTTCAAGACCTTCCGCCGTGACTCTAATCTCGTGTGTCAAGCGGGCGATCTCGCGCCGGACGTTGCTGCGGTCCACCACACCGACGACCGGCACCACGGCGCCCAGGACCTGCCCTTTGCGGACCACGTCCCCCAGCACCGGCATGCCGGTTTCCGGCGGTTCGAATCGGCCCAGCAACCCTGCCTCGACCCGTCCATGCGCCTTCGGGTCCGGTACGATCCGGCCGTTCAGTTTGTTCACGGACCGCACCTCGGTGGTCGCGACTCGCTCCGTGCGCACCTCGAACATGCGCTGCAAGGGCTTCGGCACGAAGTACGAGCCATCGGCGTTGCGCGAGGAACGGTCGTAAAGGAGGTTGGCCAGCAGGCCGGGGTCCATCGGCTGAAGCGTGGCGGACGGCGGAACGGCGGACTGGGGCGCGGTGGCCTGAAGATCGGTGGACGGGGGATCGTCCGATTGCTTCGGCGACTCCGCGACCGGGGCTTCCGGTGGCGAGACGGCTTCCGTGACGGCGGCCGAACTGGCAACGGGGCTGGGAAGCGGGCCGGAGACCGGCCCGGACATTCCCCCGGTGATCGGGGGCGCGAGCGGCCAAAGCTCGGCACCCAGGTCGGCGAACTCCGTCCGCGCGAGCGGCGTGCGGTTGATCCCCATCATGTAGGCCGTCTCGTAGAGCGCCTGCCCCACCCCGGAATACACGGACGCGACGCTATCGGTCGCGGACCACAGCCACCCCACGGTTCCATTGTAGACGTAACTGGCGGCCGCTCCAGCGGAGCCGAGGATGCTGGCGGCTCCCTCATCCGGTGGTATCGATGCCTCAGGGGAAACCGGGCTGGGGGCCGCCTTCGCCGCCGGCTCGCCCGCGCGTGAAGCGGCGGTCGGTGCGACGGCCGCCATCAGTGACAACACGACGGCGGCCCGAACCGAACCCCTGGCACGATCGCGGGTCAAGGTGCGCGCTGGCATCGAATCGGAACCCCTCGGATTTCCCCCAGAAGAAATCATGACCAAGCAACAACCCTATGTTCAAGCCTAAGCCGCAGGCACAAGCCGATGTCACACGCCGCACCGGCGGGCTCGGCCCGCACGGTGCGGCTCCCCGTCAGTTGATCAGCTGCGGATCGAGATCGGCCGCGTAATCCTTGCGCAACGGCGCGCGGTCGACCGCCTTCTGGATCATCTCCTGCGCTTCCTTCACCTTGCCCTGCTGCTTGAGGACCATGCCGAGCCGGTAGTAGGCATCGGCGTACATCGGGTCCACCTGGATCGCCTTCTGGAACTTCGACACCGCCGCGTCCGCCTGCCCTTGCCGGGTCAGCGCCACGCCCCACTGCGTGTAGGCATGCGGCGTGCGAATCTTGTTCTTGGCGTCGAGCTTGAGCACCTCGTTGAACTTGCCGATGGCCTGATCGTACTGCTTCTTTTCCAGCAGCGCGTTGCCGGTGTTGTAGACGGCCAGGACGAAATCGGGCTTCAGCTGCAACGCTTCATTGAAGCGCTCGATCGCCGCATCCGGCTTCCCCTGCTGGACCAGGATCAGCCCATAGAGATTGTATGCCCAATGCAGATCCTCCTTGGGAAGGTGGATCAGGCAATAGCGCACCTCGTGCATCGCGGCGCTGAAGTCCTTGGAATTCTGATCCTTCGTCGTTTCATAGACGTAGGAGGCAACGATGTACGGATCGATGAACCGCACGATGTTGATCGCCATCTCGTGCACGATCTGCTCGGGATCCTTGCCGGTGACGACCTCGTTGAACACCTTCTTCTTCTTGTGGGCGGAGCCACGCACGGACAGCTTCAGATCGCCGCCCTGCCGCACCATGTCGCCGGTGAAGTTGTAATCGACCAGCCCGATGAGTTCCTGAACGGCGCGGATCGGCTCGCCGAACTTGAAGTAATCGCCGAGCGCATTGACCGCCGATTCGTCGTCGGGAAGGACGAACTCCCGAAGCTCCTTGACCGTCCGCGCCTTCTGGTCGATGACGCGCACCTCGTTGGCGAGGCGGGAAGCGACGACCCTCGCGGAATACCCGTCGGATACGACCGCGTTCGGAACCGAGACGTCGTGGAAGACCACGGCACTGGTGTCGAAGAAGACCGCGTAGCCGAACAGCATCGACGCGATCATCACCGGAAACGAGAGCAAACCGAAATCCATGTGCCCCTCCCGTCCCGGGGTACCGATGCCGGTCCCGGGACAGCGTTCGTTAGGTTAGCGCTTGCCGGCCGCAAGCATGGCGGTGACACGATTGCTCAGCAGCGTGGCGGCTTGGTCCGCAGCGATCCGCGCGCCCACATCCTCCATCCACGGCTTGGCGGCCTCGGCGGACGGGCCCTCCAGCAGCGACACGCGCTCCAGGGCGCCGGACAGGTCGCCAGCTTCGAGCATCATCCCGGCGCGCGTCAGCAGCTCCGCGGCCTTGCTCTCCACGACCGTTTCGGACGCCGGCAGGCGCAGGACATTCGCCACGCCGGTCACCCACCCCCACATGGTTTCGCCGATGCCGTTGCTGCCCGTGCCCAACTCCGCGTTGAGAACGGTCGGCACGAGAACGGCGAACCGGCCGTTCAGCTCGTTGCGCGTCGGGATGCCCACCGCGGCGCGGCCGGCGATGCGGTCGAGCGCCTTCGCGGTGTCCGCGTCGGCCACCCCCGCCAACCGGACCAGCGCCAGTTCGTTGACGAAGGGAGCGGAGTCCGCCAACGCCCCGCGGAGCTGCCGCGCCGCCAGGATGCCGACCACCTGCGAACTGCCCGTCACCTGGGCGACGGACGCCTCCAGCGCGGCAACGCGGTCGCTGAGCTTGCCGCCGGTGGTGGTGCCGAGCGTGATCTCCAGGGCACCGATGCGGTTCAGCAAATCGCCCGGCGCGCCCCCGCGCTGCTCACCCCACCACAGCGCGCCGGCACCCGCCAGGGTGCCCACGGCGAGAACCGTCAGCACGGTCGCGACGGCGGTCAGCCCGCGGCCCGACGACCGAACCGGCGGTGCGTCGGACGGCCCATGCATGTAAGCGTGCGCCAGCGCGGCCACGGGGGGCGCCACTGGAGGCGCCTCGGGGGGCGGGGCGGCCGGCTCCGGCGCGGCGGCGGATGCCGTGGACGCGGCATCGCCCCGGCGCAGTTGCTCGAGCGACTCCGCCTGCTCCAGCTGGCGCGCGGTGTCGTCACCGCCGGGAATGTTTTCGCGCAACGACGGGCGCTTCCTGATCGTCATGCCTTGACCCTCCTGATGATGGCAGTCAGCGCCTGAATCTCATCATGCGCGCTCGTGCGCGGCGCATACGCGCCAATCCATTCGCCGGCGGTGAACGCATCGATGTGAGCCGAGCGCTGCCCGATGGCGGGCGCAACGGGCTCACCAAAATCGTGCAGCACCGCCTCGATCTCCTTGCCGGCGGCCGTGCGCCGGTCCACCCGCGAGGGGACCAGCAGACAGCCGGGCTTTCCATTACCGCGGACCGTGCGGGCCTGCCGCAACAGGTCGATGGCCTTGGACGTCGCCCGGATGTCGGCGCCACTGGGGGTCACCGGAACGACCAGAAGGTCGGCCGCGACCAGCGCCAGGACGATGGAGGTTCCGAGGTGCGGAGGCAGGTCGATCACGACGAACTCGTGCCGTGCCGCCAACCCGTTGACGGCCTCCAGCCACGCCCCGTCGCCATTCGCCTGACCGGCTTCGGGATCGAGCGGCATCGCCTCGACCGACACCGGCAGCCGCCCTCTGGCGCCCCATTCCATCGCCGTTCCCTGGGAATCGGCATCCACGAGGACGGCCTGCCGCTTCGCGCCGCCGCCAAGCGCACTGGCAAGGTTCACGGCAAGCGTGCTCTTGCCGGTTCCGCCCTTCAGATTCCCGATCGCAATAATTCTTCCTGCCATGGTCGGGAACGGTACAGCAGAGTGGTCGAATAAGAAAGATGAATGGCATATGTTGCCGTAGGTTGTCATCCAGACTCCCACTCTCCCAGTCATTGCCGCACAACGAAGGTCATACGCCTTCATGTATGCAAGCGAATGATTGGAAGGCAGGCACCTTCCCCGAAACGGCACTGGCGCACCAAATGCGGGCGTAGGCTCTCGCTTTTCCCTTTCTCCTTGATTTCACACCACGACTGCCCGGAAAAATAAGGCGGGGGATAATTGCCGCTCCGGAGAATTTCTGATGACCGATCCCAAGATCGATCCCGCGCCGAAAGCGGCCGAGGCCGAGACACCTGTCGCGGACGCGGATGAACGCTCGGCGCCCGTCCGGGCGGCGCCGCGGATCGACGCTCCGCCCCTGCACGCACCATCACCGGCAACGGCACCGGTTCCGGTGGAGCGCCCGCCCGTGAGCCGTGCCCGTGGCGGCGGGATGGCGACCTTCGCCGCTCTGATCGCCCTGGCGGCGGCCGGGGTGTCGATCGCCGGGCCGAGCCTGCGCCCCTACCTCGCGGAGCAACTCACGGCGCGCTACGGCGAGCACGAGTTGATCGGCATCCTGACGGGAACCGCCGCGCCGAAGCCGAAAAACGCCGTTCAGCTCGATCTCGCCGCCTTCGACCGTCGAGTGGAGGCGCTCGCTCAGGCGCTTGGCGGCGCGCCGGGCGGAACCGCCGTGGACGCAGCCACATTGGCCACGCTGACCAAGGCGCTCGGCCAACCGCTGCCGGACCAGGGCCCGTCGCCGGAAGCCCGGAAACTGGCGGATCTGGAAGCGCGGGTCGCCGCGCTGACCAGCCGACTCGATGAACGGCTCGCGGCCCTCGAACAGAGTATCGGCGAGGCCGCCGCAGCGGCCAAGAGCGTCGGCGGGGAATTGGGAGCGCGTTTGTCGGCCGCTGAGCAGGCGCTTGCCGCGGCGCAGGCCCAAGGTGCCGGCGACCTCGCGGCGTTGGCGGAACGCCTCACCGCGGTGGACCGGCTCGTCGCGGGCGTCGACGAGCGTTCAGTGAGCCTTGCGGCCAGGAGCGCAAGCGCACCGCTGCTGGCGCTCGTCACCCGCATCCGGTTCGCCCTGGAGATGTCGGAACCCTTCGCCGAGGAGGTGAGCGCACTGTCCGCCCTTGCCGGCGACGATCCCGAGGCCCGTGCCGCGCTCGATTCGCTGAACGGCGTGGCCGCCCAGGGTGTGGCGAACCTTCCCCGTCTCCAGCGCCAGCTGGCCCCTCTGCTCGCCCGCATCGTCGAGTCGGAGAGGGCGGCCGGATCGTCCTGGTACACGCGCGCGACATCGCTGTTCTTCTGGTCGGCAGCGACGCCCAGCCGTGCCGACATGCTCAGCGAGCGCGTCGACGCCATCGCCCGCGACATGCGCGGCGGCCAACTGTCCAGCGCGCTTTGGAAGCTGCGGGCGCTCGAAGCCCCGCTCGGCGAGGGCGTGCAGGCGTGGATCGCCGAGGCCAACAGCCGGCTGGCAGCCGATCAGGCCCTGCGCACGCTGACCGGCGTGGCGTTCCGCCGCGCCAAGGGCTAGCGCCGTGATCCGAGCCGTCCGAAAGCGGGCGGCTCGGAGCCTCGCTCAATAGGTGGCGTCGGCCGATAGCTGGTGGCGCAACTGGGTGGGGGTGCGCACGCCGGGCACCGGCTGCGTCGCATACCACCAGTTGCCGATCATCGCGCCGCCCACCGCGCCGACGATGGTCGAGAACGCTCCGTCGGCGAGCGCGCTCACCCCGACGCCGCCCGCGATCATGCCGATGCCGACCACAAGCGCCTGGGCCGGCGGCATGCCGAAGATCGTGGCGGAGGCCGCCGGAGGAGCGGGCGCGGGCGCAGGCACCGTCTGGGCTCGGGCGGTCAGGGGAGCGACGGCCAGGAAAGCGGCCAGCACCATCAGGAGCAGCGTGCGCATCAACAATCCTCCGGGCGGGGTGAAAGCGCGGGCATCATAACACCACTGCCGCGAAACCGCCACCCGGCCTACCCGCCAATGCCGGTTGCCGGCGACGGATACACCGGGAACAGGCCGGCGAGGAAGGCGCCGATGGTGCAGCCGGCACCGAAGTAGGTGATGATCCCGCCAATCGCCGCGCCGACCGGGATCAAACCGGAAGCCGCCGGTCCCACCGTCAGCGCCCCCGACGCGACCGCGATGCCCGTCACGCCCAGGCCCACGAGGGTGCAGCCAAGCGCCTGACGCTGTGCCATTTCCGGGTTGGAGGAGGGCGCGGCAATCTCGGTCTCCATCAGGCGCGAAAAGCGGTTGCCGTCGGACGCCGAGGCCGCAACGGCGGATCCCGATGCCGCGCCCGCCAGCATGGCGGCGAGCAGAACCGCCGCCGCAAGGCGCTGTCCGCGCCCGAACTCCAGGGTGCCCATCGCCAAACTCCCGGCCGCAGAAATCACCCCGGATTCATTGTGACTCGCGGAGACTGCGACGAGGGTGCATCCGGCATCACTCCGTCCTTCCCGTGCGCCGGCACTTTGGACTAATCCGAATGAAAGGATGCTTGGCGTGCGCTCGGCAGTTGAGGCACAGTCGCTCCGGCTGCCCCGCCGCGCAACGGACACAATGGCCTCGCAATGATCCTCCCCGCTTTCCTCCGTCCAGTCCGGGATTCCGTGGCGGCGCCGCTGGCCGTGACAGCCGTTCTCATCCTGGCCGCCGCCGCCGCCGCCCAGACCTCGTCGCCGGGGGCCGTGCGGATGGAACCGCTGGACGGCGACTTCGTGACCGCCAGCCGCACCAACGTCCGTCAGCAGCCCTCGGCCCAGGCGCCGCGCGTCGGGCGGCTCGAGTCGGGTGCCAAGGTGCGGGTCACCGGCAAGGTGGCCGGGGAGCCGTGGTACGCCGTGGTCCAGGAGGACGGAAAGGCCGGCTTCGTCGCCGCCGAGCAACTGCGGAGCGTCGCCCCGCCGTCCCCAGCCACGGCGGCACCCGTGGCCGCGCCGGCCGACGCCGCGTTGCGCGAGCAGTTGACCAAGATCGAAACGGCTCTGGCCGACCTCAACCGGCAGATGCCGAACCTCAAGGAGCTGGAAGCCCTGTCCGGCACCGTGAAGGGGTTGGTGGAGCGCGAGCAGAAGCGGCAGGCCGAGGCGCCTTCGGAAGCCACGGTCCAGCCGAAGCCGGCACCGGCCGACTCGCTTCCCCTCTCCGACCGTCTGACCGCGTTGCAGGATCAGATCGCCGAACAGATGCGCGAACAGCGCGCCCAGTTCGGCCGGCTCGGCGAGCGGCTCGATTCCGTCGAGACCTCCGTGCAGCCGCTCGTCGATTGGGCGAAGCGCTGGACCAGCATGGCCGCCCCGGCCGCCGAAGAGGCACAGGGCTGGCTGTGGGCCACCTACACGGCGGTGCGCGACTGGCTGCTGGGGTGGACGCCCTGGGGAAAGCCGCCGGCGCCGCCCCAACCGAAATCGCCCGTCAAGGTGTAGTGGCTTTGGCGCAGCGGACACGCCGCTGTGCCAGATAGGCCTCGCGCGTTCCATCGTAGTCGCGCAACGTGATGTCCTTCGCCTCGGGATCGAACTGCCGGGTCGCGGCCACGTCGGCGACCACCTCGATGGCCTCGGCGATAAGGATGGTCTGAACGCTGGCGCCCGTGCCGACGACGGCACCGGTGAACGTCCACAACATCATGTTCATCAGCATCACGTCGGCCACGGCATCGCGGACGGTGCGCGGGCCGACCAGGGGCAGCACCACATAGCCGTATTCGCCGACGCCGGCCCGGCACAGGCTGAGGCCGACGTCGGTGTGCGTCGGCGCGTATCCCCACTGCGACGCGGTGTCGTAGTAGCCGAGGATGCCGGCCGTGCTGTTGATCCCGAAGCGCTGTACGGACCGCAGGGCGTTGCCGAACTCGCCCATGGCCACGCTGCTGACGGCGGTGAGCGGCTCGTTGACGAGGTTCGCCACCACGTTGCGCACGCCCCCGGCGGCCGGATCGGGCGGGGCGGCGGGCGCCGTTCCCCAGATCCAGGTGTTGGCGGTGTCGAGCCCGTCGTAGAAGCCCTGGTTGAAGCCGAACACCCAGCGGCTGTAGACATCCAGGATGCCACCCGACTCCGATGCCGCCTGCGGCATGGGCTCTTCGGCCTGCGCCCGCGCGGCGGCCGGCGTAAGGGCGAGCCACACCGCCGCGAGGGCGGCCGGCAGCGCTGACCGGGCTGGAGCCATCACAGGGTTACGAGCGCGGGGGAACGCGGCTCATGGCGGTTGCGGCATGCTCCGCGATGCGGTCGATGGCTTGGTTCGCGGCGAGCCGCGCCTGCGCCTGCCCGAGCCACGAGCGCGTCGCCGCGGCGGCGTCGCCGTCCAGCGTGCCCAAGTCCTCGACGGCGCCGCGCAAATCATGGTCCGCCAGGCGGGCCTGCGCGTGCTCGATGACGCTCCAGGTGGGGTCCGGCTTGCCATCGGCGCCGGTGGGGTGCGCGGGCTCCGGCGCCCAGCCGGTGAAGCTGACCAGCCAGTTCAGCATGGACGGACGTGGCCCGGTGCGCGCCACCGCCTCGGCCACATACGGGAATTCCAGCTGCAACTGCGATTCGAGGGGAATGCCCTCGACGGCGTAGGGCTCGATGGCGGCGAACAGCGGGTCGAGGTCAGCGTACTTGCCGCCGAGCGCCCGCACGAGCTTCAGTTCCGCCTCGAAGGGCACCGGGCGCCGCATGGCCGCGCGGATCTGCAGCAGCGCCATGACGCCGACCTGGGTCTCGATTGCGGTTTGGGCGGCCTTGATGCCGGCCACCTGCTCGTTCGCCTTGGCGATGGCACCGCCCAGGTCCGCCAGACGGCGGTCCAACTCGGCGAGGGATTGCCCATGCCGCCCGGTCTCGACCTCCTGCCGGGCCTGCCACTCGACGCCGGGGGGGCGCAGGTGGAGGGCCTTGTACACCGGCACCGACCAGTAGGGCGAGGTCAGCGCCAGAGCCAGCGCCGCCGATGCGATGACGAGCGCCCCACGGTGGCTCGCAGGCGCCGGATGGGCCGGCGGGGTATCCTCGTACATGTCCGTCGCGGCCGCCGGGCTCGTCTTGGCAGTGTTTTCCACGTCGGTCGTCATCGGTTTCCTCGGCAGGCGGTTCGTGTCTCGCGAATGCAATATACCCCAGACATCGCAAACGCGCATTGCCGAAAGAGGCAATGCTTATGGTTGTCTACAGGGTCAGCACCGAAATGACCGCATGCACCAGCAGCGTCACCGTCACCCCGACGATGATCGAGCGGGCGATGGCGGTGTTGATTTCCAGCACGGACTCCTTGTGCCCGCCTCCGATGACGATGGCGGCGATCCCGGCGAGGAGCGCGCTGAGCGCCACCTTCAGCAGCACCCAGGCCATGGAGGGCGCCGGCCGATAACCGTCGAGGATCAGCTTCTGGAAGAACTGGCCCCGCCACAGCTCGAAGTTCTGCTGCGGGAACTGGATGTGCCACGTCTGCATCGAGGCCCAGCTCGCCACCCCCAGCGACAGCACCAGCAGCATCAGCGCGCCGGCGACCATGTTGATGAGGATCGCCGAGAAGATGTAGCTGCGCGCGGTGATCCGCAAATTCTCCATCGCCTTGAACTGCGAGGACAGCACGCGGTTGCCGATGTCGGCGGCGATGATGGCGTTGTTGCGGGCGACGAACAGGATGCTGCTGATCAGCGGCACCGCCACGGTGCCCTGAACGAGGCCGAGGCCCACCAGCGTCTCGTCGTGCAGCAGCGACTTCAGATAGCCGCCGAACGAGTTGTAGTGGAAGCCGAACCACATGGACACGAAGCCCATGATGAGCGCCCCGGCGCCCATGTAGACGAGCATGAGCGGCGAGACGCACAGTTCCCAGAAATACTCGGCCAGATAGCGGCTGAACCAATACGCCCGCGAGCGGTGGCCGATGGCCGCCGGCCACGGGTTGCGCCGCTGCCGGGTGGCGGCGGGGGCCGGCTGCGACCCCGCCGTCGCCCCGGCCGGTGGCGGAGCGACGCTGCCCCCGCCGGCATCAAGCTTGAGCAGTTCGGCCTCGATGATTTCGGCGTCGCGCGGCACCTCGACCAGACGGCGGCTGCGGGTGTCGAACAGCAGCACCCGGTCGGCGACCGGCAGCAGGTCCTTGACGTGGTGAGCCACCACCAGCGCCGGCTTGCCCATGCTGCGGCACAGGTCGCGGATCAGCTCGCCCAGGCGACGCGCCATGTTGACGTCGAGGCCGGAGTTGGGCTCGTCGAACAGCAGAACCGGGCGGTTGGCCAGCAGTGTGCGGGCAATGGCGAGACGCTGGCGCTGGCCGCCGCTACACGACGCGATGGACTTGCGCGGCTCGATGTCGCCGAGCAGCGCCGTGGCGTCGGACACCAGCGCCGCGTCCGGCGGGCTGCCGGCATGGTCGGCGGCGATGCGCAGGTTTTCCAGGGCGCTCAGGTCGTTGAACAGCGCGTGGTCCTGGAAGACGATGCCGCCGACGTGGCTGCTCTCGTCGGCCAGGTCCAGCGAGCGGTCGCCGCAGGTCAGCCGGCCGGTGACGCGCCAGCCCCCCTCCCCGGTCTCCAAAAGGCCGCCCAGCAGCTTGACGATGGTCGACTTGCCGCAGCCGCTCGGACCGACCAGCAGGACGACTTCCGCCGGTTTGATGGAGAAGGTGACGTCGCGGACCAGCAGCCCACCGCCCGGCCGGTGAATGGTCAGCCCGGCGATGTCGAGTTCGTTGGTGGAGCCGGTCATTGCGACACGCTGTGCAGGAGAGGGCGGGGCGAATAGCGGTCGAGGCGCAGCATCTGCTCGCGGTGCTGCGCGCTCATCAGGATGATGAGCTGGCCGGGCCGCCCGGTGAGGAAGCTGCGGAAGATGTACGCGGCGATGGCGTTGAGGTCGCTGTGCGGGTGGACGCCGAACAGCACGGACGGCGTCAGCCGCGCCAGTTCGCCGGCCGGCTGCGACAGCGGCGCCATGTAGGGGCCGAGCCGCGCGTCGGTGAACAGGCGACCCAGCACCTCCTTCAGGCGCACGTCGCGGGCCATGGCGTCCACCACGTTGCCGGCGAAGGTTTGCAGGAACGCCTTGGCCTGCCAGCTTTCCAGGATGCGCTGCGCCGTCTTCTCGACGAGGCCACGCTCACGCACGTCGCGCTGGATCGCCTCCATCGCACCTTCCACCGGCGCGAAGTCCCACTGGTGCGTGTGGAACACGTTGAGCAGCGTGCCCATGTTGGCCGAGAACATTTCCCAGAGCATCGGCTCCGCCCGCTTCAGCACGATGCCCTTGAGGTCGCGCCCGACCGCCTCGCGCAGCACCGGGTCGGCGCTGCGCACCAGTTCGTCGTACGCAGTCTTGGTGCCGGGGGCGCGCCACGCCGCTTCGATGGTCTCGCGCCCGATGTCCTTCAGCGCGATGCGGTAATCCTCGAACTCCGGCGAGCGCATCACCGCGTCCACCGCGTCGCGCAGCCCGCGCCCGACGGCGTCGAGGCCGCGCCACAGCTGCGCCCGCTCCTCGTTCGAAGCGAGCAGCCACAGCACGCGGAGGTCGGCGTTGAACATCAGCGCCTCGCTGCCCTGGATCAGGCTGGGGTCGCCGGGATCGAACAGCGTCACGTCGATCCGGCCATCGGCCTGCGGGTGAGCAACGCCCGCACGCAGCGTCGAGCGGTCGGCGCGCATGATGAAGACGGGCACCGCCTCGCCCTTGGGGTCGGCCACCGGGTCCTGGAGGCGGTACGTCCAGGTCGGCGGCGCGTTCCGCGTCGGCAGCGTCGCCCACCCCGCCGCCAGGAACAGAATCGCCAGACCGGCGCTGGCGATCACCGCCGCCGTCCGCCCGAACATGACCCCGAACATGGCATTGAAGAAGCGCACCGAACCCAACCATCCCTTGCGTGACGGGGCGCCGACACCCCGCGCGATAACACCGTGAGCAGCCGCGCCTTGTAAAGAAACTTCGTCACCCCGCCGCCCCGGCCGGATGGAACAATCGCGCACCACGGCTGTGGCTTCGGCCGGCCCGAGCGGGTAAGGTGGCGCGTGATTTCGCTTCACTTGCCACCGCGCAGGCCTTCATCATGATGACGACCGCGGGTTTCGTCGTTCGGCTGCTGTTCGCCCTCCTGCTCGTGTTCGGGATCTACAACCCGTCCGCCTACTCCTATTATCACTGGGTGCGGATGGACGGCGGCGGGGACTGGACGGTGAAGCTGTTCGTCGGTGCCGTCATCGTCTTCCTGGTGTTCACGCATCTCCAGGCGACATGGCGGTCCATGAAGCTGATCGGCGTCGCGCTGGTCCTCCTGATCGTCGGCACCAGCATCTGGGCGCTGTCCGACTACGGTCTGATCGACCTCGACGACCCCACGACGTTCACCATGGTGATGCTGACCAGCGTCGCGATGGTGCTGGGCGTCGGCCTGTCCTGGTCGCTGATCCGCTACCGGCTCGCCGGTCAGGTCGATTCGCAGAACGTCATCTGATGATCCGGTCCGAAATCTACCCTGAGGGACCGCAGCCGTGAGGTTCATCGGCTACGTCATTCGCGTGTTGAGCTGCTTCCTGCTGCTGTTCGCCACCTGGAACCCGCTGGGCTATTCCTACATGGCGTGGCTCGGCGAGGACGACGGGACGCGCCTGTCGCTCAAGGTGGCGGTCGGCGCCGTGCTGCTGGTCATCTACGCGATCTACCTGCGCATCACGTGGCTGGCGCTGGGGTTGCCGGGCTTCGCGATGGCGTTGACCATCCTGCTGACCGGATACCTGATGCTGCGCCACATCGGCGTGTTCGACGCGCAGGCGCCGTTCTGGACCAGCTATCTGATGCTGTCCCTGGCGTCGATCGTGCTTGCCACCGGGCTGTGCTGGGCGCACTTCAAGCGCCGCGTCACCGGTCTGTCGCAGACCCTCTACCCACCGCCCTGACGGGTTGCGGGAGAGTCAGCGGTGGTGCCGGGTGGCCTTGGCGCGGACCGGGGCTTCCAGCGGCAGCCGGGCGCGCGGCAGGCGGAAGTGGCGGTGCTTGGGGAACACGCCGACGACGTTGTACCGGTATTCCTGGATCATCAGGATCGCCACCAGGAACAGCCAGAAATTCAGCCGGTTGCACAGCCACAGCGTCAGCACCGCGGCGTAGAGCGCCAGCGCAGCGGTCAGCGTGGTGATGACCAGATCCAGCGCGATCTCCTGCAGCGACAGCCGCCAGCCGTGATGGGCGAAGCCGGTGGCGGCGCGCACCAGCAGCAGCGCCATGGCAACCCCGACGCCAAGCGTCAGGTTCAGCCGTTCGTCGTCCAGCGATAGCCGCTCGATCAGGAACCAGGGTGCCGCGTCCAGCCGATCGATGACGAGGGCACCGAACTGCCCCAGGCGAATGTCCCAGGGACCGCCGGCCATGAAGATGGAATCGACGCTCAGCGGCTCGCCCGGCAAAGGGGTGACGGCGATCAGGCAGACGCCGACGATCAGGCCCGCCAGGGTCGCGTTGTCCACCCGCCTCGGGCCATAGGGTTCGCTGTGGGCGGCGGTGTCCGTCACCCAGCGGTACAGCAGCAGCGGAATGACGATGAGCAGCGGCCCGATGGCGGCGGATAGGGCGGCGCTCAGGTGTTCCAGGACATCCATCGGTCACCGCCCCGATCGGTCGAGATCCGCCGGCGTGGCCCCGATCAGACCTCGACGCTCTTGTACCAGCGCTGGGTCGGCAGCAGACCGGCCCGGCGCGGCTTCCAGCCGTTCTCGATCATGATGCGCTTGACGTGGCGGCGCGCCTCCGCCTCGCCAATCGCGCCGTTCGAGAAATCGCGCAGGATCGCGGCCGTCTGGTCGAACTGCTTCTTGCTGACCTTTCCCTTCTTGCCGGCGTGCTTGTCCAGCACTTGGCGAATCCGCCGGCCGGTCTCGGTCTCGAAGGTGTAGTCGTTGTCGTCCGCCACCGACCGCATCACACCGCGCGCCTCGTCAAGGGACAGGCCGCACCGGATGACGCCCTCCTCCAGGATGCGGCGCTCGCTCTCGCGGTCGATGAACTTGCTCGCCAGTCCATTCAGCTTGACCAGGTCGGCAAACTTGCGGCGCGGATCTTCGATATCAGCCATTGCGGATCCTGACTTAGAAACCAGAGACAGCCTGCGGCAAACCCGGCCGCAACCACACCCCGACACAACGGCGGCGGGAATTCCGCTCCATTAAGGGTAATCCAATAGGATAAAGTCAAGAACACACCTCGCGACACGGCGCGTTGCCACAGGCGCTGCCCCAGAGTGGACGGGCAATACCGAGGAACAGCTTGCGCGCGGCCGTTACCGGCCTACGGCCAGCTTCAACTTCCACCCAAAGCAGCGTACAGTCGAAGAGGTTACCCCTTCGGGAGCATGCCCCCGGTCATGGACGCCGCAGGGAGCGACGAATCACCGGCAACGCCGCGGAGTGCCACGAATCCCGACCGGCTGACGGTACGGGCGGGCGGCGTGCTGTGGGCCGTGCCGGCGGCGGACATCCTGTGCATCGCTGAATCGGCCGCCAAACCGGAACCTCTGCCGCACACGCCGGCACCCGTCGAGGGACTCGTCACCATCGAAGGCCGCGCGTTCGTCCAAGTGGATCTGGCGGCGGCCCTTGGCGCCCCGGTCCACGACCGGCGGCCGGGCGGCGCCCTGGTGGTGGTCGCGGTCGGCGAGGGCGGAATCGCGTTGCGCGTCGACGCGGTGACGCGCGACACGGCGGCGCCGCGGCTCGCCATCGACACCCTGCTCCCTTGGGCGCGCGGCGGCGCACGGACTGGCCGGCCCGTTCTCCGCGAGGCGTCGCCCGCAGCGCCGGTGACTCTGCTGATGGTCGCCAGCGGCGGAACCAGCGTCGCCCTGCCCGTCGACCGAATCGAGCGCGTCGGCAAGGTCGATGCGACTCAGGCGTTGCGGGATGACGGGACGCTGGCACTGGTGCGCATCGATGACGCGCTGCTGCCCGCCCGCCGGCTTGCCGACAGCCTGCCGGGCGTGGCGGGTGGCGAGAATCGCTGGGCGGTCGTGTTGCGGGGCGACGACGATGCCGGCGCGGCGCTGATGGTGGACCGCGTCCTCGGCCTGGAGCCGTGCGACGCGGAGCGCATCGCGACGGTGACGCTGCCGGCCGGCGAGACGCAGCGCTGGCTCAACCGCGCTGGCGCTGAACCGATTCGGGTGCTGGACGCGGGCGGGCTGTTCGGCTGGCCTGTGCCGGCGGCACCGCCCTCCCCTGCCCGGTGCCGGGCGGCACCGGTCTTCGGCCACGAGACGGTCGTCACCGCGCTGGCCGGCGACCTCCGCGTGGCGCTGCCGCTCGACTGTGTCGAGCGCGTCCTCGATCCCGGCCTGCGCCCATCGGCGCACCGTACGCCTGGAGCCATCCCGGTGTTCGATGCCGCGGTGGCGCTCGGCTGCCGGGCGCGGCCAATGGCGGGCACCTTCGTCCGTGTCCGGCTGGGCGGCGGGGCCGCGCTGCTCTCCTTCGACCGCGTGCTGGCGCTCACCGCACCGCCGTCGCCGTGGCAGATGGTGGAGCCGCTTCCTCCCATGGGCGCCGCGCTGTTCGACGCGGTCTGCCGCGACCAGACCGATGCGCATTGGCTGTTCCGCCTGCGCCACGGCGCCCCCGTTCTCCCCCTGCCCAAGGATTTGCTGCGGCATCTGGCCGCCGCGCGCCAGGGCTGGGCCACTCTCGATACATGACAGCGCCACCCGGATCACAATAGGGCAGTAGCCGACCATGACCATCAAGACAAAACTGCGGCTGGCCTTCGGCTTTCTCATCGGCATCTTCGTCGCTTTCGGCGCCGCCGTCTTTTTCGTGCTTTCGGTGGTGTCGGCGCACAGCGACAAGATCACCAACGATGTCCTGGCCAGCGTGCAGGCGACCTACGCCATCAACCTCGATACCAGCGACTACCGCGGTGCCGAGATGCAGCATGTGTTGACCACCAGTGCAGCCGACATGCGGCAGCACGAGGCCACCATGGCGCGCCTCAAGGAGGATATCGCCACGTGGCGCGCACGCTACGAGCCGCTGATCGACACCCCGGAGGAGCGCAAATATTACGACGCGTTCGCCCGTGGTTACGCCGCTTACCTGAAGAACAGCGATGAGATGCTCATGCTGTCGCAGCGCAACAGCAACGACGAAGCCGTTGTACTGATCAGGAACTCGGGCGCGCTGTTCGATGCCTTCTCCAAAGACCTTGGAGAACTCGTCCAGTTGGCGGCGGCGCAGGCCAAGGCGGTGAACGCGGACTCCGCCGACATCACCAGCCGCAGCCGGGCCATCCTCGGCGCCAGCCTTGTGGTCGTGCTGATCTTCGGCGGCGTGTGCCTGTGGATAGTGGACGGCGCCATCGGGCGCCCCATCGCCATCATGACCGGAAGTCTGAACCGGCTGGCCGCGGGCGATTTCACGCCGGTGGCCCTCGCCACTGACCGGCGCGACGACATCGGCCAGATGGCCCGCTCCGTCGAGGCGACATGCATGGCGGTGCGCGCGCTGGCCAGCGACCTCGCCGAACTGGTCGAGGCGGCCAACGCGGGCGCGCTGTCCACGCGCGTCGAGGCGCTCGGCCATACCGGCGAGTACGCCATCCTGGTCAACGGCATGAACGAGCTGATCGAGGGCATGACCAAGCCGCTGTTCGAAGTGGTGGAGGTCATGCAGCTGCTGGCCGCCGGCGATCTGCGCGGGCGCATGGAGGGGGCGTACGAAGGCGATCTGCGCGCGCTCAAGGCCAACTTGAACCGCAGCCTGGAGTCGATGGTCAGCCTGCTGAACGAACTGGGCGCGGTGACCGCCGCCATGGCGCGGGGCGACCTCAGCCGCTCGGTCGCCGGCAGCTACCAGGGCGATTTCGCGGTGCTCAAGGGCCACACCAATCAGGCCATCGAGCAGCTGCGCGCGCTGATCGGCGCCATCGCCGAGAACACCGACCAGATCGCCGTCGCGGTGACCCAGACCTCCGCCGCCGCCCGGCAGGTCGCGGACGAATCGTCACGGCAGCTGACGACGCTGAACGCCGTCGCTGTGAGCGTCGGCGAGACCGCGGCGTCGGTGGACACCATCGCCAGCAACGCCGCGCGCGGCAGCGATCTGGCCGGCAAGACCAGTTCCTTCGCCGAGGACGGGCGGGTGCAGCTCGTCCGCCTTGCCGAGGCGGTGGAGCGCATCGCGCTCACCCACAGCCGCATCGAGCAGATCACCGGGAAGATCACCCGCATCGCCGACAAGACGCACATCCTGTCGCTGAACGCCGGCATCGAGGCGGCGCGGGCGGGCGACGAGGGCTTGGGCTTCGGCATCGTCGCGCAGCAGATCGGCCGCCTCGCCGAAGAGGCGGCCATCGCCGCGCACGACATCGAGCAGATCATAGCCGAGTCCACGCAGACCGTGCACCAGGGCGTCGGCACCACGGCCGAGGCCCGCGTCGCCATCGAACGCATCGCCGAGGCCGCCCGCGACAGCGGCGGCACAGTGCAGGCGATCTCCGCCGCCATGAGCCAGCAGGCGGGGGCCGTCAAGGACCTGCACGAACGGCTCTCGGCGCTGCGGCTCGGCAGTCAGGCCAACGCCAGTGCCGCGGAGGAGATCAGCGCCACCATGGAAGAGCTGGCGCGCATGGTCCACCGCGCCCGCGATCACGTCAGCCGTTTCGTTCTCGTCTCATCGGAGCCGCGCGCCGCATGTCCTCCGCTTTCCTACGCAAACTCAGCAAACTCCTGACGCCGCTTGCCGGCAGCGTCCTGCTCGGCGGGGCGCTGTACTTCGCCGGCAGCGCCTACCAGACGGCCGGGGTCGAGGCGCTGGAGACGGCTATGCGGGTGCTGGGCTACGCGCTCAGCATCGGGCTGATCCTGTTCCTCGCGCAGTTCGCCTACCGGCTGGTGCAGCTGGTGGTGTTCGACGGGCTGGTCGCCTCGGCGCTGGGCGCGCCGGTGCCGCGCCTGCTCGTCCAGCTTTCGGGTCTGGTGATCTTCGGCATCGCCTTCGCCGGCATTGCCGGCTACGTGTTCAAGCAGGACCTGACGGTGATGTGGGCGGCGTCCGGCGTGCTCAGCGTGGTGCTCGGCATGGCGTTGCGCGAGCCGTTGCTGGACATTTGCAGCGGCTTGGCGCTCAACCTCGACCGGCCGGTCCGCATCGGCGACCACGTGCGGCTGCACCGCACCGGCGACCAGACCATCGAGGGCCGCGTCGAGGAAATCAGCTGGCGTAGCACGCGGCTGCGCGACGATTTCTGCAACATCGTCGTCATTCCCAACAGCCGCGTCGCCGCCTCGACCATCACCAACCACTCCAGGCCGGAGCCGTTCCTGGAGTTCATGACCACGGTGGTCATGGACGCCATGGTCCCGCCCGAGCGCGTCCTGCGCATCCTGGAGGCGGCGGCCATGGAAGCTTCGCCCGCCTTCGCGCCGCCAAGCGCCCCACCGCCCTACGTGCGGGTGCGCGCCATCACGCTGGACGGCGTCGAATACGCCATCTTCTTCAACCCGCGGGTGGAGCTGCGCTTCCGTGCCCGCAGCGCGATCCTGCACAAGGCGCTGGATCATTTGCAGGCCGCCGGCCTGCGGCCCGCGTGGCCGAAGGGCGAGCGCGCCGCCGGCGATCCCGCCACGACGGCGTGGCGCGACATCGACGCGCCGCTGATGGCGCGGTCCCTGGCGGCGACCGACCTGCTGAAGGGGATGCCGGTGGAGGACGTTCAGGTGCTGGCCGAGAACGCCCGGCTGCGCCGGATGCCGGCGGGCATCACGCTGGTCCAGGCCGGCGAGGCGGCAGCGGCGCTGTACGTCGTCGTCGAAGGGCTGGTCAGCGTGGCGGCGGGCCGCAGCCGCGGAGCCCAAGCCGAGGCGGCCCGCGACGCCGGCCCCGGCAGCGTGATCGGCGCCGCCTCGCTGTTCCAGGGCACGCCCTATGCGGACACCGTTCGGTGTCGGACCGGAGTCCTGCTCATCGAGGTGAGCATGGACGCCGTCCGCGCCATGGTCTCGCAACGCCCGCAAGGCGCCGAGCAACTGAGCCGACAGGTCGCCGCCCAGTTCATGAGCGAGCTGCGCGGACGCAAGAGCTTCGCCGACGAGGCCGACCTTGCCGCCGACGTTCTGGCGCACATCCGCCGCACCGCAGGGCTCCGCATCACCGCGCCGTCGGGTTAAGCCTTCGCGGGCCGGTCCAGGCCCATGATGGTCAGCAGGGCGCCCATGGCGCGCGCCTGAGTCCAGATCGGGTCCACCGCCTCGTCAGCCGGGGGCGGAGCGGCGGATGCCAGCGTGAAGACTTTTTCGGCGAGGGGGATGGCCTCCCGGCGAAGGCTCTGCTCCAGCCGTGAGAACTCCGGCGGCTTGCCGGCGCCAAGGCGGCTGGAGAACGCGTGGAGGGCGCCGAGCTGGTGGAGTGTCGCCCCGAACACGGACGCCGACACGTCCCGGCGCCCCACCGACTTCATGGCGATCTTCCACAGCAGCGTGGACAGGTCGATCAGCACCGCGCCGAACGCGCGCAACGCCTCTTCATCATAGGGGGCGACGAACGCCGTGCGCTCCTCGTCGCCGTCCCTCAGGGCGTCCAGCAGGCGGGTGGACACCGTCAGCAGGTCGTCGACCTGCGACACCACGGCCATGTTGTCGTAGAGCGCCAGCAGGTCCGGCTTGCCGATGAAGGTGCCGATCGTCTCGCCGGAGCGCTTCAGCGTCACCCGGCTCAGGCGGCGGGAGTGCTCCGACACCATCTTCAGCGCGGCCCGGCGGTCGAGGATCTCCAGCACCCAGCGCACCCCTTCGATGCGCAGCACGTCCAGGGAGATGGTCTGCAAGTCGGGAAAGTCCCGTGTGTCGAGCAGGCGGCGCAGGTGATCGGTCGATTCGCAGGCCCGCGCCGCGAGAGTCTGCGCGACCTCGTCCACGGCAGCGTGCAGCGCGGTGCCCGGCCGGCCGCACGCGCGGGCAAGCCGGCCCAGCGCGTCCGCCGTGGCGATGGCGTCGGGCGGGGCGACGGCCGGGTCGGCCATGACATCCAGGAGGTGGCGGCAGAGCACCCGCGACGTCGCGGTCACCCGTTCGACGTACTGGCCGCCGGTGCGGTCGATGTCGCGGATCACGGCCACCGCCTCGGCCGGGGTGAGCGCCTGCGCTGATTCGGCCCGGTTCATCATGGCGGCACCGAGATGGTCAACCGTACGAGGTTGCGGCCATCGGCGCGGCGATAGGTTGCCCGGTCGACCGATTGCCTGACCAGGAAAACGCCCAGGCCGCCGACCCGCCGCGTCTCCACATCGGCGCTCAGATCGGGCGGCGGCGCCTCGGAGAAGGGATCGTAGGCGGTGGCGTCATCCTCCACTTCGGCGTGGATCTCCCGGCCATCGGCCTCCAGCCGGACCCGAATCGCGTGCGCGCCGCCGCCGGGATAGCCGTAGGACACCGTGTTGGTGATCAGCTCGTCGAAGCAGAGGTTCAGCCGGAAGGCGACCGCCATGGGCAAGCCGTGGCTTTCGACGAAGGCGTCCACCTCGCTCGCCAGCCGATGCAACTCGGCGACGTCGTTGGTCAGGACCACTTCGAGCCGCTTGCCCATTCACCATTGTTCCCTGTCGGCGTTCCCTGCCGGCGCGCGCTCGATGATCGGCGGGTTCGGGGCGAAGCTCAAGCCCTCGTTTCCGCGGCTTTGCGCATCCGAATGCACTCCGTCTCTCTATCGGCTGCTCGACATGACATGGTTTCATGTATCCTCTAATGCATATTTGGACGACCGGGCGGAGAGAGGCGGGAATGATCACGGGGAGCGCACTGGCGCTGAGGACCGGGGCGGTGATCGCCGCGACGGTCGCCGTGGCCGTCCTGCTGTCGGTCGCCCTGGCGGAGGCGAAATTCGACCGCACGCTGCGCGACGTCACCGGGTCTCGCCTGTCGGTCATGGTGGACGAGGTGCGGCGTAAGGTCGAATACGGGCTGACGCTGGGGCTCGACCTCGCCGAGCTGGCCGATGTCCAGGGGCTCGTCGAACGCACCGCCGGCCTGGAGGAGGTCCTGGATGTGCAGGTGGTGGACGAGGACGCGGTCGTCCTGTTCGCCGCCGAACGGGCGGCGGTGGGCCATCCATCGGCCATCACGTGGACGCCCGGCATGGCCGCGGCCCCCGGCGCCATCCGGCAGCGCGTGGACGGCGACCGGATGATCCTCGGCGCCACGATCCGCAACAGCTTCGGTCAGACCGTCGGCCAGGTGCTGCTGCGCTCCTCCCTGACCGGCTTGCGCGCCCGCGCCGCCGAGGCCGCCACCGGTCTGGCGAGCGTCACGCAATTGCTTGTCGCCGGCACCGCGGCGGTCACGCTGGCGATGGTGTTCGCCATCGTCTGGCGCAGCGGACGCCTGGGGGACGCAGCTGGTCAGGACGCGCTGAGCCGAGCCGTCCAATGGCGCCTCGAACACAGCGTGCGCGATGCCGAACGGGAATTGACCGCGCTGCGGCGCGACCTGGGGGCGTCGTGATGGCCGGCGTCCTTATGATGGCGCGCGACCCGATCCGCGCCCTGGTCTTCCGGCTGACGGCGGCCACCGTGGCGGTTCTGCTGGCCGCCGCGGGGATGGCGGCGTGGCTGGCGCTGGACCGCTTCAACCCACTCTTCCAGGGGGAGCTGGCGCGCAAGGCCGACACGGTGGGCGATCTGCTGGCGACCCAGGTCAACCGCGGCCTCGCCGCCGGCATCCCGCTCGACCGCATGCCCGGCCTGGACGCGCTGTTCCACGACGAGGCGGGGCGCCACCGCGAGATCGCCTACATCGCCATCACCGGAACCGGTGGCCGCGTCCTGGCGGCGGACGGCAAGCCGTTGCGGGGCGTGGCGCAGGTGGAGCCGTGGCGGCTGGCCGGGCCGGACGACAGCCGGCTGGTCAAGGGCTTCATCGACAACGCCCGCCCGCTGGGTGTGGGCGGGAGCGAGGCCGGAACGGTGGCCGGCCGGCTGCACGTCGGCATCGATTCGGCGTTCCTCGCCAAGGCGTCCACCGACCTGATGCTCGACATGCTGGCGGTGGTGCTGGTGGCGGTCCTGCTGGTCTTCGAGGTGCTGCTGCTGGTGGTGAACGTCGCCCTGCGCCGGCCGATCGCCCTGCGCCTGCTGGCCGAACGGGCCGAAGAGGGCGACTTCCGCACGGTGCCGCCGAAGGACGCCGGCAGCATGGCCGTCGCGCGCGTCCTCGACGGCGTCAATGAGCGCCATGCGACGCTGACGGCGCGCGTGGCGGAGCTGACACGAACGCTCGGCACCGGCCATCCGCGAGTGGTGCGGGCACGGGAGGGGCTGGCCGCCCTGGCGTCGCGCTTCCGGTTTCGCACGCCGGGGGGCCCGGCCACGCCGCCGCCGTTCAATCTGGTCTTCCTGCGCCTGCCGGTCTTCCTCTTCTGCCTGTCGGAAGAGCTGTCGCGGCCCTTCCTGCCGGCGTACGCGCAATCCTTCGGCCCATCGGCGCCTTGGCTGACCCCCGAGCTGGTGGTCAGCCTGCCGATCACCCTGTTCATGCTGATCTGGGCGCTGTCGCAACCGAGCGGTGCGCGCTTCTCGGAGCGCTGGGGGCGGGCGCGGGTGTTCCTGGCCGGCGCCCTGATCGGCTCGATCAGCCTCGCCATGACCGCCTTCGCGGCGACGCTGTACGACCTGCTGGCGTGGCGGTGCCTGACGGCACTCGGCTACGGGCTGGTGCTGATCACCGCGCAGGGGATCGTCGTCGATCACACCACCCCGCGCAACCGGGCCAGCGGCATGGCCATGTTCATCGGCGCGCTGCTGGCGGCCGGGGTGTGCGGGCCCGTCAGCGGCGGCATCATCGCCGATCAGGTGGGGTTCCGCGCCACCTTCCTGACCGGGGCCGTGCTGGCGCTGGCCGCGGGGCTGATGGTGGCGCTCCTGCTGTTCCGGGCGCCGACCCCGGTCACCGACCAGCCGCTGGCGCCGGGCTCCGCGCGGCTGCTGTTCCGCGACGCGCGCTTTGCCGCGCTGATGGTGCTGAGCGCGGTGCCGACCAAGATCGCCTCGACGGCCTTCCTGTTCTGCCTGATACCGCTGCTGCTGACCGCCGACGGCGCCAGCAAGGCCGAGATCGGGCGGGTGCAGATGATGTACTTTCTCGCCTTCATCCTGGTCTCGCCGGTGGCCGCGACGCTGTCGGACCGCTGGCAGGCACGGCGCGGGTTCATCACGCTCGGCGGCCTCGGCACGGCGGTGAGCTGCCTGCCCATGCTGGCGCCGCACACGCTGTGGGCGCCGCCGCTGGCCATCGCGCTGTTCGGCATGGCGCAGGCGCTGATCGGCGCCCCGCAGCTGACGCTGGTCTCGCAGATCGCCCGCGACGGCGGATTGCCGGAGACGGCGGCCATCGGCTGGTACCGGCTGATCGAGCGGCTGGGTGGTGCTGCCGGTCCGGTGCTGGCAATGGCGATGGCGGTCGCCTCCTCCTATCGCGACGCGATGTTCGGCATCGGCATGCTCTGCGGGGTCAGCGCGCTGGTGTTCTGGTTCTTCTTCCGCACCGCCCGGACGGTGCCGGCCCTTCGTCCGCAGGAAGCCTGACATGACCTTCGACGCCCGCCACCTGGACCGGCGCACCCTTTTGAAACTGGCCGCCGCAGCCGGGGCATCGCTTCCCAGCTCCGTATTGGCCGCGGTGCCGGACCGGATTTTCCGCATCACCATGGTGCTCGGCCGCGGGGTCAGCGAGAATGAGCTGGGCTTCCAGGACTATCTGGCCCGGCGCGGTATCCGGGCGGAGTACACGATCCGCGACACCGGCGGCGACACCGCAAAGATGCCGGACATCATGCAGGAGATCCGCGACACCCGGCCGGACCTTATCTACAGCTGGGGCACGCCGCAGACACGCGCCCTCGTCGGCCCCTACGACGCGGCCGACCCGAAGCGGCACATCACCGACATCCCGGTGGTGTTCACCTTCGTCGCCGCCCCCGTGGACGCCGGAATCGTCGCCGACCCGGCGCGGCCGGGCCGCAACGTGACCGGCACCGTGCACATCGCGCCGATCGCCGTGCAGCTCAACACCATCCTCGCCTACCGGCCGATCCGCCGGATCGGCGTGGTCTTCAACCCGCAAGAGCGCAACTCGGTGCTGACCATCGAGGGTCTGCGGGCAGAAGCCGCGTCGCGCGGCCTGGAGCTGATCGAGGAGCCGGTGCCGACCGACGGCGGCGGCCGACCGTCGTCGGACGCGGTGCCGGATCTGGTCGCCCGCGTGGCCCGGCGCGGGGCGGAGATCCTGTACATCGGGCCCGACACCTTCATCGCCTTCCAGAACCGTACCGTCGTCGCCGCGGAGGCTTTGCGCCACCGCCTGCCAACCTTCTCGGTGACCGAGCTGATCGTGCGCACCGACAAGGCGATGCTGGCGCTGGCCAGCAGCGCCTACGGCATCGGCCGCTTCACCGCGTTCAAGGCGGCGCAGATCCTGCTCGACGGGACCAGCCCCGCGGTCATCCCGGTGGAAACGCTGAAGCGCTTCTCGGTCATCATCAACATGGCGACGGCCCGGGCGCTGGAAGTCTACCCGCCCATCGGCCTGCTGAATTTCGCGGAAGTGGTCGAGTCATGAACGCCCTCGCCCCTGGCTTGCCTGCCGACCTGATTGCCGGCCTTCCCGCGGACTTGCCCGACGGCCTGACCGCGCGCCTGCTCACCGTCGGCGACGCGGATCTGCTGACCGGTTTCCGGCGCCGCGTCGTCGAGACCCTGCTCGATCCCGACCACTACCGAATGGCGGGTGAGGTGGGCGACTTCGTCGCCGACCATCTCGGCCGCCGCGGCATCACCGCCGGCATCTTCCAGGGCGATGCGATGGTGGCCTACGGCGCGCTCGGCCTGCCGGGACCGGACGATCCCAACCGCGGACGCGACCTGCCGCTGCCGGAGGATTCCCTGCCGCTGGTCGCGCACATGGCGTCCGCCATGGTCGACCCGGCGGCGCGCGGGCGGGGGTTGCACCACCGGCTGATCGTCTGGCGCCTCGCCGCCGCCATGGCGTTGGGACGGCGGCACGTGCTGACCACGGTCAGCCCGCGCAACCATTGCAGCTGGGGCCATCTGGCAAGCCACGGACTGTACCCGGTGCGCCTCGTCCGGGTCGGCGGGGATCTGATCCGGCTGCTCGTCCACCGCGACGCGCTGGCCTCGCCTGTCCTCGATACGGCGACGGCGACGCTGGTGCCGGTGGAGGAACTGGGCGCGCGCCTGGACGTGTTCGACGGCGGACAGCAGGTGTGGGCGCGGGTCTGCGTGGAGGGGTGCTGGTTCGCGCTGTGCGGGCGTGCCCGGCAGGCGGAACGGCGCCCCGTCGAAGCGGCGTTGGCCTGAGGGGCGGCCGGAATGGGCACGGGCGGGTTCACGGGGCGGTTGGCGACGCTGGTGGCGGTGGCGGTCCTCGCCGCGGCGCTGGCGGCGGTGACGCTGTGGACGCGCGGGCAGGAGCGGCGCCTGGAGGAGTCCGTCGCCTCGCACGCCGGCTTCGTGCTGAGCGAGGTCAAGACGTCGCTGGAGGCGCGGCTGACCATCGGCTTGGCGCTGGCCGACCTGCCGCAGGTCGACGGGCTGCTTGACGGGGCGCGGGCGAGCATGCCCAAGGTCTTGTCGGTCGCCATCCTGGACGAAGACGCCACCGTCCTGTTCTCGACCAACGCGGTCGAGGTCGGAGAAACCGTCGCCGGCCTGCCGACAGACGACAAAGCCACTGGAGGCACGGCGTGGTCGCTCGACCGTGATGGGGAGCGCATCCATGGCGTCTGGCTGGCCTCCGGGTTCGGCACGGCGGCCGGCGCCGTCCTGCTGCGCCTGCCCGGCGGCGTGGTGGCGGAGCAGGTCCGGCATTACGGGCTGACTCTGGCGATCGGCGCGCTTGCGGTGGCGATGCTGGTGGGACTGCTGGCCTGGGCGGCCGGGCTGCGGCTGGCCCGAGGCCCCCGCGAGGCTCTGTCGGCGCTCGCCACGGAGCTGGAGTCCCTGGCGCAGGACGCCGCGAACACTCCAGCCGCCGCGGACGCGTTCGGCCTCCCCGTTCGGGCCTTCGCCGACGCCGTGCGCCAGCGCATGGCCGTGCTGGCCGAGGCTGAGCGCGAACTGACCCGGCTGGACGAACTGGCATGACGACCGTCGCCCGTCCTCCGCAGCGGACTTTCGCGGCCACCCTCTCCATCGCGGTGTTGCTGGCCGCCCTGCTGACCATGATCGGCGTCGGGCTGTTCGGCGTGGTGCTGGCCCGCAAGCAGCTCGGCGAGGTGCGGGCCACCAAGGGCGCGGCGGTGGCGGAGGCCGTCCGGCGCGATCTGGCCCGCGCGCTTGGCCACGGCATTCCGCTGGAGCGGATCGAGGGTGTCGGCCCCTACCTCCAGGGCGTCGATGAGCGGAACGCCGACCTGGGCTTCCTGGCGGTGACCGGGCGCGAGGGCGTGGTCCTCCACGAATCCGGCATCGGGCGGGACGCGCTGGAGCGGTTGGCCGCGACGCTGCTCGGCACCGCCGAGCCGCCGGTGGGGAGCACCGGAGCGCTTCCGGTCGAACGCGACGGCTTCCTGATCGTCCGGCTGCCGCTCAGCGCCCCTTCAGCCAAGGGGCCGGCCAAGGGACACGAGATCGTCGGGCACGTGCTGGTCGGGGTGCGGTCCGAACAGACGTTCGAGCAGAACGTCAGGGACGGGATACCGGTGCTCCTCGGCATCGCCGCGATGCTGCTTCTGCTGGCGCCGGTCGCGGCGGCAACAGTGCGGGGTACGCTGGGCGGCCCGCTGGACCGCCTTGCCCGGCGCATGACGGCGGCGGCGCAGGGCGATTTCGGCACCCTGATCGACCGCCGGCCGCGCGACCAGATGGGGCGGGTGCAACTCGCCTTCAACGCCGTGGTGTTTCGGGTGCATGACCGCCGGCAGCGCTTCGCCGCGCAGGCGGACGAGGTGAGCCACGCCGTCTTCGATCCCGAGGTGGCGCAGGAGGTCGAGCGCACCCGCCAGCGGACGCTGGAGGCGCTCGGGCCGGGACTGGCCACGCCGCCGCGCCGGGTGGCCGACGCCAGCATTGAGGATGGCGGTGCCTTCATGGCGATCTCGATGGCCGCCGTCGTGGCGGCGGTGCTGGCGGCCGATCCCCTCGGCGCCTGGGTCGCCGTGCCGGCGCCATGGCCGGGGCTGCTGACGGCGGCTGCGGCCGGTGGAGGTGTTGTCGGACTGGCGTTGCGCCATGCGCGGGTGCGGGCCGGCGGCGGGAGTGCCGTGGTTCTGCGCGCCGCGGCGGCCGGCGGCGGGGCCGCCGCGCTGTGGGGCGCGGCGCTCGGCTGGGACTCCGGCGCGTTGGCCGTGACCGCGCTGGTGCTGGCGCTGGCAGGGACGCCGCTGGCCCGTTCCTTCGTTCCGCTGCGGCGCTGAGAGGCCGGCCATGCTGCTCCAGACCCGCATCATGCTGTTCGTGCTCGCCACCATCACGGTGGTCGCCGCGCTGCTGCTCGGCATCGCCGGTGTGCGTGAGGATACCGCCGACCGGCATGCCCAGGAGCTGGAACTGGCCCGCCTGGAGACCGCGTGGCGGCTCGCCATGGCGACCGCCGCCGGGCGGGTCGACCTTGGCCTTGGAAGGCTCGCCGCCGACCCGGATGTCGGCCGCGCGTTGCGCGCCGGCGACCGTGGCGAGCTTGCCCGCCGGGTCGAGGCGCTGGGCCTGCCGGGCCGCGACGGGGTGAGCGACCTCAACCTGTTCTCCTCGTCGGGCGACCTGCTCTACAGCTCCGACGCGGCGCTGACCCCCACCCCGCTGCTGGGGTCGGCGCACGTCGCCGCGATCCTGTCGGGCCAGCCGCCGCCGCGCGGTGTCCGGCTTGCCGATGGGGAGCGGCTGGTCTTGGTGACCGGCTTGGCAGTGCATGCCGGCGGGACCGACGCGGCCGGCGCCGCGGTGGCCGGCATCGGCCTGCCGGTGGCGCTGGACGCGTTGCGCCGGGCGACGGGGGGCCGGATCTTCGCCGTGTCCCGCGACGGCGAGCCGGTCGACGAGGCGGCGGACCCGCTCTGGCCGACGCTGCGGCCGCATCTGCTTCCGGCCACTGCGAAGGTCGGCGCGGTCGAGTACGACGGCCGGCACTACCAGCTGGTCCGCCTGCCGATCGCCGGTCTGTCCGGCGGGCGTGTCGCAACGGTGCTGGTGGCCACCGACGTGACGCAGGCGGTGGCGGAGCGGCGCTTGTCGGCGGCGGCCTACGTGGCGGCCATCGCATTGGTCCTGCTGACCGCGCTGGCGCTGCTGTTCTCGTACCTGCGCAAGAACTTCGCGACGCTGGATGCCGCGGTGCAGGCGTTGCAGGACCTGTCGGGCGGGCGGTCCACCGGCTATGTCGAGCTGCCCTCGGGCAACGACGAGATCGGGCGGATTACCGGTGCGGTGGACGTGTTCCGCGGCGTGATGCGCGACATCGAGCGCGCCGCCGGGCAGCGCGACCGCCGCATGCGCCGCCAGCAGCGCTTCATCCGCCGCCAGATGGAGACGCTCGCCGTCACCCTGGAGGATGAGGCGCGGCAAAGCCTGCTCGACGAACTCCGCGAGATCGAGCAGGAAACCTACGACCCGCAGTCCGCCCAATCCAAAGGCGTCGGCGACGAACTGGGCCTGCTGGCGCTTGGCTTCAGCCGGCTGGCGACGCGGGTCGGTACCCAGCAGGTGCAACTGGTGCAACTGGTCCGCGACCTGCGCGAGGCGCTGGCCGACAAGCGGCAGCTCATCAGCCTCCAGCAGGAGCTGGAGATCGCCCGCACCATGCAGCTGAGCATCCTGCCCAACGTTTTCCCCGAATTGGCCGAACTGGACGTCGCCGCGCGGATGGTCCCGGCCAAGGAGGTCGGCGGTGATTTCTACGACTTCTTCCCGGTGACGGACGACAAGGTCGGCATCGTCATCGCCGACGTGTCGGGCAAGGGCATCCCCGCCGCCTTCTTCATGCTGGTCGCCCGCACCATGCTGCGCGCCGTCGCCGAATCCGGCGTCGGTCCGGCCGAAACCATGCGGCGTGTCAACAATCTGCTGGCGGCCGAGAACGAGCAGTCGATGTTCGTCACCGCCTTCTACGGCGAGCTCGACCTGACGACGGGTGCCCTGTCCTTCTCCAACGCCGGGCACAACCCGCCGCTGCGCATGAAGCGCGACGGCACGGTGGCGGAACTGGGCCGTTTGCCGGGTCTGGCGCTGGCCGCCATGCCCGACATGCCCTATGGCGAGCGGTCAATCCAACTCGATGCGGGCGACGTGGTCTTCCTGTTCACGGACGGGGTGACCGAAGCGTTCAACGGCGAGGAAGCGATGTTCGGCGACGACCGTCTGGTCGAAGCGCTCGCCGCCCAGGCCGCCTCCCCCGTACGCGAGGGGCTGGACGGGGTCCTGTCGGACTTGGCCCGCTTCACCGCCGGGGCGCCGCAGTCGGACGACATCACGTGTCTGGTGGTGCGCTGGCGCGGTGCCGTGGCGCAGGCGGCAGAGGTGGCAAAGCGCCTGACCGTGCTATAAGGACCGAACACCACGTCGTGTAGGGGCAGAGAATGGGCATCAGCGAAACGCCGGTCACCGGCGGCACCCTTTTGCAGCCGGCGGGCCGCATCGACAGCAGCAACGCCACCGCCTTCGAGGCCCGGCTGGTGGAGGCCGTCGGCACCGGGGGAAGCGGCGTGGTGGTGGACATGGCGCAACTCGCCTACATCAGCTCGGCCGGGCTGCGCTCGCTGCTGGTGGCCGCCAAGCGCGCGAGGCCGGTGGGGTGCCGGATCATCCTGGCGGCGATGTCCCCGCACATCCGCGAGGTGTTCGACCTCAGCGGCTTCTCCTCACTGTTCGAGATTCACGCCAACGCCGAGGCTGCCGTCGCGGCACTGGCCGGCGACCGGTAGCATGTCCATCCGCACCGTCGCGACGGCGCTGTTGTGCGCCTTGTCGTTCGGCTTTTCAGCGAGCGCCGAGCCGCTGCCGGACGGCTTCGTGTATCTGCGGGCCGTAGACCCGACCATCGTGCAGGAGATGCGCTACTACGGGCCGCACAACTTCATCGGTCGTCCGATCGACGGCTACGTCGCGCCGGAATGCATCCTCACGCGTCCGGCCGCCGAGGGGCTCGCCCGGCTGAACCGGGAGGTGAAGGCGTCGGGCCTGCTGGTCAAGGTGTTCGACTGCTACCGTCCGCAAGTGGCGGTGGACCACTTCATCCGCTGGAGCAAGGACGTCGCCGACCAGACCATGAAGACCGCCTTCTACCCGATGGTGAACAAGGCAGATTTCTTCAAGCTGGGTTACGTGGCCGAGAAATCCGGGCATTCGCGCGGCAGCACGGTGGACCTGACGCTGATCCCTGCCGACGCGCGCGCACCGGAGACCTACGTGGAGGGAAAGACCACGCTGGTGGATTGCCGGGCCGGCTACACGGAGCGCTTCCGCGACAACGCCCTGGACTTCGGCACCGACTACGATTGCTTCGACCCGGCGTCGCATCCCGACAGCACCGCGGTGGGTGTGATCGCCAGACACAACCGCGCCATGCTGGCCGAGTTGATGGACAAGCACGGCTTCAAGCCGCTGCCCGAGGAATGGTGGCACTTCACGCTGCGCGACGAGCCGTTCCCGCAAACCTTTTTCAATTTCCCGGTCGCCGCGCCGCGATCCTAAACAACCGGCCCTTCGAACCAGTGCCGCCCCTGGCGGTCTTCCACCTCGACGACCCAGAGGTCGGAATCGTACTTGATCTGGCGGGCGATGTAGGCGTCGGCGGTCGCCTCGTCCACCGGCCCGGGACCGGTTCCCCGCGACCAGACCAGCCGCTCGTCGCGCCGGACCTGGGCCAGCACCACGAACCGCCGGTCGAGCAGGTTGATCTTCAGCAGCACGGTGCCGCGCGACCGGTCGCCCTTGCGCAGCACCATCATGGAAACACCCTGCGAGTCCGCGGCGCGGATGTGCCCCATGACCCAGAGTTCGGTCGGCAGACGGTCGTCCATGCCCCTCTCCCTCGCGACGGCTTATCGGATCACGACGCTGTCGGCCGCAGGGCACAGGGCGTGCGCCGCCGCCTCCACTGCCTCGATGGCGATGCCGTCCATCAAGCCGCCCTCGTTGGCCCGCCAGCGGGTGAACAGCGCGTCGCGCGGCTCGGCACTGACCACGGCACGCGCCTTTTCCCCCCACGGACCATAGGTTTCCGGGTAACCGGGGCCGAACAGGCCGATGGTCGGCGTGCCAACCGCCGCGGCAATGTGCATCAGCCCGGAATCGTTGCCGATATACAGCGCCGCACGGCCGATGCAAGCGGCGGCCGCCAGCGGGTCGGTGCGGCCGGTGAGGTCGATGGCCGCCGGCCCCAGCGCGGCGATCAGCGGGCGGGCCCGCTCCACCTCCGAACCGGCGGCAAACACCGCGACCGGCGCACCCGGCAGGACGCCCGCCGGCCCGGTGAGGCGGCGGGCCAACTCGGCGAAGCGGGCGGTCGGCCATTCCTTGCCCGGCCAGTTGGCGGTCGGCCCGATGGCCAGGAACGGGGTGCCGGCGGGCAGAAGGCGGTCGGCCTCGGCCCGCGCCGCATCGTCGAGCCAGATCCGCGGGGCGGGCGGCGGCGTCACGCCGAGCACGGCGGCGATCTCCTCCACCTTATGGATTCCGGGGATGCGGCGGTGGGTGACGAGGCGGCGGCTCGGCACCAGCCGGCCAACGGCCGAATTGCGCAGATCGACCAGCAGATCCCAGCGCGTGCCGACGCAAGCCGCCCACAGCGACAGCCAGTGCCCCGCGAACCGCCGCTTGGCGAGCGGGATCAACCGGTCGAGCCGCGGCACGGCGCGCAGCAGCGGTGCGGCGATGGGGCCGCAGGCGATGGTGAAGCGGGCGTCGGGGTGAGAATCCACCAGATGGCCGAGCAGGCCGGTGGACAGCACCGCGTCGCCGATCCGGTTGGAGGTGATGAACAGGACGCGCACGGGCGGCCTTCAGCCGGCGGCCGGGGTCGGTGCCGAGGCCAGCGGTCGCCGCCCGCGCCGCAGCCCTTGCGCCAGCACCCACACGGTCGGCACCGCCACCAGAAGCGGCAGCACGTACATCAGCGGAATGAACCCGCCCAGGCGGGTCGCTAGACTGGTCAGGCCGAGCGACGCCGCTTGCAGGACCACCACGGCGAGGATCGCGATCGTCACCCGCGATGCTTGACCGCGCCGGTTGAACTCACCCGACAGCAGGCTCGCCAACGCCACCAGCGTGAACGCCAGACAGAACAACGGCGAGGACAAGCGATGGTGCAACTCCGCCCGCATCTGCCGCAGCATGCGGTCGTACTGGGCGATCTCCGGCGGCGGATCGAGCAGTTCGGCGGTGGTGCGCTCGCGCGCGTCCGGCCAGCGCTCGCCGGCAGCGCTCGACACCGCCTTGATGTCCACCGCGTAGCGGTCGAAGAACAGTTCCGACAGGCGCCCCTTGGCCTGATCCATCTCCTGCCGGTCACCGTTGAAGACGATGAAGCGCGCCCCCGTTTCGCCGGGGACCATGACGGCGCGCTCGCCCATGATGGTCACGGCCTTGCCGGGGACGCGGGCGTCATGGATCAGCACGCCGTGCAGGTTGCCCTCGCGGTCGCGCTCGCGCACGTAGACGCTGAGCCGTTCGCCCATTTCATTGAACACGCCCTCGCGCAGGAACAGCTGCGAGTAGTCGTTCTTCACCGCGTGTTCCATGTGCACCAGTTCGCGGTGCGCGGCCGGCGTCAGCCAGAGGTTCAGCGCGAAGACGGTGGCCATCACCCCGCCGGCCAGCACCAGCGCCGGCCGCGCCAGCCGGAACGGCCCGACACCGGCGGCGCGCATGACCACCAGTTCGCTGTCCATGGTCAGCCGGTTGTAGGTGAACAGCACCGCGCCCACCAGCGCGATGGGCAGCACGACGCCGAGGAACGTCGGCACCGTCAGCACCAGCAGCCATAGGAACAGCCGCAGCGGCGCCCCGGCCTCGACGACGATCTCGATCAACCGCAGCGACTGCGTGAGCCAGATGGTCACGGTCAGGCCGGCGGTCGAATAGAGCGTCGCCACCAGAAGGTTGCGGAACAGGTACCGTTCCAGTCGATTCATCATCACCGCGAGGTCCAAGCAAAACGCGGCCGGAGGCTGACGGGGCGCGCACTCCCGGTCAAGCGACAAGGCGAAGAGGCGGCGGGCATCTTACGGTTGTACGGACTTCTGGAGACCCGCAAGATAGTTCGACGCCATCACCGTGCCGGACCGGCGATCATACTCGTTCAGCAAGTGAAGCGACAAGTCGATCGACCGGTAGCACTCGTGCATGATGGTCGCCATGCGCAGAAGCTGCTGGTCCGTGAAGAGATCCAGCCTGGAAAAGTCCTTGACGAAGATCGCATCCGCCCACAACAGCTGGCTCAGCCCGGCATAGATGCTGTTGTCCACCAGCAACGGCTGAATGGTGCGGCTGACGGTCGGGTAGAAGCGATGGAAGACGAAGCCGTGCTGGCGCAGGAACACGTCGATGTCGCCGAACAGCGGCTGGTCGACGTACATCTGCAGGAACTCGACTTCCGCCTGGATGACCAGGGTATCGGCAAGGCGGGCCTCCGCATTGCGCAGCACCATCAACTCGGCGCCCTGAATATCCATCTTCAGCAGGTCGACGCCTTCCGTCTCCGGAATGTCGTCCAGTCTTACGGTGTCGATCTCCACGGAGGAGACCACCGTTCCCCAGTCCGGAAAGCCGTGAAAGAGGTTCAGCACCTTGGAGTTGGGCTCCAGAATCGAGGTCATGCCCGGCGCGGTGCAGGAGCGCAGGGTGTGCCGCTTGCCGTCGCCGACGGCGTGGGGGAGATAGGTCTCGGACGGCCCCTTTTGCGCGTTGAGCGTCGCCAACGCCTCGCCGTTCGGCTCGAAGCCCACGACATCCGCAATGCCGTTCTGCAGCAGCGGCGCATAGGGAGGGGCGGAATCGATGGGATTCGCCCCGATGTCGACCACCTTGATCCGCTCGTCCACACCGGTCAACGCTTTGAATGGCGGAAGATCAGTCTGGACCATGGAGCCCCTCGTCGCCCTGGGCGGCTGCCCCGCCGCGGATTTTCGTATTTTACTGGGATAGACAATTGCCAGGGTCGTGGCAAGGAGTGGTTTGGCTCGCGGCCGGGAGCCAAACCACGCCGTCCGCCCAGGCCCGGAGCCCTTCTTGGACCAAAAACGTCTCCCCGAATTGGGAGAACTGATGTTATGAACCAGTCCAAGTGAATCACACTCAAGCTCTTGGACCGCCTCCATGGTGATGCCGCCTTCCGCTGCCGACGCTTCGACGAGAGTGCGCCTCTATCGCCAGCTGCGTCTCATCCGCGTGTTGGAGGAGGAGGTGGCGCGCGTCTACCCCACCGACACGATCAAGAGCCCGGTCCATCTCTCCATCGGCCAGGAGTTCGTCTCGGTCGGCGTGTGCGACGTGCTGGAGCCGCGCGACCACGTCTCGATCACCTACCGCGGGCACGCCGCCTACATCGCCAAGGGCGGCGACATGAACGCCATGGTCGCCGAGATGTACGGCAAGAAGGCCGGCTGCTGCCAGGGGCGCGGCGGATCGATGCATCTGGTGGACACCGCCGCCGGGGTCATCGGCGGCTCGGCAGTGGTCGGCACCTCGATCCCGGTGGCCGCGGGCTACGCGCTGGCCGCCAAGCGCCGCAAGACCGGTGGCGTGGTCGCCTGCTTCTTCGGCGACGGCGCGTCGGAGGAGGGCTGCCTCGCCGAAACTCTGAACTTCGCGGCGCTGCACAAGCTGCCGATCCTGTTCGTGTGCGAGAACAACGGCTACGCCATCCACGAGCCGCTCGCCAAGCGCTGGGCCACCGACCGGCTGTGCGAGCGCGTCGCCACCTACGGCATCCCGACGCAACGCATTTCCAGCGGCGACGTGTTCGACGTGCGCGCCCGTGCCGACGAGGCCGTGCGCGCCATGCGCGACGGCGGCGGCCCGGCGTTCCTCGAAGTGGACTGCTACCGCTGGCAGGAGCATGTCGGCCCCAACCAGGACTACGACCAGGGCTACCGCTCGCAGGCCGAGCTGATCCCGTGGATCGAGAACGATCAGGTGCGGGGCGTGGCCCGCGGGCTCGACCCGGATCTGGTCGCGCGCATCGACGCCGAGGTGCGGGCCGCGGTCGCCGCCGCGTTCGCCTTCGCCGAGTCCAGCCCCTTCCCGGACCCCGAGGATCTTTATGAGCACGTCTATGCTTGAGCAGGGGCTTGACCGGAGCGTGGGACGCCTGCTGCGCTACGTCGATGCCCTGAACGAGGCGTTCGCCCAGGAGATGCGCCGCGACGAGAGCGTCTTCGTCTTCGGCCTGGACGTCGACGACCACAAGTGCATCCAGGGCTCGACCAAGGGCCTGCTGAGCGAATTCGGGGCGGAGCGGGTGTTCACCACGCCGCTGTCCGAGGATGCCATGACCGGGGTGGCCATCGGCGCCGCCATGGCCGGCATGCGCCCGATCCACACGCACATCCGCATGGACTTCCTGCTGCTGTGCATGAACCAGCTGGTCAACATCGCCGCCAAGGCGCGCTACATGTACGGCGGCTCGGTCAGCGTGCCGCTGGTGGTGCGTTCGATGATCGGCAAGAGCTGGGGCCAGGGGGCGCAGCACTCCCAGGCGCTGCATTCCATGTTCATGCACGTGCCGGGGCTGAAGGTGGCGGCGCCGAGCAACGCGCACGACGTCAAGGGCTGCATGATCGCGGCGATCCGCGACGACAACCCCGTCATCTTCATGGAGCACCGGCTGCTCTACCCGACCGAGGCGTACGTGCCCGAGGAGGCCTACGAGGTGCGGCCGGGGAAGGCGCGCGTCGTGGCGCCCGGCGGCGACGTCACCGTGGTCGGCATCTCCAACATGGTGGTGGAGTGCCTGCGCGCCCGCGAACTGCTGGCCGAGGCCGGCGTCTCGGCCGAGGTGATCGATCCCATCTGGCTGAGCCCGCTGGACATCGACACCATCGTGGCCTCGGCGCGCCGCACCAAACGGCTGGTGGTCGCCGACAACGGCTGGGTCAACTGCGGCGCCGGCGCCGAGATCGTCGCCCAGGTGCTGGAGCGCGCGGGCGACACGGGGATCGCGGTCAAGCGCATCGGCTTCGAGCCGACGACCTGCCCGCCCTCGCCGGTGCTGGAGAATCGCTTCTACCCCAATCCGGGCACCGTGGCCGCGACGATCCACGCCATGGTCCGCCCGCAGGCTCCGGCCTGGACGCCCGACCCCGAGCGCACCCGGCTCGCCTACCAGACCCAATTCCGCGGCCCCTTCTGATCGGAGTTTCCCGTCGATGTTCTATGAGTTGGCCGCGTCCTCGTGGGGGCCGGAAGAGATCGCGGCGATGCAGCGCGTCATCGCCTCGGGCCGCTTCACCATGGGCGAGGAGGTCGCCGCCTTCGAGCGCGAGTTCGCCGCCTATTTCGGAGCGAAGCACGGCATCATGGTGAACTCCGGCTCGTCGGCGAACCTCGTCGGCGTGGCGGCGCTCGCCTACAAGCAGGACCGGCCGCTGCAACGCGGCGACGAGGTCATCGTCCCGGCGATCTCCTGGGCCACCACCTACCACCCGCTTCAGCAGTACGGCCTGAAGCTGCGCTTCGTCGATGTCGAGCTGGACACGCTCAACATGGACGTCTCCAAGCTCGAACAGGCGCTGACGCCGAAAACGCGGGCCATCGTGCCGGTGTCGATCCTCGGCAACCCGGCGGCGCTGGACGTTATCCGCGCCTTCGCCGACGCCCACGGCCTGTACGTCCTTGAGGACAACTGCGAGTCCATGGACGCCGAGCTGGGCGGCAAGAAGACCGGCACCTTCGGCGACCTCAACACCTTTTCCTTCTTCTTCTCGCACCACATCTCGACGATGGAAGGCGGGATGATCCTCACCGACGACCTGGAGCTGGCGCACTTGTGCCGCAGCTTGCGGGCGCACGGCTGGACGCGCGACCTGCCGGCCGACACGCCGCTGTACGAGCGCCGCTCGTCCGATCATTTCGAGGCGTACCGCTTCATCCTGCCCGGCTACAACGTCCGCCCGCTGGAGCTGGAGGCCGCCGTCGGGCGCGAGCAGATCAAGAAGCTGCCGGCCATGACCGCGGCGCGGCGCCGGAATCTCAAGCTGTTCCAGGAGCTGTTCGCCGGTGACGAGCGCTTCATCATCCAGCGCGAGAACGGCACCTCGTCGGCGTTCAGCTTCACCATCATTCTCAACCCGGCCGCCAAGCCGGACCGCGAGACGGTGTTCGCCGCGCTGAAGGACGCCGACATCGGCTTCCGCATCATCACCGGCGGCTGCTTCCTGCGCCACGACGTGCTGAAGCACTACGACTACGACACGGTGGGGCCGATCGAGAACGCCTATCTGGCGCACGATCTCGGCTTCTTCGTCGGCAACCATCCGCACGACCTGTCGGCGCAGATCACGCGCCTGCGCGACGTGCTCGACACCACCTGCCGCTGAGGGCGCTTGTCATGGCTGAGAACCTGAACATCCTGGTCACCGGCGGCGCCGGCTATCTCGGTTCCATCATGGTGCCGGCGCTGCTCGACGCCGGGCACCGCGTCACCGTGCTGGACAATTTCATGTTCAAGCAGAACCCGCTGGCGCACGTCTGCGCGCATCCGGGCTTCGACGTGGTGCGCGGCGACGCCCGCGACGAAGAGACGCTCAAGCCGCTGCTCAAGACGGCCGACGTGGTGCTGCCGCTGGCCGCCCTGGTCGGTGCGCCCCTGTGCGACATCGACAAGACCGCGGCCACCACCACCAACCGCGACGCCGTGGTCAGCCTGACCAGGCTCCTGTCGCGCGAGCAGCGCATCATGATGCCGGTCACCAACTCCGGCTACGGCGTCGGCGAGCAGGGCAAGTTCTGCACCGAGGAGACGCCGCTGCGTCCGATCTCGCTCTACGGCCGCACCAAGGTGGAGGCCGAGGCCGCGGTGCTGGAGCGCGGCAACGCCATCAGCTTCCGCCTCGCCACCGTGTTCGGCATGGCGCCGCGCATGCGCATCGACCTGCTGGTCAACGACTTCGTCTACCGCGCCATCTTCGACCGCGCGGTGATCCTGTTCGAGCCGCACTTCAAGCGCAACTACATCCACATCCGCGACGTGGCGCGCGCCTTCCTGCACGGTTTGGATAATTTCGAGACGATGAAGGACCGGCCCTACAACGTCGGCCTGTCGGACGCGAACATCTCCAAGTGGGAGCTGTGCGAGAAGATCCGCGAGCACCTGCCGAAGTTCGTCTTCATCGAATCCCCCATCGGCGAGGACCCGGACAAGCGCGACTACATCGTCTCCAACGAGCGCATCGAGGGGACCGGCTACAAGCCCGCCTTCTCGCTGGACGACGGCATCCGCGAACTGACCAAGGGCTATCGGATGATCCGCAACGCCGTGCACGGCAACGTGTGAGTCCGATCATGACCGGCCAGCCGCCCGCTTCGACGCAGATCGACCTGCTGCTCATCACCCCCGGTGGCCGCGACGCCATCTACCAGGAGCTGGGCGAGGAGCTGACGGCGGTGGAACCGCCGCTGTGGGCCGGCCTCATCGCCACCTACTGCCGCCTGAAGGAGCACCGCGTCGCCATCATCGACAGCGAGGCCGAGCGCTGGGGGGCGGAAACGGTGGCCTTGCACGTGGCGGAGATGGCGCCGCGGCTGGTCGCCATGATCGTCTACGGCCACCAGCCGTCCGCCTCGACGCAGATGATGGCCGCCGCCGCCCCGGCCTGCCGCGCCATCAAGGACGCCGCACCCGAGGTGCCGATCATCATCGTCGGCGGCCACGTGGCGGCGCTGCCCGAGCGCACGCTGCGCGAGGAGGCGGTGGACTTCGCCTGCACCGGCGAGGGGCCGGTTACGGTGGAGACGCTGGTCCGCGCGCTGAAGGCCGAGGCTCCCGATTTCGCCGAGGTGCCGGGCATCGTCTATTGGCAGGACGGCGCGGTGCGCCGCACCCCGTCCGCCCCACTGATCGAGGATCTGGACCACGACCTGCCCGGCTCCAGCTATGACCTGCTGCCGATGGACCGTTACCGGGCGCACAACTGGCAGTGCTTCGGCGATCTGGGCGCGCGCAAGCCGTACGCGTCGATCTATACGACGCTGGGCTGCCCGTACAAATGCAGCTTCTGCTGCATCAACGCGCCGTTCGGCAAGAACGGCTACCGCTTCCGCAGCCCCGAGGCGGTGCTGCGCGAAATCGACATCCTCATCGAGACCTACGGGGTGCGCACCTTCAAGATCGTCGACGAGATGTTCGTGCTGAACGAGAAGCACGTCACCGCGATCTGCGAAGGGCTGATCCCGCGCAACGAGGCGCTGGGCGGCGCCCTGAACTTCTGGGCCTACGCGCGGGTCGACACGGTGAAGCCGGCGATGCTGGACATGCTGCGCCGCGCCGGGTTCCGCTGGCTGGCGCTGGGCATCGAGTCCGGCTCCAAGCACGTGCGCGACGGGGCGAAGAAGGCGCTGAAGAGCGAGGACATCGTCGGCATCGTCCGCGCCATCCAGCAGGCCGGCATCAACGTCATCGGCAACTACATCTTCGGCCTGCCGGATGACGATGCCCAGTCCATGCGCGAGACGCTCGACCTGGCGCTGGAGCTGAACTGCGAGTTCGCCAACTTCTACTCGGCCATGGCCTACCCCGGCTCGCCGCTCTACACCACCGCCGTGGAGAAGGGCTGGGATCTGCCGGACAGCTGGAGCGGCTTCTCGCAGCACAGCTACGACTGCAAGCCATTGGCGACCGAGAAGGCGTCGGCGGCCGAGGTGCTGGCGTTCCGCGACCGAGCTTTTCAGGAATATTTTACCAATCCGCGGTACTTGAAGATGGTCGATCAGCGCTTCGGCGCCTCGACCAGCGTCCACATCAAGCAGATGACGCGGCACACGCTGCGCCGAAAGCTGCTGGAACCGGTGGACGTTTCGGAGTGATCCAGCGGAAAGGACCAGCGGTGCGGCCTGAAGACGCCTTGAGCGACATCGACGTGGCCGTGCTGGCCGGTGGCCTGGGGACGCGCATCCGCGGCGTGCTCGGCGACACGCCCAAGGTTCTGGCGCCCATCGCCGGGCGGGCCTTCCTCGGCCATCTGCTGGACCATCTGGCACAATACGGCACCAAGCGCGTCGTGCTGTGCCTGGGGCATCTGGCCGACCGGGTGACCGCGTGGCTGGCGCAGGGCGGGCACGCCCTGGACGTGGTCTGCGAGATCGAACCGCAGCCCCTCGGCACCGCCGGGGCGCTGCGCTTCGTGCGCGACGAACTGAAGACCGGCGCAGTCCTGGTGATGAACGGCGACACCTTCCTCGACGCCGACCTGCGCGCCTTCGTGGCGGCGCACCGGCTGTCGGGGGCCGAGGCCTCGGTGCTGTGCGTCGAGGTGGAGGATGCCGCGCGCTATGGCCGGGTCGACATCGACGCCGCCGGCCGGGTCGTCCGCTTCGCCGAAAAATCGCCCGGCCGCGGCACCGTCAACGCCGGTGTCTACCTGTTCTCGGCCGCGTTCCTCGACCGGCTCGCGGCCTCCGACGCGGTGTCGCTGGAACGCGACGTGCTGGAGCGGCTGCCGCCCGGCACACTGCACGCCGTGGTGGTGCACGGCCGCTTCATCGACATCGGCACGCCCGACAGCCTTGCGCGGGCGCCGGCGGTCATCGCCGGAGAGACCTCATGATCATCAGCCGCACCCCGTTCCGCGTGTCGCTGTTCGGCGGCGGCACCGACTTTCCGCAATGGTACCGCAAGCACGGCGGTGCGGTGATCGGCGGCGCTATCGACAAGTACTGCTACATCAACGTGCGGGCGCTGCCGCCGTTCTTCGAGCACAAGCACCGCATCGTCTATTCCAACATCGAGTTGGTGAAGGCGATCGAGGAGATCAAACACCCCTCGGTGCGCGCCGTGCTGCGCGAGATGGAGATCACCGAGGGGCTGGAGATCCACCACGACGGCGACCTGCCGGCGCGCTCCGGGTTGGGCTCCAGCTCGTCGTTCACGGTGGGGCTGCTGAACGCGCTGCACGCCTACCGCGGCCGTATGGCCACTAAGCACGAACTGGCGCATCAGGCGATCCACATCGAGCAGCAGGTGATCGGCGAAAGCGTCGGCTCGCAAGATCAGATGTGGGCGGCCTATGGCGGGCTGAACCGCATCGATTTCCGCACCGATGGCGGCATCGACGTCAGCCCCCTGATCATCACGCCGGGGCGCCGCGCCGAGTTGGAGAACAGCCTGATGCTGTACTTCACCGGCTTCTCGCGCATCGCCTCGGACATCGAGAAGGACAAGATCGCCACGCTCGACCAGCGCAAGACCCAGCTTCACACGCTGCGCGCCATGGTGGACGAAGCGGCGGCGATCCTCTGCTCGCCGGACAGCCCGCTGGACCAGTTGGGCCAGTTGCTGCACGAAGGCTGGATGCTGAAGCGGGAGCTGTCACAGGCGGTCTCCAACCGGGCGATCGACGGGCTGTACGAGGCGGCGCGGGAGGCGGGCGCGCTGGGGGGCAAGCTGCTGGGTGCCGGCGGCGGCGGGTTCCTGCTGCTCTACGTGCCGGCCGAGCGTCAAGCCGCCGTGCGCGAGCGTCTGAAGGACTTGATCGCCGTGAATTTCCGCTTCGACGGCGGTTCCAAGATCGTCGTCTACGAGCCGAATGAATTCGATGTCCGGCAGGCCAATCGGTAACCTGATCGCGGCCAGGGCGTACAACTTCCCGAACGCCCGGTAGTGTGCTACAGCATCAGTCATCCCAGGTTGGTTAAGGTTCCTGACATGCTGGCCGATAAGATCCTTGCTGAAGCAATAAGGGCACACCAAGCTGGCCAGATCAAAGAGGCAGAGGGTCTTTACAGAGAGGTACTCGCCCAGCGCAAGGACGACCCCGTCTCCGTCCATCACTTGGGCCTGATCGCGTATCAGACGGGAAAACTGGATCAGGCCGCCGAGCTGATCAACAAGGCTGTGGCTATACAGCCGATGTTCCCGGAAGCCTTCAACAACCTGGGCAATGTCCGCAAGGATCAGGGCCGACTCGACGAGGCGGAAGCCTGCTACCGTAAGGCGATCGAGCAGCGTTCCCAAAATCCCGAGGCGCACAGCAATCTCGGCATCGTGCTGATCATGCAGCGGCGATTTGCCGAAGCCGAGGCCTGCTACCGCGAGGCGCTCCGCCAGAAGCCTGACTACGCCGAGGCAGCATACAACCTCGGAAACGTGCTGTCGGACCAGGGCCGCTTCAGCGAAGCCGTCGAAGCCTATCGGTATGCCGCCAAGCATCGCTCCCCGTTCCCCGAGGTCTACAACAACATGGGCAACGTGTTGAAGGAGCAGGGAAAGCTGGACGATGCGGAGGCCTGCTACGCTCAGGCGTTGCGCGACCGGCCGAACTTCCAGGAGGCCTACAACAACCTCGGCATCACCTACGTCAAGCAGGGCAAGTACCCGCAAGCCATCGAAGCCTTCCAGATGGCGCTGCGCCTCAACCCCACCTATCCCGAGGCGCATTACAATCTCGGCTGCGCCTTCCAGGACGAGGTTCGGCGCGAGGAGGCGGTGGCGTCTTTCCAGGAGGCGCTGAGATACCGTCCCGATTATTACGAAGCGCTGAGCAGCCTCGTCTACCAGCGCCGCGCCCTGTGCGACTGGACCGATGAGAAGCCGAACGAGGACCGGCTGCGCGAGGTGGTGCGCAAAGGGCTGGGCCGCGTCTCCCCCTTCGCCTTCCTGGTTTCCGACACGACGTCGGAAGAGCAGTTCATCTGCGCCCGCAAATGGGCCAAGGGGCTGGAGCCGCCGCCGGCCGACCGCATACCGCCGCGCCGGCCCGGCGGCCACGACGGCCCGATCCGCATCGGCTACCTCTCCGCCGACTTCCACCAGCACGCCACCGCCTTCCTGATGGCGGAGCTGTTCGAGCGGCACGACCGCTCGCGCTTCCACATCACCGGCTATTCCTACGGTCCCGACGATGGCAGCGAGACCCGCGCGCGCCTGGTGCGCGGCTTCGACCGCTTCGTGGACGTGCGCACCACGCCGCACGCTGACGTGGCCCAGCGGATCCACGCGGACGGCATCGACATCCTGGTCGACCTCAAGGGCTACACGCAGCACGCCCGCACCGAGATCATGGCCTACCGCGCGGCGCCCATCCAGGTGAACTATCTGGGCTTCCCCGGCACAACCGGCGCCGACTTCATGGACTACATCGTCGTCGACCCGTTCATCGTGCCGATGGACCGGCAGCCCTATTATTCGGAAAAGATCGTCCACCTGCCTGACTGCTACCAGCCGAACGACACCAAGCGGGTGATCGCCGAGCAGACGCCGACGCGCGCCCAGTGCGGGTTGCCGGAGGATGGCTTCGTCTTCTGCAGCTTCAACGGGCCCTACAAGATCACCCGGACATTCTTTGCCATGTGGATGCGCCTGCTGAAGGCGATTCCCAACAGCGTGATCTGGCTTCTCGAGACCAACACGCCGGTCAAGACCAACCTGCGCCGCGCTGCCGCGGAGCACGATGTCGACCCGGAGCGGCTGGTCTTCTCGCCGATGATGCCGCTGCCGCTGCACCTGTCGCGGCATCGGCTGGCCGACCTGTTCCTCGACACGCTGCCGGTCAATGCCCACACCACAGCGTCCGACGCGCTGTGGGCCGGGCTGCCGGTGTTAACCCTGGCCGGCGAGGCCTTCGTGGGGCGCGTCGCGGGCAGCCTCGTGCGCGCCGCAGGACTGCCGGAATTGGTCACCCACTCGCTGGAGGAGTACGAGGCGCTTGCCCTGCGGCTGGCCTCGACTCCGGACGAGCTTCGGGCGTTGCGCCAGCGGCTGGCCGAAAACCGACTGACCGCACCTCTGTTCGACATCGCGCGCTACACTCGCGGCCTGGAAGCGGCCTACACGCGCATGTGGGAGATCTGGCGCTCCGGCGGAGCGCCCCAGCCCTTCGCGGTGACCGCCGAGGGAACGGCATCCGCCGCACCCTCCCTGCCCTCCACGCCACCGGTGGCCGCGAAGGCGGAGGCACCGGCACCGGATCGGCCCGCGCGCATTCCCTACCAAGGCTGCCCCCTATGCGGCCACGGCACCTTCCCGCCAGTGCTGGAGGCCGACTGCTCCTGGCACCCGCTCTACACTCCGGCAATCCCGCAGATCATGACGTGGTGTGAGTGCGCCAACTGCGGGCATGTCTTCACCGACGGCCACCTCGCCCCAGAGATCGCAGCGCGGCTGCGCGCACCCAACGCCGCGCAGATCCTCACCCAGGATCTGGAGCCGCTGCGCCGTATCTTTGCGAAGACCGTGGAGCGGGTCGCCGGCCTGATGGACGGCGGCGACTGGCTGGACGTGGGCATTGGAAACGCCTCACTGCTGCTCACCGCGGCCGAATGGGGCTACAACCCTGTCGGCCTGGACCCGGACGAGGCGGTGGTGACCGCGCTCAGGCAGGTGGGTTGCGAGGTGCACTGCGGCGACACGGGCAGCCTGGACCAGCCCGGCCGCTTCAGCGTGCTGAGCGTGCTGAACGGGCTGGAGCGCCTGCCCGATCCAATAGCCGGGTTGCGCCACTATCACCGGCTGCTGCGGCCGGGCGGCGTGCTGGTGCTGTCGCTGCCCAACATGGGCTCGGCGGTCTGGCGGCTGGCCGACCAGCGGAAGGAAAACCCCTATTGGGGCGAGATCGCCAATCACCACAACTTTTCCCGCGCCCGCCTCTACGCGCTGCTCGATAAGCACGGCTTCACGCCGTCGGGCTATGCGGTCAACGAACGCTTCCGCTTCAGCATGGACGTGCTGGCGGTTCGCAACGGATAGGCCGGCGGACGGCGCCGGCCGTCAGTCGGCGCCCACCTCGGCCGGGGCGGCCGGGGCGGAGCTTTCGGCGCGGGCCCGGTCCGCAGCGGTCCACAGCCGGCGATCGGTCGGGACCGGCCAACGATGGTGTTGGCTCGCCAGCCGTGCCCGGTACCAGCCCTGGTAATCCGCGATCTGCCCGACCTCGATGGACTCGTGGTCCTCCTCCAGGCCGACCTCTCGGTACATCTCCAGATTGTCGAGGTCCGGGCGCGGCAGACGCCCCTCCTCCAGATCCTTCTGCATGAGGCCGTACAGCTCCTCCAGGCGGCGGGCGAGCAGGTCCATGTCGAACAGCACGCAGCGATCACGTTCGTGCGCGAGTCGGTCGCGATAGGTCTGCAACTGGATCGGGTCGTTGCCCAGCGCCACCGCGCGCTCTACGTACGCATCGACGGTGGAGCAGACCAGCTCCGGCAGCCCGGCGGCACGTGCAAGGCTGCCGCACACCCGCGAGGCGAAGCCGCGGCCTGACAGCGTGAGGATCGGCACGCCCATCCACAGCGCGTCCGAAGCGGTGGTGTGCGCGCCATAGGGGGCGGTATCCAAGAACAGATCGGCAAGTGGGTAACGGGCGAGGTGAAAGGGATTCGCCAGTTTCTGCGTGAAAATCAGCCGGTCACCAGCGATGCCGCGCCGCTCAGCCGTTTCCCTCAGACGCATGACGGTCGCGCCGTCACTTTCCAAAAGCCAGAGAACGCTGTTCGGCACCTGGGCCAGGATGTGCATCCAGCGTTCGAAGGTGAAGCGGTTGATCTTGTAAGTGCCGTTGAAGCAGCAGTAAACGACGGCGTCCTCCGGCAACCCAGCTTCCGCGCGGGTCGGCCGGTGTGGAACGATGGCCCGCTTTCGGTCGTTCGGCTGGTAGCAGGGCAGTCGCAGCACCTTCTCGGAATAGTAGATTTCGTGGTCTTCCGGGATGATCCAGTCGTCCGCAATGATGTAGTGGTGGAATGGGCTGGCCAGCGTACCCGGATAGCCAAGCCAGTTGACTATGATTGGGGCCGGTCGCATGGCAAAGAGCTTCAGGCGTGCGCTCCGCGTATAGCCGTTCAAGTCGACCAAAATGTCGATGGCATCCTCAGCGATGCGCCGCGCTGCCGCAAGGTCATCCATCGCCGAGATGTCCACCCAATGCTCGGCGGCAGCCTTAATGCGCATATTGATGGCGTCGCTGGCCGGCAGCCCGCAGTAGTAGATGAAGACCTCCACGGTCTCACGGTCATGCCGTTCGAACAACTCCGCCGTGAGATAGCCGACCGCGTGCTCCCGCATGTCGGAGGAGACGTAGCCAATCCGCAGGCGCCCTGATGGCCGCTTCCAATCCGAGGCACGACGCTCAGCCTCAAGGTCAAGTTGCGGAGCGGCAGTCTGGGTTCGACTGTAGTTCAGGGCTGTTGCGAACTGCAGCATCGGGTCGTCGGTGTAGGCCGCTAGGGAGAGTGGGCCGATACCATTCATCAGCGCCTTCCGGCTGACCTCCGCCCAAGGCTCGATGACTGGCCATTTGCACTGCTCCATGCGCAAGGCGATATACTGCTGCACCACGTCGATCTGGCTGGGGTCGACCTCCAAGGCATCCCGCATGGCCACCTCGGCCTCAGGCCTCTTTTGTGCTGCTTCGAGGACCCGGCCAACCTGTTTCAGCGCCTCTACCTTCAAGCGGATGTTGTTGCCGGTGATCGACGCCAGCCGATCGGACAGCGTCAGCCATTTGAGCAGCGCCTGCTCCGTGTTCCCCAGTTGCTCATACACCCCGCCAAGGTTGATGTAGGCCGGGTAGAAGTCGGGGTTGATGGAGATGGATCGCTCCAGGGCATCGCGTGCGGCCTCCAACTCGCCCACAGCCGACAGCGACGCCGAGAGGTTGAAGTGGCAAGCGGGAATCGCCGGATGGCCGGCATTGCCCGCGATCCATAGGCGGTAGAGCTGGATGGCGAGGTCAATTCTATCAATCCGACGCAGCGCTTCACAGGCTTCAATCAGCTCAAGGACAGTCAGCGCGTCTTCGCTGAGTCGCTTCACCGCCGACAGGAAAACGTTGTCCGTCACTCCGGAAGGCTCCTGCTCAGGATAGTCTGGAGGAAAAACGCACCGATCTCGCGCAGCGCGCGAACACCCTAACGCATAAAAGAGTGCCCGATCAATTTTGCATTAATCGGGCACTCCAATGTGGTGACCGTTAGGTCATCCGGGATTCTCGTGAACCTTACGGCAGCACCGAGACCCAGGTGTTGACCTGAGGGGTGGTCATGGCGCCCACCTGCGTCTGAGTGAAGGCGTTCGCCTGTGTGCTGGTCATGGCCGAAATATCGGTGGTCGACAGCGACGGGATCTGCGTCACCGTGAAGCTGGAGACCTGCGTTGTGGTCAGACCCGTAATCTGGGTCGTGGACAGCTGACCGATATTGGTCGTGGACAACGACGCGATGGCCGAGGTGGTTAGAGAACCGATCTGCGTCGAGGCGAGTTCGGCCAGATCGGAAGTGGAGAGCGCGCTGATCTGCGTGGTCGAGACGCCCTTCACCTGGGTGGTGGTCAGTGCCGCAACCTGGCTGGAGGACAGCTGCGAGTAGTTGCTGGTCGACAGGACGCCAATCTGCGTCGAAGTCAGACCGGACAGCTGTACCGTGCTCAGCTGAGCGATGCTGCTGGTGGTCAACACGTTCACCTGGGTGGTGCTCAGCGCCCCTAGCTGGGTCGAGGTCAGCTCGGCGAAGTCCGAAGTCGACAGCGTGTTGATCTGCGAGGTGCTCAGCCCCTTGACCTGGGTGGCGCTCAGCGCCGCCACCTGGCTGGAGGACAGCTGCGACAGGTTGGTGGTCGACAGCCCGCCCAACTGGCTCG
>NZ_JBPXMR010000011.1:0-156175 GCF_053470425.1 Azospirillum terrae | reverse complement strand
GTGTTGACTCCGTTTTCGTGTCCGGGAGACGCGCCAACGTCTGGACACGAGTAGAATCAATGCCCTGCGCCTCGTCCACAAAACTTAACCGGACAGCCGTGGGTCAAGCCCGGCCATGACGGTAGAAGGCGATGGAAAGAGTGATGCGTCACGGACACGGGTCCGGCAGCCTCGCGTGCACCGCCTCGATCTCCTGCATCACCTCATCGCTCAGCGTCACGTCCAGCGCCCCGATGTTGGACTTCAAGTCCTCCATGTTCGTCGCCCCGATCAGCGCCGACGCCACGAAGTCCTGCCGCAGAACGAAGGCGATCGCCATCTGCGTCGGCGACAGGCCATGCCGGCGCGCCACGTCCAGATACGCCTGCGTCGCCGCATCGGCGTTGGGCGTCGCGTAGCGCGACTTGCGGTGGTCGATGGCGCGCCGCGTCCCCGGCGGCACGACCCCGCCCAGGTACTTGCCGCTCAGCGTCCCCGCCCCCAGCGGCGAGTAGGCCAGCAGCCCGACATCCTCGCGCAGCCCGATCTCCGACAGCCCGTCCTCGTAGGTGCGGTTCAGCAGGTTGTAGGCGTTCTGCACGCTGGCGATCCGCGGCAGCCCCTGAGTCTCGGCCAGCTTCAGGCAGGTCATCACCCCCCAGGGCGACTCGTTGGACAGCCCGATGTGACGGATCTTGCCGGCCTGGATCAGGTCGCCCAGCACCGCCAGCGTCTCGGCCAGCGGCGTGCCGTCCTGCTGCGGCTTGTGGGCGTAGCTGCGCTGGCCGAAGCGGTTGGTGACGCGGTCGGGCCAGTGCAGCTGGTAGAGGTCGATCACGTCGGTCTGCAAGCGCTTCAGGCTGGCGTCCACCGCCGCCGTCACATTGGCGCGATCCAGCTTCGCGTTGCCGCCGCGGACCCACGGAAAGCCGCCGTGGGCAGCGCCGATGGCCTTGGTGGCGAGGATGATCCGGTCACGCCCGGCGTGCCTCTTGAACCACGTGCCGATGATCTCCTCGGTGCGGCCGTAGGATTCGGCGATGGGCGGGATCGCGTACATCTCGGCGGTGTCCCAGAAATTCACGCCGTGGTCGAACGCCAGATCCATCTGGGCGTGCCCCTCGGCTTCGGTGTTCTGGCGGCCCCAGGTCATGGTGCCGAGGCCGATGGCGCTCACCTCGAGGCCGGTGCGGCCCAGCGGGCGGTATTGCATGTGGAAATTCCTTAAAGAAACAGGGTGAGCACGCCCGTATAGCCGTACAGCCGGGCGTTGGAGATTTCGCCGTTGGCGAAGAAGCCGACCAGCGGCACGTCGCCCAGCGCCTTGCGGATCATGGCGACTTCCTGGCTGCCGTCGCCGAACAGGCTGGGGCCGCGCGCCACGCAGCTGACGTACACGCCACCCTTGGGCGGCCCGGACAGGCGCCGCTTCAGCTTGGTCAGCATGCGCGTCATGTCCGCTTCGGCCGCCTGCCGGTCGCGGCGGGTGAACAGGATGCGCCGGCCGGGCTCGACCCGCTCGGCCACCGCAAGCCAGCCCATGCGCGGGTCGATGGCGATGATGTCGCGCACCAGATAATCCGCCGTGTCCGACCCGGCGATGGGCAACCCGGCGAAGATGTACCCCGCCACGCGGTTGAGGTCGCGCGCCAGCAGCTCGCCGATGTCCTCCTTGAACACCTCCAGCGCCGAGCGGCCGTCGATCTCGATGATCAGGTTCTCCTCGGCGGCGGTGATGGTGCGCATCGGACCGATGGGCGAGCAACCCTGCGTCAGCCCGGTCGCCACTTCCAGCCCATTGCCGAACAGCACCCCCGACACGCCCCCATCGGCCACCGGCCCGTCGAGCATGGTGGCGCTGGAGGCCGGCACGCTGAACTGCGGGTATTCGCTGCGCGACGACGCCAGCCCGCCCACCAGAAAAGCGCCCGTCGCCTCGCCCAGCCGCGTCACCAGATCGGCCAGTTCGGCGTTGCGCGGGTCGCCGTGCACCAGCCCCAGCAGCGCCCCGTGCCGATCCAGCCAGCCGCCGGCCGCGCGGCGCATCGGCTCCAGATCGCCGCTCACCACCGGGAAGACGCGGAACGACTCGGGCGGCAGGCGCGCGGTCATCACGGCGATGGCCGGCTGGTCGAACAGCTCCTCACCGCCACCCAGCACGCCCAGGCCCACGGTGCCGACCCAGTCGCGAATCCCCGTCACCCCGCGCAGCAGATTGAGGATGCTCGACGCCTGATCGGCCAACTGGTCGGAGACGTACAGGAAGCCCAGGTTGCAGCCGCGCACCTCGCCCAGCCGGTCCAGACAGGCCTTGACGGTCTGCCCCCAGTCCGGCCCGGCGGCGGACGCCGCGTGGAATTGCGTCGTCGTGGTGCTGTCCATGCCTCAGCCTCCCTGCGCCCGTTGATCGAGCAGGCGCGTCACGTGGGGCAGGATGCCCTCGACAATCTTCTGGACGCCGGCGGCGTTCGGGTGGATGCCGTCGCCCTGGTTCAGCTTGGCGTCGGTGGCCACCCCGTTCAGGAAGAACGGGTAGAGCGGCACCCCGTACGTCTTCGCCAGATCCGGGTAGATGGCGTTGAAACTCTCGACGTACGCCTTGCCGTACGTGCCCGACGCCATCATCCCGGCCAGGAGTACGGGGATCTTGCGCGCGGTGACCGCCTTCATGATGGCGTCCAGATTGGCGCGCGCCACCGCCGGATCGATGCCGCGCAGCATGTCGTTGGCGCCCAGCTCCACGATCATCGCGTCGGGCTTGTCGCCAAGCGTCCAGTCCAGGCGCGCCCGGCCGCCCGCCGTGGTGTCGCCCGACACGCCGGCGTTCACCACCTGCACGTCGTACCCCTTGGCCTTCAGCGCCTTTTCCAGTACGGCGGTGAAGCCCTGCTCCGGCGGCAGGCCGTAGCCGGCGGTCAGGCTGTCGCCCAGCGCCACGAGTCGCAGCGGTGCGGCGCTCGCCGCCGCGCTCATCGACCACACCCCGAGCGCGAGCAGCGCCGCCAGCGCGGCGTTGAAAAGGCGGTGTGCCACGCCATATGGCGGAAGTCCTGTGTGTCCATTGGCCCGTACGTTGAAGAGACCCATCGCAATGTCCCGACTCGATTCCGCGGCGTCTCCGATCGTCCAGCTCCAGGACGTCCACCTGAGATTGGACAGCGCCGCCGGACCCGTCAACATCCTGCGCGGGCTGGAACTCTCGGTCGGGTGCGGCGAAAGAGTCGGCGTGGTCGGTCCCTCGGGCTCCGGCAAGTCCACCATGATGATGGTGATGGCCGGTCTGGAGCGCCCCAGCTCAGGCCGAATCACCGTGGCCGGGCACGATCTGGGCGGCCTCGACGAGGACCGGCTGGCGCGTTTCCGCCGCGATCATGTGGGCATCGTGTTTCAGGCGTTCCACCTCATCCCCACCATGACGGCGCTGGAGAACGTGGCGATCCCGCTGGAGTTCGCCGGTGCGGCGGACGCCTTCGAGCGCGCCCGCGCCGGGCTGGAGGCGGTGGGCCTCGCCCACCGGCTGACGCATTACCCCGGCCAGCTGTCCGGCGGCGAGCAGCAGCGCGTCGCCATCGCCCGCGCCTTCGTCGCCGAGCCGTCGCTGCTCCTGGCCGACGAGCCCACCGGCAACCTGGATCTGGATACCGGCGCCACCATCGTCGAGCTGCTGTTCGGCTTGGCCGAGCGGCGCGGCACGACGCTGGTGCTGATCACCCACGACCCGGCGCTGGCCGCCCGTTGCGACCGCACGGTGACGCTGCGCGACGGGCGGATCGCCGAGGATCGGCGCACGGTGCGTGAAGAGCTGCGCGTGGCAGGAGAGTGAGATGCTCCCCATCCGCCTTGCGTTCCGCGAGCTGCGCAGCGGCTTGCAAGGGTTCCGCATCTTTCTGGCCTGCCTGACGCTGGGCGTTGCCGCCATCGCCGCCGTGCAGTCGGTGTCCAGCGGCGTCCTCGCCGGGCTGGAGTCGGACGGGCGCGCCATCCTCGGCGGCGACGTCAGCGTCCGGCAGATCTACACACCGCCCACCGGCGATCCCCTGGCCTTCCTCAAGGACTCCGGCCGAATCTCCGAGTCGGCGGAGATGCGCGGCATGGCGCGCTCCACCGACGACCAGCGCTCGACCCTGGTCGAGCTGAAGGCGGTGGACGGCGCCTACCCCCTGTACGGCGCGGTGGATCTGCGCGGCGCCGCCGACCTGCAATCAGCACTCGCCAAGCGCGACGGCGTGTGGGGCGCGGTGGCCGAGGACACCTTGCTCGACCGGCTGGAGTTGAAGCCCGGCGACCGCCTGCGCCTCGGCGAGGCGGAGCTGGAGGTGCGCGCCGTGCTGGCGCGCGAGCCGGACAAGGCCTCCTCCGGCGCCTTCGCGCTGGGGCCGCGCCTGATGGTGGCGACCGGCGCCCTGCCCGACACCGGCCTGCTGCAACCGGGCAGCATCGTCTACTGGACCGAGAAGATCGCCCTGCCGCCCGGCTCCGACGCCAAGGCGTGGAAGGACGAACTGGGCAAGCGCTTCCCCGACGCGTCCTGGCGGGTGCGCGACTACACCAGCGCCTCGCCGCAGATCGAGAACTTCATCGAGCGCATGACGCTGTTCCTGACGCTGGTCGGGCTGACGGCGCTGTTGGTCGGCGGCGTCGGCGTGAGCAACGCCGTGCATGCCCACCTCGACGCGCGCGCCGCGACCATCGCCACGCTGAAGTGCGTCGGCGCCCCCGGCGCGCTGGTGTTCCGCACCTACCTCGTGCAGGTCATGGTGCTGGCCGGTGTCGGCATCGCGCTCGGCCTCGTGCTCGGCGGCGTGGCGCCGCTGCTGCTCGGGCGGCTGCTGGAGGGCGTGCTGCCGGTCAGCGCGCATTTCGGCGTGTACCCCGGCGCGCTGGCGATCGCCGCTCTGTTCGGGCTGCTGACCGCGCTGACCTTCTCGCTGTGGCCGCTCGGCCGGGCGCGCGAGGTGCCAGCGGGGGCGCTGTTCCGCGACGTGGTGTCGCCGTCCGGCGGCCGGCCGCGGGCGGTCTATATCGCGGCGCTGGCGGCGTCGGCAACCGCGCTGGCGGCGCTGGCGATCCTCACGGCGGCCGACAAGCGCTTCGCCATCTGGTTCGTCGGCGGCGCCGTCGCGACGCTGCTGGCGTTCCGTGGGGCGGCGTGGCTGGTCACCCGCGGCGCGGCGCGCGCCGGGCGGCCGAAGCAACCGGGCCTGCGGCTGGCGCTCGCCAACCTGCACCGGCCCGGCAACCCGACGGCCAGCGTCGTGCTGTCGCTGGGGCTGGGGCTGACGGTGCTGGTCGCCATCGCGCTGATCGAGGGCAATTTCGCCCGCCGCATCAACGAGGTGCTGCCCAAGGACGCGCCGAGCTTCTTCTTCGTCGACGTGCAGCCCGACCAGTTCGACGCGTTCAAGCAGACCGTGCTGTCCACCCCCGGCGCCAGCGGGTTCGAGGCGGTGCCGAGCCTGCGCGGCCGGCTCGCCACGGTGAACGGCGTCGAGGCGGACAAGGCGCTGAAGGACCCGGAGAAGGCGTGGATCGTCCGCAACGAGCGCGGCATCACCTATTCCGCGGCGCCGCCGCGCAACGGCCAGATCGTCGCCGGCTCCTGGTGGGCGGAGGACTACCGCGGGCCGCCGCTGCTCTCCATCCACAAGGACGTGGCGGAGGCGTTCGGCATCGGCGTCGGCGACCGCATCGGCCTCGCCATTCTCGGCCGCGTCATCGAGGCGAAGGTGGCGAACGTGCGCGCCGCGGACTTCTCCACCATGGCCATCAACTTCACGCTGGTGCTGTCGCCGGGCGTGCTGGAGCAGGCGCCGCAGACCTGGATCGCCACGGTCCGCGCCCCGCCCGCGGCCGAGCCGGAGGTGCAGCGCGCGGTGCTCAAGCGTTTTCCCAACATCACCACGGTGCGCATCAAGGACGCGCTGGAGACGGTGTCCGGCATGCTGGGTCACATCGGCATGGCGGTGCGGCTGACCGCGGCGATCACGCTGGTGGCCGGCACGCTGGTGCTGGCGGGCGCGGTGGCGGCCGGACACCGGCGGCGGGTCTACGATTCGGTGGTGCTGAAGGTGCTGGGCGCCACCCGCCGGGACATCCTCGGGGCCTTCCTTATGGAATATGGCCTTCTGGGTCTGGTCACCGCGGTGATCTCAGGGGCCATCGGCACGGTCACCGCCTGGGCGATTTTGACGCGGCTGATGCATTGGGATTGGGCGTTCCTGCCGTCCGCCGTGCTGTGGACGGCGGCGCTGTGCACGGCGATTACGCTGGTGTTCGGCTTCCTGGGCACGTGGCGGGCGCTGGGACAGCCGGCCGCACCGCTGCTGCGGAACGAGTGAGCCGCGACGGTTTTCCTTTCGTGTGCGTGACGTGTGTTTCACAAAGCGCCGGCTACTCTCGATTCACCTTGAACGGCGCCACGGACTTCACAATATGGTACGGCGTTGAGACCAACCATCTCTCAGAGGAACGACAATGGCTGACCCGATTTTCCAGCGCTACGACACCGCGGGCCGGGCGTTCGATCGGGGCTACTTCGACGAAGGCCTGCGCCAGCACATGCTGCGCGTCTACAACTACATGGGTGCGGGCCTCGTCCTGACCGGACTGGTGGCAATGTTCGTGGCGTCCAGCCCGGCCATGCTCCAGGCGATCTTCATGACCCCGCTGAAGTGGGTGGTTATGCTGGCCCCGCTGGCCTTCGTGATGGTGCTGTCGTTCGGCATCAACCGGCTGTCCTACGCGGCCGCCCAGGGCGTCTTCTGGGGCTACTGCGCGGCCATGGGCCTGTCGATGGCGTCGATCTTCCTGGTGTTCACCGGCTCGTCGATCGCGCTGACCTTCTTCGTGACGGCGGCGACCTTCCTGTCGATGAGCCTGTGGGGCTACACCACGAAGCGTGACCTGACCAGCATGGGCCACTTCATGATCATGGGCCTGATCGGCATCCTGATCGCCGGTCTGGTCAACATCTTCCTGGCCTCCAGCGCCTTGCAGTTCGCCATCTCGGTGCTCGGCGTGCTGATCTTCACGGGCCTCACCGCCTACGACACGCAGCGCATCAAGGAAGAGTATGCGGAGGGCTACGACCGTGAGAGCAGCGGCAAGCTGGCGCTCATGGGCGCGCTGACGCTGTACCTCGACTTCATCAACCTGTTCCAGTTCATGCTTTCCTTCCTGGGCCAGCGGGACAACTAAAGGAAAAGGGGCGGCCTCAAGCCGCCCCCTTCCGATGCGATGAAAAGCCTGGAGCCGAACCCTCGGCTCCAGGCTTTTTCGTGCGCTTACTTCTTCACCAGCGGGCATTCCGACTCGGCGAGCGGGCGGTAGGCCTCTTCCGCCGGGATGACCGTCTTGATGGTGTAGTAGTCCCACGGCCCCTTGCTCTCGGCCGGCTTCTTCACCTGCACCAGATACATGTCGTGGACCATGCGGTTGTCCTCGCGCAGCCGGCCGTTGCGGGCGAAGAAGTCCTTGATGGGCAGTTCCCGCATCTTGGCGACCACGGTCTTGCCCTCATCCGTCGCCGCGGCCTGGACCGCCTTCAGATAGTGCAGCACGGCCGAGTAGGTGCCGGCCTGCACCATGGTCGGCTTGGCGCCGCCGTTGCGCTCGGCGAAGCGCTTGGCGAAGGCGCGGCTCTCGTCGTCCATGTCCCAGTAATAGCCGGTCGTCAGCGACAGGCCCTGCGCCGTCTCCAGGCCCAGCGCGTGCACGTCCGAAATGAAGATCAGCAGCCCCGCCAGCGATTGCCCGGCCTGGGTGATGCCGAATTCCTTGGCCTGCTTGATGGCGTTCGTGGTGTCGGCGCCGGCGTTCGCCAGCCCGATCACCTTGGCGCCCGAGCCCTGCGCCTGGAGCAGGAAGGACGAGAAGTCGCTGCTCGGGAACGGGTGGCGGACGCTGCCCAGCACCTTGCCGCCGCCGGCCTTGACAAACTGCGAGGTGGTGGCCTCCAGGTCACGGCCGAAGGCGTAGTCGGCGGTCAGGAAATACCACGTGTCACCGCCGTTCTTGACGGTGGCCGTCCCGGTGCCCTTGGCCAGCGCGTAATTGTCGTAGGCCCAGTGGATGCCGGTGGCGGTGCAGTTGGCGCCGGTCAGCGCCGTGGTGCCGGCGCCGGTGTTGATGGTGGGAACGCCGCGCTCGGCGGCGAGCTGCTGGACGGCCAGTCCCACGGACGACGTCACCAGATCGACGAGCACGTCGACGCCGTCGGTGTCGATCCACTTGCGGGCGACGGCCGAGGCGATGTCCGGCTTGTTCTGGTGGTCGGCGGAGAGCACCTCGATGGGCTTGCCGTCGATCTTGCCGCCGAAATCCTCGACGGCCATCTGCGCGGCGACGACCGAGCCCTGGCCGGCGATGGCGGAGTAGGTGCCGGAAAGATCGGTCAGCACGCCGATCTTCACGCCGTTGTTGCTCAGCGTCGCCGCGTGGGCGTGCGAGGCCAGGGCGACCGCGGAAAGACCGGCCATCAGCACGGCGGAAAGAACGCCCTTCTTCATGCATTTGCTCCCTGTTTTTGTATTGTACGAATCAAGACATTCAGCAACCAAAGCTAAGCCTAGGGAATTGCCGGACAGGGCGCAACACGCTTGTCTTCCGCGTGATGTCGGGGGTGCGGCCTTGTTCTTGATCCGTGTGTCCCACCATGGAGCAGAGCATGAACGGCCAACGCCAGGACGGCACCCGCAAGACCGAAGCCGGCAAAGATCAGGCTGCCGGCAAGAAGCCGGAGCAGGGCGGGGGGAAGAAACTCGACGACGAGACGTCCAAGGCGCAGGAGGACGCCGCCAGGGAGCGCGCGGAGAAGGGCGGGTATCAGTAGAGCGGAAGGGGGTGACGCGGCGCGCTACAGCGCCGCGTCGGCCATCTCGACGGCGACGATGCGGTCCTTGCCGGCCTGCTTGGCCATGTACATGCGGTGGTCGGCGAGATCCACCAGCCGCTCCCAGTCCTCGGGGCGGTCGGCCATGTACTCGGCGATGCCGATGCTGGCGGTCTGCGGGGTGCCGTCCGGCCGGGTGCCCAGGCCGATCTGGCGCAGCCGCTCGGCCGCGGCCCGCGCGCCCTCGCGCCCGGTGTTGGGCATCAGCAGCAGAAACTCCTCGCCGCCCCAGCGCACCAGAGCGTCGCTTTGCCGCAGCATGTCGCGGATGGCGCTGGCCGCGTTGCGCAGCACCCGGTCGCCTTCGTCGTGGCCGTAGCGGTCGTTGACCTTCTTGAAATCGTCCAGGTCGACGAAGACCAGCGCCAGCGGATGGTCGCTGCGCTGGGCGTGCGCGAACTGGAGGCGCAGCAGCTCCTCGCCGATGCGCCGGCCGAAGGCGCCGGTCATGCTGTCGTGCGAGGCCTGATCGACCAGCGCCATCATGAAGTGCAGCTGGCTCATGGCCGCCAGCGTCGCCACCACGGTGATCAGCACCAGCAGCCACAACGCGCCGACATAGCTGGGGAACGGGAAGACCAGCGACCCGTACACCCCCGCCGCCAGATGCGCCAGCAGCAGCGGCAGGGAAAACAGGACCCCCTCGGCGACGGTCAGCGGAAAGACGCTGAGCCCCGCGACCATGACGAAGGGCAGGAACGCGTACCCCGCCGCCACCGCCCCGGCGACGCCGACGATCTCGCGTTCGTTCAGCATGGGGTGCGACAGCAGGAAGAACACGGTGGGCACCGACAGCAGCAGCGCCAACCCGCGCCACGCCGAGCCCATGTCGTCGCTGACCCGGTAACCCAGCGCCAGCGCGCCGAAGGCCGAGCTGGCGACGATGCGCAGCAGGGCCAGCCAGCCGGACAGCGGCCATTCGAAGATGAAGACGTCGATGCCGATCCACAGCGGGGTCAACACGGCGAACGCCGCCGCCACCATCCGCACGCGCGAATGGATAAGGACAGCCCTGCGACGCTGAATGATCGGCGTGTGACCGCCGGGATGCGTCAGGTCGCGCAGCTGTTCGATGGACAGATCACCGCTCACGGCCTGGAACGCCCTCTCCGCGAATCGCCTGAGGAGATTCAAGGCCCCTGGATACACGCGATCCCTCCTTACGGCAACTTACTTCGCTGTGAAATCGTTGGCCGTCCGCGCACACGGACGTAAACCGCCCGGCCATCGGCAGAGCGTGCGGTTTGGTTAAAATTCGCGCCGGACTTGGCGCCCGTCAAGCCGCAAGTGGTAGGACCGCCTGCGACGCAATGCCACCGGCTGATTGGCCGACGCACGTTGCGCCTCTTGGACTACTCCGCCGATTCCGGCTTGCGGTAGGCGAGGGTGATCGCCGGTGGGGCGGAGGTCTTTTGCTTGCGCCGTTCCATGGTCTCGATGGCGCGCCGGCGCTCCTCGTCCTGCGCCAGCCGGTCGCTCCAGCGCTGCGCCTCGACGACGGCGGCCAGCGTCGCCAGACTGATGCCGTGCTTCGCGGCGACGGCGTCCGGCGCCATCCGCCCCGCGACGTCGCCGATGATGCCCGGCCATTGGAAGATCGGCGGCATCGGCGGGTGCATCTCGGACAGCAGGTGCGACAGATCCGGCAGCACGGGGCGCTCGCGCCGTCCGCTTTCGATGCTGACGATCTCCTGAATTTCGCGGACGGAGCAGCCGAACTTCCGCGCGAGGTCGGTCGCCAGCGCACCGTTCCGGTAGTCGCTGGCGATCTGCGTCCACATCCCGCTCGGCGGATAGGCCATCGTCCCAACTCCCGGAGGGTTGCTGCCCTTCAGCCCCTACGCGAGGAGCCGGGCCGCTGTCCAGGGACAACGATGGCGCCTTGTGATACCGCCCACGATTCGCGCCCGCTACTCCTTCAAGTCCTCCCATAGCTCCTTCACCTTGGCGAAGAAGCCTTCGGACTGCGGGTTGGTGCCGCCTTCCTTGCCGCCGGCCTTCTCGAACTCGCGCAGCAGTTCCTGCTGGCGCTTGTTGAGGTTCATCGGCGTCTCGACCATCGCCTGGATGTACATGTCGCCGCGGTGCGGGCTGCGCAGCACCGACATGCCCTTGCTCTTCAGGCGGAACTGGTGGCCGGACTGGGTGCCCGGCGGCACCGTGATCTTGGCCTTGGTGCCGTCGATGGAGGGAACCTCCACCGTGCCGCCCAGCGCCGCCGTCACCATGGGGATCGGCACCCGGCAATGGATGTTCGCGCCATCCCGCTGGAACAGCGGGTGCGGAGCGATCGCCAGGAAGATGTACAGGTCGCCCGGCGGCGCGCCGCGCAAGCCCGCCTCGCCCTCGCCGGCCAGACGGATGCGCGTGCCGTCCTCGACGCCCGCGGGGATGTTGACCTGGAGGGTCTTCTCCTTGCGCTGGCGGCCGGCGCCGCCGCAGCTCTTGCAGGCGTCCTTGATGATGCGGCCCTGGCCGTGGCAGGCCGGGCAGGTGCGTTCGATGGTGAAGAAGCCCTGTTGCGCGCGCACCTTGCCGTGGCCGGCGCAGGTCGGGCAGGAGACCGGCTGCGTTCCGGCCGCTGCGCCCGAGCCGTTGCAGCTCTCGCACGCCACCGAGGTCGGCACCCGCACCGTCGCCTGCGAGCCCTTGAAGGCTTCCTCCAGGCCGATCTCCAGATTGTAGCGCAGGTCCTGGCCGCGGCCGGAGCCGCCGCCCTGACGACGGCCGCCGCCCATGAACTCGCCGAACATCTCGTCGAAGATGTCCGCGAAGCCGCCGCCGCCAAAATCGAAGCCGCCGCCGCCGAAGCCGCCGCCCGGCGCACCGCGGCCGCCGTTCTCGAACGCCTGATGGCCGAAGCGGTCGTAGGCGGCGCGCTTCTGCTCGTCCTTCAGGACGTCGTAGGCTTCGTTGATTTCCTTGAACTTGTGCTCGGCGTCGTCGTTCCCGGGATTGCGGTCCGGGTGGTGCTGCATCGCCAGCTTGCGGTAGGCTTTCTTAAGCTCGTCCGCGCTGGCGGTCTTCGCCACACCGAGCAGTTCGTAATAATCCTGTTTCGCCATAGAGCCCCGAGCGCCTCGCGTTCTACCCGACATACCGTTCCGGCCCGCTCCCTGATGGGCAGCGGGCCGGATGGTATAACACGGGTCCGGTCAGACCGGACGTGACTTACGCCGACTTCTTCTTGTCGTCGTCGACTTCCTCGAAGTCGGCGTCGACGACGCCCGAGTCCGCCTGATGACCGGCGCCGGCAGCGCCCGCCGCCCCGGCGTCACCACCGGCGCTGGCCTTGTACATGGCCTCGCCGATCTTCATGGAGGCCTGGGCCAGCGCGTCGGTCTTCGCCTTGATGGCGGCCAGATCCTCGCTGTCCAGCACCGCCTTCAGCTCGGTGATGGCGCGCTCCGCGGCTTCCTTCTCGGCGGCCGGGACCTTGCCCTCGCCCTCCTTGATGGAACGCTCGGTGGTGTGGATCAGGCCGTCCGCCTGGTTGCGGGCGTCGATCAGCTCGCGCCGCTTCTTGTCCTCGCCGGCGTGGGCTTCGGCGTCCTTCACCATCTTCTGGATGTCGGCGTCCGACAGGCCGCCCGAGGCCTGGATGCGGATCTGCTGCTCCTTGCCGGTCGCCTTGTCCTTGGCCATCACCGAGACGATGCCGTTGGCGTCGATGTCGAAGGTCACCTCGACCTGCGGCACGCCGCGCGGGGCCGGCGGAATGCCGACAAGGTCGAACTGGCCCAGCATCTTGTTGTCCGCGGCCAGCTCGCGCTCGCCCTGGAAGACGCGGATGGTCACGGCCGTCTGGTTGTCCTCGGCGGTCGAGAAGACCTGGGACTTCTTGGTCGGCACCGTGGTGTTGCGGTCGATCAGACGGGTGAACACGCCGCCCAGCGTCTCGATGCCCAGCGACAGCGGGGTCACGTCGAGCAACAGGACGTCCTTCACCTCGCCCTTCAGCACGCCGCCCTGGATGGCGGCGCCGATGGCGACCACCTCGTCCGGGTTGACGCCGCGGTGCGGCTCACGGCCGAAGAACTGCTTCACCGCGTCGAAGACCTTCGGCATGCGGGTCATGCCGCCGACGAGGATGACTTCGTCGATCTCGCTGGCCTTCAGCCCGGCGTCCTTGAGGGCCGCCTTGCAGGGCTCGATGGTGCGCTGGACGAGGTCGTCGACCAGGGCTTCCAGCTTCGAGCGCGTCATCTTGACGTTGAGGTGCTTCGGCCCGGACTGGTCGGCGGTGATGAAGGGCAGGTTGACTTCGGTCTGCGTCGTCGAGGACAGCTCGATCTTCGCCTTCTCCGCCGCTTCCTTCAGGCGCTGCAAGGCCAGCTTGTCCTTGCGCAGGTCGATGCCCTGTTCCTTTTTGAACTCGTCGGCGAGGTAGTCGATGATGCGGGCGTCGAAATCCTCACCGCCGAGGAACGTGTCGCCGTTGGTCGACTTCACCTCGAACACGCCGTCGCCGATCTCCAGCACGGAGATGTCGAAGGTGCCGCCGCCCAGGTCGTACACGGCGATGGTGCCGGCGCCCTTCTTCTCCAGGCCGTAGGCGAGTGCGGCCGCGGTCGGCTCGTTGATGATGCGCAGCACTTCCAGGCCGGCGATCTTGCCGGCGTCCTTGGTGGCCTGGCGCTGGGCGTCGTTGAAGTAGGCGGGGACGGTGATGACCGCCTGGGTCACCTTCTCGCCCAGATAATTCTCCGCCGTCTCCTTCATCTTGCCGAGGATGAAGGCGCTGATCTGGCTGGGGCTGTACTTCTTGCCGAACGACTCCACCCAGGCGTCGCCGTTGTCGCCCGCGGTGATCCTGTAGGGCACGAGACCCTTGTCCTTCTCGGTCAGCGGATCGTCGTAGCGGCGGCCGATCAGACGCTTGATGGCGAAAAGGGTGTTCTCGGGGTTGGTCACCGCCTGACGCTTGGCCGGCTGGCCGACCAGACGCTCGCCGTTCTGCGCGAAGGCCACCATGGACGGGGTGGTGCGCGCGCCCTCGGCGTTCTCGATCACCTTGGCGCTGGAGCCTTCCATCACGGCCACGCACGAATTGGTGGTGCCGAGGTCGATGCCAATCACTTTGCTCATGTCTAAAACCTCTGTTTTCCGGCAGATCGGCGGCGGCCCAGTGAACCGGCACCGCCGTGATCCCCATTCGGTTCGGTTGGAACGGTCGGGGTGAACGCGACTGTCGCCGGAGATATAGGCAGGTGCGTCACGGCGTGCAACGTCCTCAAGCCATCGTCGGTGCGCGAAGTTGACACAATCGGGCGAACGGGGGCGCCGGCCGGCCGTCGCTGCCTCTCGGAACATGAGAACATGGCTGCATACAGTGATATGTTTTGTATGCGGAGCCAAACGGGACAAGTCTTACCGATGCGCGAAGTATGATGATAGTGCTGCAACTAAGCAATCCTGGACAAACCCCGATAGTTAACCTTCCGTTAACAATAAAAGATTGTCTGTGGCATGCGCGACCAATTGTCACCGCCCGTCCACTACTGCATGTCTCAAGATTCTAATAGTGAGATAGCTGCGCATTTATGTTATATGCTGCGGTAACGCGGTGCACGGTCTTGCGGTAAGAACGTTGCTGCCCGCGAATAATATCTCGGCAGACAACCGGTTGAAGGGTGACCTGATGTTCGAAGATCGGCGTGGCGTGGCGCTTGCCATCAAATCCTGCCTCGACAGCCTGAAGGACGACGCCGCGCGCGTGGATCTCGACGATCTGGCGCGCTTCATCGGGCTGGCCGCCATGGCTGCCGAGGATGCCGCGACGGCCGCCGATCCCAAGGCCATGCACATGAAGGCGTTGATGGCCGGCGGCGTCGGCCACTGCTGATAGGGAGCGCTGGTTTTCCGGGGGCGGTTCCCGTCCCCGGCGCAGGGCATCCTTACAAAAGCTCCGCCGCGCGGATTGCGGCGTCGAGCCCGGCGAGGTTCGAGACGTGCGGCTCCTGCCCGTCGAACAGCGCCGGCATCGTGTAGCTGAACATCGCCACCCGCACCCGCCCGTCCCGCACATGGCCGAGCAGCCAGAGGTAGTGGCTCTCCTCCCGGCCGTCCTCGTCGGTCACCATGGCGGCCTGGGCGAGGCGCACGCCGTCCTCGCGGTCTTCCACGCTGCGGTCGCTGACCCGCCCGTCGTCCGGCCGCACGAAGCGCACCACCATCTCGTGCAGCACCGCCTCCGCCGCTTCGCCGGGGCGCGGGGTGCGCTCGTCGGCCAGCACGCGCAGGGCGCCACCGCCGGAATCCCCCGGATTTGAGGTTGGGGGATGGAAGGCCACCACCTCGATCCCCTCGCGGTCTTCGGACGACACCGTCCAGTCCATGGGCACACGGAAGCGCACCGTCCCGGCCCACTCCACCGCTTTCCAGTCCTCGTTCATCCGTTCCTCCGCGCTCGGCTGCCGTGACCATAAGGCGTTCGGGCCGCCGGTCCAGCCTTGATCGGCGGCAAGCGGCGTCCCATGAAAGTCCGATGATCGTTTCCGCCAGCTATCGCACCGACATTCCGGCCTTCTACGGCCGCTGGTTCCTCAACCGCCTCGCGGCGGGGTACGCCCGCGTCGTCAACCCCTACGGCGGACCGCCGGGGCGGGTGGACCTGACGCCCGCGGCGGTGGATGGCTTCGTGTTCTGGACCCGGAATCTCGCCCCCTTCCGGGACGCGCTGGATGTGGTGGACGCCCGCCGCACCCCGTTCGTCGCGCAGGTCACCGTCACCGCCTATCCCCGCGCGCTGGAGCGCTCGGTCATCGCCTGGGAGGACGCCGCCGCCCAAATGCGCGCCGTCCGCGACCGCTGGGGGCCGCGGGCGGTGGTGTGGCGCTACGACCCCATCGTCGTCACGACGCTGACGCCGCCGGCTTGGCACCGGGAAACCTTCGCCCGCTTGGCCGGCGCGCTGCGCGGCGTGACGGACGAGGTCACCACCTCCTTCATGCAGCCCTACCGCAAGACCGCCCGCAACCTCGACGTGGCGGCGCGGGCGGCGGCGTTCTCCTGGCACGACCCGGACGCGGAGGAGAAGCGCACCCTGCTCGCCGACCTCCTGAGGATCGCGGCCGGGCACGGCATGGCGCTCACCATCTGCACGCAGCCGGACCTGACGGACGTGCCCGGCGTGACGGCGGCGCGCTGCGTCGATGCCGCCCGGCTGTCGGACGTGGCCGGCGCCGCCGTCATGGCGAAGCAGAAGGGCAACCGCCCCGGCTGCCTGTGCGCCGAGAGCCGCGACATCGGCGCCTACGACACCTGCCCGCACGGCTGCGTCTACTGCTACGCGGTGTCGAGCCGCACCACCGCGCGCACCCGCTTCCAGGCGCACGACCCGGAGGGTGAGTTCCTGTTCAGCCCGGCGGCGCGGGGCTGAGCCGCGCCAGCGCCCGGCAGAACCGCAAGGCTGGGGCCGGTTCGCCAAAGTCCACCTGAAGGTAGGTGTCGGTGCGCGCGATCGGTGCTGCCAGCCGGCCGGCGAACTTGGCGGCGAAGGCGTCGGCGGCCTCGGCCCACGCCGCGTCGAAGCTGCCCGTCGAGGCGTGCAGCACCGGAATGTCCCCCGCGACCGCCACCCGGTAGCCACCGAGATGAGCGCGGAAGCTGAAGTCCACGTCATAGAGGTGGAATCCATCGAAAGTCCGCGCGTCGAAGCCCACCGCCGCGGCGACCTCGCGCCGCGCCGCGATCAGCAGGCCGTCCAGCGCCTGGACACCGCCCATCAGCCCGTGATGCGGGTGGTACACGGATACCGAGCACCCCGCCCCGTCCGGCAGAACGTGCACGACCTGCCCGCGCAGGTACGGCCAGCCCGACGACACCCACCCCGGCCCGCTGAGCCGCGTCGTGCCGGCCAGCCCCAGCACGTCCACCGTGCGCAGGTGGGCGACCATGCGGTGCACCGCGTCGGCCGGCAGCGTCACGTCGTCGTGCGAGAGCACCACGACCTCCCCCCTGGCCCGCGCCAGCCCTTCGGTGTAGCCGGCGGACAGCGAGGATGGACCGACGATGGCGATCACCTCACCGGGGCGGCCGGCCAGCAGCGTGTGCCAATGGGCGACGGCACGGGCCGAGCGCTCCCCGTCCGGGCTGCAAATGATGGCGGAGACCATTGTGTCGCCACCGGGCGGCGCCAACGGCGGGCGCACAGGCTGTGGCCGTTCCGCGAGGATGCGGACGATGGTGGCGAGATCCCGCATGGCCGGGAGGTGGGTGGAATTCCGGCGAAGCGCCGCACGCAGCCAGCGCACGCCGTCCAGCGTGCGCCCCATCCCCAGCGCGGTGCCGCCGCAGGCCGTCAGGACGTCCGGGTCGGCCGGCGCCGCCCGGCAGGCCCCGCGCAGGGCGGTCACGGTTCCGGCGGCATCGTTCTTCAGGCCGCGAACCTCGGCCAGCGCCATCCAGCCCTGTGGGTCGGCCGGGTCCGTCAGGGTGGCCCCGACGCAGACCGCCTCGGCGTCGTCGAGCTGCCCAAGATGCACCAGGGACGCCGCACGGTCGAGGAATGGCGCCGACACGGTGGCTCCTTACATGAGGTCAAAGCCCCTTACGGGCAGACCTTCTTGACCGTCTCGATCAGCTTTTCCGGGTTGAAGGGCTTGACCAGCCAGCCGGTGGCGCCGGCTTCGCGGCCGGCGGTCTTCTTGGCGGGGTCGGCCTCGGTGGTCAGCAGCAGCACCGGCGTGGCGCGGTTGGTGGCGCTGGCGCGCACCGCCTTGGTCAGCGCCAGACCGTCCATGCCCGGCATGTTCAGGTCGGTGATGATGCAGTCGAACTTCTGCTTCGCCACCAGCGCCGCACCGGCGGAACCGTCCGCAGCCTCCTGCACGGCGTAGCCGGCCTTTTGCAGGGTGAAGGTCACCATGTCGCGGATGGTCTTGGAATCGTCGACGGTCAGGATCGTCTTCGCCACGGTCTCGTCCCTGCTTTCTGGCCTGTTTGCCCGTGCGTCGCCGCACAAACTTGAATCGTTACAAATGCGAAGGGTTTGCGCAAGGCCGGGAGCGGTGCGGCGTTACGCCGCCCCCGGCGCTCCGAATCACGCCCCCGGTCAGGCCCCCGCTCAGGCCGTGGTGTCGACGTGCCCGGCGGCTTCCGGCGGGGCCTTGGCGACGCCGACCATCGCTTCGCGCAGCAGGCGGCCATGGATGGTGTAGCCGGGCTGGAGCACCTGGACCACCGTGCCGGCGGGCTTGCCGGTGTTCTCGATCTCGAACATCACCTGATGGAAGTTCGGGTCGAACGGCTCGCCGGTGGGATCGACCTTCTTGATGCCGGTGCGCTCGAAGGCGCCCAGCAGCTGGCGCTCGGTCGCCTCGACGCCGACGGCGAGGCTCTTGAGCATCTCGTCCTGCTCGCGGCCCTCGGGCGGCACGGCGTCCAGCGCGCGGCGAAGATTGTCGGCGACGCTGACCAGATCCTTGGCGAAGCTGGACACGGCGAACTTCGACGCGTCCTCGCGGTCGCGCTGGGCGCGGCGGCGGGTGTTCTCGGTCTCGGCCATGGCGCGCAGCAGCTGGTCCTTCAGGCTGGCGACCTCGGCCTCCAGCTTGGCGACGCGCTCGTCCGCGCCGGCCTCGGGGGCTGCGGCGGCCGGCTGGCCGTTGGTCTCGAGTTCGGCGTCGGCGGGGGTGTTGCCAGCGGAGATGTTGTTGTCGCTCATGTCTCTCTCGTTGTTTTCTTGGGCGCAAGCCTCAGCCGATGAGCCGGCTGACGACTTTCGCTGTGTAGTCCACCAGGGGAATGATACGGGCATAATTGATCCGTGTTGGACCGAGGACGCCGATGGCGCCGATGACCTGCTCGCGGCTGTTCTGGAACGGCGAAATGATCAGCGAGCAGCCCGAATGATTGAACAGCACGTTTTCAGCACCAATGAAGATCTGCACGCCGTCGCCCTGCCCGGTGGCTTCCAGCAGGCGCAGCATCGCCTCCTTGGTTTCCAGCGCCTCGAACAGTGAGCGCACGCGCTCCAGGTCGGACAGGGCGGTGACGTCCTCCAGCAGCTTGGCCTGTCCGCGCACGATGAGCTGGCCGTCCCCCGCGCTGCCCGCCCAGGTGGCGAGCCCGGCCGAGACGACGCGCGTGGATACCTCGTCCAGTTCGGAGCGCTGGTCGGCGATCTCGCGCAGCACTTCCTTGCGCGCCTCGTCCAGCGTGCGGCCGACCAGCCGGGCGGTCAGATAGTTGGACGCCATCTGCAAGGTCGAGCCGGGCAGCCCGATGGGCACCTCGACGACGCGGTTCTCGACCAGCCCATCCTCGTTGACCAGCACCACCAGCGCCCGGCCCGGCCCCAGCGAGACGAATTCGATGTGCCGCAGCGCCCGGTCGGTCTTCGGCGCCAGCACCAGCCCGGCGCAGTGCGACAGGCCCGACAGCATGGCCGACGCCTCGCGCATCACGTCGGGCAGCGAACGGCCCGAGGAGGAGCACTGGGCCTCGATGGACTCGCGCTCGTCCTCGGTCAGCGCGCCCACCTCCAAAATGCCGTTGACGAACATGCGCAACCCCAGCTCGGTCGGGATGCGGCCGGCGGAGGTGTGCGGCGCGTACAGCAGCCCCAGCTCCTCCAGGTCGGCCATGACGTTGCGGATGGTCGCCGGCGACAGAGCCATGCCGAGGCGCCGCGAGATCGTGCGCGAGCCCACCGGCTCACCCGTCGCCACATAGGCGTCGACGATGTGCCGGAAGATGTCGCGCGACCTTTGGTTCAGCTCGGTGATCATGGGGCGGTTGCGAATCCCGTGCGCGGAGTGCGCGTTGGAATTTAGGCGGGTCGGCCGGGCGAATCAACGCCGGCTCTGGACGGAAGGGGGCCGGGGCGCTAGCTTCCCTGCCCGATCGCCCCCCATTTCAACGACCATAGGACCTTTGCCGATGCGCCCCTCCGGCCGCGCCCCCGACCAGCTGCGCACCGTTTCGCTGGAGCCCGGCTTCAGCAAATACGCCGAGGGTTCGTGCCTCGTGCGCTTCGGCGACACCCACGTGCTGTGCACCGCCAGCGTCGACGACAGCGTGCCGCGCTTCCTCAAGGGCACCGGGCTGGGCTGGGTGACGGCCGAGTACGGCATGCTGCCGCGCTCGACGCATTCGCGCACCGACCGCGAGGCGGCGAAGGGCAAGCAATCCGGCCGCACGCAGGAGATCCAACGCCTGATCGGCCGCGCGCTGCGCGCCGTCACCGACCGCGCTCTCATGCCGGAGGTGCAGATCAAGGTGGACTGCGACGTGCTCCAGGCCGACGGCGGCACCCGCACCGCGGCGATCACCGGCAGCTACGTGGCGCTGCATCTGGCGTTCCAGCACCTGATGAGCATCGGTGCCTTGAAGAAGATGCCGCTGACCGATCAGGTCGCCGCGGTGTCCTGCGGCATCTACAAGGGCACGCCGGTGCTCGACCTGGACTACGCCGAGGATTCCAACGCGCAGGCGGATTCGAACTTCGTGCTCACGGGCCGCGGCGGCATCGTCGAGATCCAGGGCACCGCCGAGGAGAAGCCCTTCGAACAGGCCCAGTTCATGGACCTGCTGACCCTGGCCCAGAAGGGCATCGCCGAACTGGCCGCCTTGCAGAAGGCGGCGCTGGGCATCGCCTGAGGCTTTTGCGGGCCACCTCTTTTCCCCTCTCCCCTCTGGGGAGAGGGTAGGGGTGAGGGGGTCCCGCCGTTTCGGTACGTCCGGCACACGCGCATCCCCCTCACCCTAACCCTCTCCCCAGGGGGGAGAGGGGACTGAGAAGGAACGCCTCACCATGACCACCCCCCGCCACTTCACCGGCGACACGCTGGTCATCGCCACGCACAATCCCGGCAAGGTGCGGGAGATCGCCGACCTGCTGCGGCCCTACGCCAAGAATTTCGCGTCCAGCATCGACCTCGGCCTGCCCGAGCCGGAAGAAACCGGCAGCACGTTCGTTGCGAATGCGGAACTGAAGGCTCTGGCCGCCGCCAAGGCCGGGCACATCGCGCTGGCCGACGACAGCGGGCTGGTGGTGCCGGCGCTGGGCGGCGATCCGGGGATCTACTCGGCGCGCTGGGCCGGCCCGACCAAGGACTTCCGCGTCGCCATGCAAAAGGTTGAGGACGGGCTGGCGGGCAAATCCGACCGCTCCGCCTATTTCGTCTGCGCGCTGTCGCTGGCGTGGCCGGACGGGCATGTGGAGACGGTTGAGGGGCGCTGCCACGGCACGCTGGTGTGGCCGGCGCGTGGGGAAAAGGGGTTCGGCTACGACCCGATCTTCATTCCCAATGGCTACGGCATTACCTTCGGTGAGATGGACCCGGCCAAGAAGCACGAGATGAGCCACCGGGCCGACGCCTTCCGCCAGCTTGTGGAGCGATGCTTCAGATAGTCCCCGATCCCGGCTTCGGGATCTACATCCACTGGCCCTTCTGCAAGTCGAAGTGCCCGTACTGCGATTTCAACAGCCACGTCCGCGAGCGCATCGACCAGCCGCGCTGGCGCGATGCGCTGTTGCATGAACTCGATCATTACGCAGACGCAACGGCTGGCCGCACCGTCACGTCGGTGTTCTTCGGCGGCGGCACGCCCTCGCTGATGGACCCGGACACCACGGCGGCGCTGATCGACCGCATCCAGCAGCGCTGGCGCGTCGCCAACAGCCTGGAAATCACGCTGGAGGCCAACCCCACCTCGGTGGAGGCCAGCCGCTTCCAGGCGTTCCGCGCCGCCGGGGTGAACCGGGTGTCGCTGGGCATCCAGGCGCTGGACGACGCGTCCCTGCGCTTCCTCGGCCGTCAGCACAACGCCGCCGAGGCGCTGGGCGCCATAGACCTGGCGGCGCGAACGTTCGATCGTTTCTCTTTCGATCTGATCTACGCGCGGCCCGAGCAGACCGTCGCGGCGTGGCAGGCCGAGCTGACCCGCGCGCTGGATTTCGCGGTCGGCCACATCTCGGTCTACCAACTGACCATCGAGGAGGGCACCGCCTTCCACCCCGCCCACCGGCGCGGCGAATTCCAGATCCCCGACGAGGAACTGGCCGGCGACCTCTATGAGGCGACGCAGGATCTGCTGGGCGCCGCCGGCCTGCCGGCCTACGAGATCTCCAACCACGCCCGCCCCGGCGAGGAGAGCCGGCACAACCTCACCTACTGGCGCTACGGCGACTATGTCGGCATCGGCCCCGGCGCGCACGGCCGGCTGACGCTGGACGGCACGAAGCACGCCACCCGCGCCCACCGCGCGCCGGAAATCTGGCTGGAGCGCGTCGAGCGCCACGGCCACGGCGGCCACACGCCGGAGGCCGTCGACGCCGACTCCCGCGCCACCGAGCTGCTGATGATGGGCCTGCGCCTGACCGAAGGCGTCGCCCGCGCCCGTCTGGTCGAGGAAACCGGCCGCGACCTGGACGCTCTCGTGGACTCGCACGCGTTGAAACGCTTGGTGGACGGCGGCTTCCTGGAGGTGGACGCCACCGCCCTGCGCGCCACCGCCGAGGGCCGCCAGCGCCTCAACGCGGTGCTGTCCAGCCTGCTGGCGTAAAAGCCCCTACTCCAGCGGTTGCAGCATCTTCGGCGTGCGCATGTCCTCGCCGATCGGCGCGTTGCGGGCGGCACCCCGCATCTCCGCGGGCGAGCGGGCCAAGCCGACGCGGTCGCTGTAATTCCGCGGCGGCCCCTGCGGCTCGCCCTCGCCGCGCAGCATCTGGGCGCAGGCGATGTCCAGCGCCGTCACGCCGGCCACCGCCGCCATGGCGATGCCGACGTTGTCGCGCCGCGGGTTGTCGCGGCCGAGCCCGACCGCCAGCGTGCCGAGGTCGAGCGCGTCCCCGACGACGCGGCCCCACATCCACGGTTTCGGATCGCCCACCGCCAGCAAGCCGATGCCGGCGCCGATCTCCCGCACGCCATAGCCGCGGATCAGCCCGGCATGCTCCTCCATGCCCAGCCAGCGGCCGAGGCGGCGGCCGGCCACCACTTCGGTCAGGCCCAATCCAATGCTGAACCACCCCAGGCCACGCGCCAGCGTGTCCGCCGTCGAGTTGTGATAGTACGCCATCGCGTAACCTCCTAAGGCTTGAGCACCACCTTGACGCAGCCGTCCCGCTTCTCGCGGAAGGTGTCGTACATCTCCGGCCCCTTATCGAGGCCGACGGTGTGGGTGATGACGAAGGACGGGTCGATCTGACCCTCCTGAATCCGCTTCAGCAGATCGTCGGTCCAGCGGTTCACGTGCGTCTGCCCCATGCGCCAGGTCAGGCCCTTGTTCATGGCGGCGCCGAACGGGATCTTGTCGAGCAGCCCGCCATAGACGCCGGGGATCGACAGCGTGCCCGCCGGCCGGCAGACGTAGATCATCTCGCGCAGCACGTGCGGCCGGTCGGTTTCCAGCATCACCGCCTGCTTGGCGCGGTCCATCATGGCGTCCACCGTGGCGGTGGTGTGCGCCTCCATGCCCACGGCGTCGATGCACTTCTCCGGCCCCTTGCCGCCGGTCAGTTCGCTGAGGCGCTCGATGACGCTCTCGTCCTCGAAGTTGATGGTGATGGCGCCGCCGGCCTTGGCCATGCTGAGGCGCTCGGGCACGCAGTCGATGGCGATGACCTGTTTCGCCCCCAGCAGGATGGCGCTGCGGATGGTCATCTGGCCGACCGGGCCGCAGCCCCAGATCGCCACGGTGTCGGTCGGCTGGATGTCGCACTGCGCCGCCGCCTGCCAGCCGGTCGGGAAGATGTCGCCGAGGAACAGCACCTGCTCGTCGCTCAGTCCATCGGGGATCTTCACGTGCGTCCGGTCGGCGAAGGGGACGCGCACGTACTCCGCTTGCCCCCCCGCATAGCCGCCGGTCAGGTGCGTGTAGCCGAACAGCCCGGCGGTGGTGTGGCCGAACAGCTTGTCCGCCATGTCCTTGTTGCGGTTGGAGCGCTCGCAGACCGAGTAGTTGCCGCGCCGGCACTGCTCGCACTCGCCGCAGAAGATGGTGAAGGGCACCACCACGCGGTCGCCGGCCTTCAGCGCCTTGTTGTCGGTGCCGACCTCGACCACTTCGCCCATGAACTCGTGGCCGACCACGTCGCCGGACACCATGCCCGGCATGAACCCGTCGTAGAGGTGCAGGTCCGAACCGCAGATGGCGCAACTCGTCACCTTGATGATGGCGTCGCGCGGGTGCTCGATCGTCGGGTCGGGGACGGTGTCGTAGCGGATATCGCCTTTGCCGTGCCAACACAGCGCTTTCATGGCTGGTTTCCCATCGTTGCCGGGCAGGCACGCACACGCTGCCCCTCCGTTCCCCTCGATGCGATGACATTTCGCGCGGCAATGGGTTCCCGCGGACGCTGGCGCAGTCGGCCGAGGCCCCCTCGCCGTCCGGCAGCTTCGAAGAATGGCTGCGCGACCGTTGAGTGTTCCTGTGGGCCGTCTCACAGCGGGAATAGGCGGCGCTGTGGCAGTGTTCGTCCACCAGACACCCCTCTCCCGATGGAGATCCGAGATGCCCCGTCCGTTGCCCTTTCATGTTCCCGACGCCGCGACGATCAGCGCCATGACGCCCAAGCGGGGCCACGAGGTGCGCTACCACGCGCCCTCGCCCATGCTGCCGCTGCACGACCACAGCGACGCCCGCCGCGAGACCGCCATCCTCGCCGAGGTGGACAGCGGCTATCCGTGGAACGACTGATTCCGCCGGCGGCTTTTACGCCGGCCGCGGCGCCAGCCACGCCGGCAGGAGTTCCACCGCGAGGATGCAGGCCAGGATAACCGCGCAGCCCAGCATCTGCTGCGCCGAAAGCTGCTCGCCGAGTACCACCGCACCGGCGAGCGCCGCGAACACCGCCTCGGAACTGAGGATCACCGCGGCGTCCGCTGCGGCGGTGTAGCGTTGCCCCACCGCTTGGATGGTGAACGCCACGCCCGACGACAACACGCCGGTGTAGAAGATGGCCCAGCCGGCGTTGGACAGGTTGGCCAGGGTGGCCGGCTCGCTCGCCACGCCCCATGCGGTGCTGAGCACGCCGCAGATCAGGAACTGCACGAAGGCCACCAGCGTCGGCGCCCCGGTGCGTGCGGACACCGCACCGACCAGACTGACCTGGACCGCCCAGAACACCGCCGAGGCGAGGACCCACAGATCGCCGGGCGCAAAATCCAGCGTGCCGCCGCCGCTCAGCATCCAGGTGCCGGCGACGCAGCCCGCCGCCGCCGGCCACAGCACCGGATGCGGCGTGGTGCGCGCCACGGCGAAGACCAGCAGCGGCACCAGCGGCACGTAGAGCGTCGTCAGAAAGCCGGCGTTGGTCGCGGTCGTGTGGTTGACGCCGATCTGCTGAAGCACCGACCCCGCGAACAGCGCGCAGCCGACCGCCAGCATGACCAACCGGTCACGCCCGTCGATCCGCGCGCTGCGCCACGCCCGCACCGCGAACGGCAGCACCACCAGGGCACCGACCAGGAAGCGCACGCCGGTGAAGGTCATCGGTCCGAGGTGCGCGCCCCCCAACTTCTGGACGACAAAGGCGCCGCCCCAGATGGCCGCCGTGAAGAGAAGCGCCAGATTGGCGAGTGGACGGGACAAGGTAAGATCCAGTGCGGAGAGATTTGCGTTACTGTCCCAGAACTTCCCAGCTCTGCGGCGCCGGGTCGAGGACGCGCGAACCCTCGGGGGTCACCTCCAGCACGGCCAGACCGCGCTCCGCCACGCCGTTCTGGCGCAGGCGGAACAGCCCGTCCACACCGGCGAAGCCGTTCGGGTTGGTCAGGTTGGCGGTGTCGAACGGCGCCGGGCCGCCCAGGCGCGCCAGGGCACCCGCCAGCGCCGTGGCGTCGTAGGCCAGCGTGGCGACGCGCGGCGGCTTCTTGCCGTACAGCGCCTCGAACCGCGCTTCGAAGTCGGCGCGCTGCTCGGGCGACGGGGCGGCGTACCAGCCGCCGACCATCGCCGGCTCGCGTCCCAGGCCCGGCTCGTCCCACACGCCGGCACCCAGCAGCTTGACCCGGCCGGGGTCCACGCCGTTGGCCAGCAAGGCCGAGGATAGCGTCTTCACCCGCTCGCCGGTTTCCGCCAGCAGCACCGCCTGCGGGGCGACGGGGGCCTGCGCCACCTGCCGGGCGGGGACGGCGGGGTCGCTCAACGCCGGGTCATAGCGCTCCACCTGCGCCACCTGCCCGCCGAATCGCTGCGTCGAGGTTTGCAACGCGTTGAGCACCGCGTTGCCATAGGGGCTGCGCGGCGCCAGCGCCACGAATCGCGTCACCCCGCGCGAGCGGGCGAAGCCGGTGACCCGCCCGACATGGTCGGTGGGCGTGAAGCCCAGGATGTAAGTGCCGTTGCCGGCCAGCGTCGCGTCGTTGGAGAAGGCCAGCACCTCCACCCCCGCACCGCTGGCGACGGGCTTGACCGCCTGGACCTCCTGCGCGAACAGCGGGCCGAGGATCAGCCGCGCACCGTCCGAAATGGCCTGCCGCGCCGCGTCGGCGGCGCCGCGGGGGGTGCCCTTGGTGTCGCGGGGCAGCAGCTGGAACTGCTCGCCGGCCACATCGAACAGCGCCAGCTGGGCGGCGTCCAGCATGGACTGGCCGATTTCGGCGTTCTGGCCGGTCAGCGGCAGCAGCAAGGCCACCTTCTGCACCACCGGTCCCATAGGCTGAATGGCGGATGGGGATTGCGGCGCTTGTGCCGCTGGCGGCGGGGCCGCTACATTCGGCGCGCAGGCGGCCGTCAGAAGAACCGCCGTCACCCACAGGCCGCGCGCGATCCGCGGCCCCCGAGAGCGCGAGAAAGGTGTCGCCAATCGTGCCACCGAAGGTCTCCAATCCTGATCCGGCCCACAGCCACGGCGCCATAAGCCACGGTGAAGGTAGCGGCAGCGGCCGTTCAAGTAAACCGGCCGCCGGACTGTACGTCGTCGCCACGCCCATCGGCAACGCGGCCGACATCACGTTGCGCGCGCTCGACACGCTGAAGCGCGCCGGCGCCATCGCCTGCGAGGACACCCGCGTCACGTCCAAGCTGATGGGCCTGCACGGCGTGACGACTCCGCTGGTCTCCTACCATGAGCATAACGCCGAGCGGATGCGTCCGGTCCTCATCGAGCGCATGCAGGCGGGCGAAGCCATTGCGCTGGTGTCGGACGCCGGCACGCCGCTGGTCTCCGACCCCGGCTACAAGCTGGTGCGCGCCTGCGTCGAGGCGGGCGTGCCGGTCACCGCCCTGCCGGGGCCGTCGGCGGTGCTGACCGGGCTGGTGCTGTCCGGGCTGCCCAGCGACCGCTTCCTGTTCGCCGGCTTCCTGCCCAACAAGAGCGCCGCCCGCCGCACCGCGCTGGGCGAGCTGGCGGCGGTCCCGGCGACGCTGATCTTCTACGAATCGGCGCAACGGCTGGCCGACTCGCTGGCCGACATGGCTGCCGTGCTCGGACCGCGTGAAGCGGCGATGGCGCGCGAGCTGACCAAGCTGTACGAGGAGGTGCGGCGCGGCCCGTTGCCCGACCTCGCCGCGCACTACGAACAGGCCGGCCCGCCGAAGGGCGAGGTGGTCATCGTCGTCGCCCCGCCCGGCGCCGAGGCCGAGGCGCAGGCGGTGGACGTGGACACGGCGCTGCGCGAGGCTCTCGGCCGGCTGTCGGTGCGCGACGCGGCGGCCGAGGTGGCGCTGATGACCGGGCGGCCGAAGCGCGAGGTGTACGCCCGCGCTCTTGAACTCAGCCGGGCAGTGGCACGGGAGGACGGCCGATGACGGCCACCGACGAACGACGGCGGCGCAGCGAGGGGTACGGCCGCTTTGCCGAAGCGCTGTGCCGCGGCCTGTTGCGGGTGAAGGGCTACCGCATCCTGGCCACGAGGCTGAGGACGCCGCTGGGCGAGATCGACATCGTGGCGCGGCGCGGCGACACGCTGGCGGTGATCGAGGTGAAGGCCCGGCGCGACTGGCAAACGGCGGGCGAGGCGGTGGGCGCACGCCAGCTCGGCCGGCTGTCGCGGGCGGCGCACGTCTTCCTGGGCGCCAATCCGCAATACGCCGGGTTGACCTTGCGCTTCGACGTGATGCTGGTTACCCCTTTCGCGATACCGCGCCACCTGGTGGACGCTTGGCGGTTATAGGACAGGCCAGGGAAAGACTAAGGACACGTCCGTTGAACAGCCGCCGCGAAGCCCGCGAGATCCTGCGCCGCATCGGCAACCAGCCGGACGAGGACATCGACCTCGCCGAGGCGGCGCTGGCCCTGGGCGCGCTGGACCGTTCCGACCAGCCGCTCGACCGCTACCGCCGGCATCTGGCGGCGCTGGCCCGCGACATGGCCGAGCGCTTCGACCCCGACACCGACTGCCTGGAATCGCGCATCACCCTGCTGCACGAGGTGATCATCGACCGCCACGGCTACACCGGCGACACCGACACCTACGACGATTTGCAGAACGCCAACCTGCTGCGCGTCATCGACCGCCGCAAGGGGCTGCCGGTGGCGCTGGGCATCCTCTACCTGCACGCCGCGCGGTCCATGGGCTGGAGCATGGTGGGGCTGAACTTCCCCGGCCATTTCCTGGTGCGCCTGGACGTGCACGCCGAGCGCGCCATCCTCGACCCCTTCAACGCCGGGCAGGTGCGCACCGCCGTCGACCTGCGCGAGCTGCTGAAGGCCACCGCCGGCACCGCCGCCGAGCTGGAGCCCGCCTACTACCAGCCGGTCGGCAACCGCGACATTCTGCTGCGCCTGCAAAACAACCTGAAGCTCCGCCATCTCTCGAACAACGACGTGCCGCAGGCGCTGGACGTGCTGGAGGGCATGCGCCTGATGGCGCCCGGCGAATCGGCGCTGTGGCGCGAGACCGGGTTGCTGGAAGCGCACCGCGGCAACCTGGACGAGGCCATCACCGCCCTGGAAACCTTCATCCGCCTGGGCGGCAGCGACCACCAGCTGCATCAGGCCGCCATGTTGGTCCAGCAGCTCAAGAACCGTCTAGATTAGACACGCCTGAATTAGCCCCCGGAGACCATGCATGAGCCTCGCCGTAGCCCTTCAGATGGACCCCATCGAGTCCATCAACATCGACACGGACTCCAGCTTCATGATGGCGCTGGAGGCGCAGCGGCGTGGACACCGGCTGTTCCACTATCACCCGCGCGACCTGTCGCTGACCGGCAACGTTCTGACCGCCCGCGTGCGGCCGATGACGGTCGAGCGCAAGCGCGGCGCCCATTACACGCTGGGCGATCAGTCCGTGGTGAACCTGTCGACCATGGACATCATCCTGATGCGGCAGGACCCGCCCTTCGACATGGCGTACATCACCGCCACCCACCTCCTGGAACACGTGCAGCCCAAGGTGCTGGTGCTGAACGACCCGGCCGAGGTGCGCAACGCGCCGGAAAAGCTGTTCGTCACCCGCTTCCCCGACCTGATGCCGCCAACGCTGATCACGTCCGACAAGCAGGCGGTTCTCGACTTCCGCGCCCAATACAAGGACATCATCGTCAAGCCGCTGTTCGGCAACGGCGGGGCCGGCGTCTTCCACCTGAAGCCGGACGACGAGAACCTCGGCTCGCTGCTGGAGATGTTCACCCAGCTCTACCGCGAGCCGGTGATCGTGCAGAAATACCTGCCCGAGATCCGCCAGGGCGACAAGCGCATCATCCTCATCGACGGCGAGCCGGCCGGTGCGGTCAGCCGCATGCCGCAGGACGGCGAGGCGCGCGCCAACTTCCACGCCGGTGGCGCCGCCCAAAAAACCGAACTGACCAAGCGCGAGCAGGAGATCTGCGCCGCCATCGGCCCGGTGCTGCGCGAAAAGGGGCTGCTGTTCGTCGGCATCGACGTGATTGGCGACTACATGACCGAGATCAACGTCACCTCGCCGACCGGCATCCAGGAGATCAACCGCCTGAACGGCTCGCAGCTTGAAGTCACGCTGTGGGACGCCATCGAGCGCCGCCACGCGGCGAACAAGGCGCAGCCATGAGCGAGCCCGGCGGGAAGGCGCCGGCTCCCGTGGCCGCTCCGGTGCCGGAGGCCGACCTCCGCCGCGCCGTGGACGCCGCGGGGCTGCTGGCGCAGGAAGGCGACGCCGCCAGCCTGTCGCAGGCCCTCACCGTCCTCGATGCGGCGCTGGAGGCGTGCGACACCTACCTGCCGGGCCTGATTCTGCGGTCGCGTCTGCGCGCCGGGGCCAAAGACCTCGTCGGCGCCATCAAGGACGCGGCGGCGGCGGTGGCGACCGCGCCCGCCGATGCGGAGGCGAACGGCCTGCTGTCCGAACACATGCTCACCGTGGGGCGCGTGGACGAGGCGACGATGTTCGCCTACGAGGCGCTGAAGGCTGCCCCGGACGATCCGGTCCGCTTCGTCAAGCTGGCCGGCATCCTGTACGGCCAGGGCGCCTACGAGGCGGCCGAGGAGCTGTTCGGCGCGGCGGGCACGCTGGCGCCGGACGATGCCGAAATCGTGCTGTCGCGCATGGACTGCCTGATGCGGCTCAACCGCGACGAGGACGCGATCCGCTTCGGCGAGGCCGCCTTGCTGCGGTTCAAGGACGATGTCCACATCCTGCGCAACCTCGGCAACGCCTTCCGGCTGTCCGGCCGCAAGGCCGAGGCGGCCGGCGCGTTCGAGCGCATCCTGCTCCGGGCGCCGGACGACGGCTACGCCCGGCACATGCTCGCCACGCTGAACGGCTCCGCGCCCGACACGGCGGACCCCGACTACGTCAAGGCGGTGTTCGACGGCGCCTCCGCCAGCTTCGAAGAGTCCATGATGAACGGGCTGCAATGCCGCATTCCCGGCCTGATCGCCAAGGCGACGGACCGGCACGTGCCCGGCTCCGGCCTCGCCGTGCTGGACATCGGCTGCGGGACCGGGCTGTGCGGCGTGGTGCTGCGGGAGCGGGCGTCCTTCCTGAAGGGCGTCGACCTCAGCCCCGGCATGGTCGAGATCGCCCGTGGCAAGGATCTCTACGACGAACTCGACGTCGCCGAGATCATCGCCTCGCTGTCGGCCGACCCGCGCCGCTTCGACCTCATCGTGGCCGGCGACGTGATGCCGTACTTCGGCAACACCGAGCCGCTGATGCACGCGGTCAAGGCACGCCTGAAGCCGCAAGGATATTGCGTGTTCTCCATGGAGCTGTGCCCGCAGGGCGGCCCTTTCCGCCTGAACGCCTCCGGCCGCTTCGCCCACAGCCGCGACGAGGTCCGCCGCGTCGCCACCGCCTGCGGGTTCGGCATCCTCCAGATGGACGAGGAGCATCTGCGGCTGCAGGACGGCAAGCCGGTGTCGGGCTTGGTGGTGGTGCTGCAATCCCTGAACGGCTGAGGACACCATGGCAAGCGCGTTGATTCCCGCCCTGCTGGCGTTCGCCCTCCTGACCACGGCTGTTCAGGCCGGCGAGATCCAGGTGCTGAGCGCCGGTGCGGTCGAGCCCGGCTTGGCCGCGGCGGCCGATGCCTACCGGCAGCAGAGCGGCGACCGTGTGACGATCCGCTTCGCCACCGCGCCGGCTCTGCGCAAGAAGCTCGCGGAGGGTGAGGCCGCCGACGTGCTGGTCGCACCCCCGGCGTTGATCGACGAGGCCGTCGGCACCGGCAAGGCCGACCCGCAGGCGCGCGCCGAAATCGGTCGCGTCGGCGTCGGCGTGGCGGTGCGCGACGGCGTGCCGCAGCCGGACCTGTCGAGCGCCGAGACGCTGAAGGCCGCCGTGCGCGGTGCCGACTCGCTGGTGTTCAACCAAGCGTCCACGGGCGTTTACGTCGAGGGGCTGTTGCAAAAGCTCGGCCTGTGGGACGAGGCGAAGCAGAAGACGACGCGCTATCCGGACGGCGCCGCCGTTATGGAGCACCTGATCAAGGGCAAGGGGCCGGAGATCGGCTTCGGCGCCATCACCGAGATCATGCTGTACCGGGGCAAGGGCCTGAGCTTCGTCGGTCCGCTGCCGGCCGAGGTGCAGAACCACACCCGCTACGCCGCCGCGGCGCTGACCGCCGCCGCCAACCCGGAGGGTGCCCGCGCCTTCGTGCGCTTCCTCGGCAGCCCGGCGGCCAAAGCGCTGCTGGTGGCGAACGGCGTGGAGTAGGGGACGTTACGCCGGTGGCACCGCCGGCTCGGCCGGGACCGGTGCCGGCACGAAGGGCTCCGGGGTGGCGTTCGCCGCCGGTTCCGCCGGGGGCGGCTCCTTCGCCACCGTCACCTCGTCGGGCTTCGGCTTGGCCGGAGCGGGCGTCGGGTCCTGGGACGGCGCGGGGGCCGACGCGGGGGCCGGTTCGGGCGCCACCGAGTAGTCCGGGACGATGCGCGCCTGACTGCCGGTGATGACCAGCACCTTCTGGCCCAGCGCGATGGGCTTCTCCTCGTGCTGCGTGACCGACAGCAGCGTGCCGTCCGGCTTGCGGACGATGTATTCCCAGCCCTTGGTGTCGCCGGTGACGTGCTCGACCGCGGTGCCAAGCAGGCTGCCGATGGCCGTGCCGCCGACCGCGCCGAGCGCCGAGTTCACGCCGAAGGTGCTGCTCTGCGAGCCCAGCACGCCGCCGGCCGCACCGCCGGTCACCGCGCCGACGGTTCCGTTGGCGCTGATGGCGACCTGCCGGAAGCCGACGACGATGGCCGTCTCCACTTTGTTCGCCTGCTGGACGGCGCCGGCGGCGTAGGTGTTCGGCGAGTAATTGGGGGTGCAGCCCGCGACGCCGGCGAGTCCGACGGCGAGCAGACCGAAGGTGACGGATCGCAACACGAGGATTCACCCGCTTGAAAGCTCGGGCGTTTGATAGGGGATTCGCCGGCCGGAGTCACCCGACATTTTCCGGGGTCAGGCAAGACCGGCCGGCGCCGCCCCTCTATTCCTCGCGCACCGCCACATGCACGTTCTTGCCGCCCTCGCGCGTCAGCACGGCGCTGGCGTCCAGCTCAGCGGTGGGGCTGTCGGCGCGGACCCACAGGATGACGCCGCCGGCCTCGAGCGCGCGGGCGAACTCGTCGGTTTCCGGGTGGCTGGTCAGCTCGTCCAAATAGTCCTTGATGGCGATGCCGCTGAGGCCCGCGGCCACCAGCGCCGCCACGCTGGCGGCGATCGGGCCGCCGACGATGGCGATCAGGCCGGCGGTGGTCAGCGGGAACGCGTACTTCAGCTCGCCCACCAGCCCGGTCAGCGCCTCGTCGCGCGGGGTGGCCGGACGCTTTTCGGACGCTTCCAGCGAGGTGTGGCTGGCCAGCACGCTCAGGTCCTCGCGCGCGAAGCCGGACGCCAGCAGGGCGTTCACCGCGCGGTCGAAGGCCTCCCGCGTCTCGAACAGGGCCACCACTTCGCGGACTTCGCCTTGGTTTGCGGTATCGGACGCTTGCGTCACGGACTTCTCCTCACGACGTTCAGGGAACCCACTCTAGCCAACCCCACTCTAGCCAACCGCTGGGGCGGTGCGCCAGAGCGCATCCCGTGCTAGGGTCGCCTTCATCCTCAGACACCACTGTACACCGGGTTTGCCTTGTCCGACCTTGCCGTTTCCCTGCCCGACGCCACGCCGATGATGGCGCAGTATCTCGAGATCAAGCAAGCGCACTCCGATTGCCTGCTGTTCTACCGGATGGGCGACTTCTACGAGATGTTCTTCGAAGACGCCGTCACCGCCGCGCGCACGCTGGACATCGCGCTGACCAAGCGCGGCCAGCACGCGGGCGAGGACATCCCCATGTGCGGCGTCCCCGTGCACAGCCACGAAGCCTACCTGCAACGCCTGATCCGCAGCGGCATCCGCGTCGCCATCTGCGAGCAGATGGAAGACCCGGCCGAGGCGAAGAAGCGCGGCTCCAAGTCGGTGGTGAAGCGCGCGGTCATCCGCATCGTCACCCCCGGCACGCTGACCGAGGACACGCTGCTCGATGCGCGTTCCTCCAACTGGCTGGCGGCGGTGGCCGACGTGGCGGGCTCGCTCGGGCTGGCGTGGCTGGAGATGTCCACCGGCGAACTGGTCGTGCAGCCGGTGGAGCGCGCCGCCCTGGGCGCGGCGCTGGGCCGTCTGGAACCGCAGGAGGTGCTGGTCTCCGAGCGCCTGTGCCAGGACCCCGACCTGTTCGAGCTGTGGGCCGAGTGGAAGGAGCGCCTGACCGTCCAGGCCAACCCGCGCTTCGACTCGGAGAACGGCCGGCAGCGCCTGATGACGCTGTACGGGGTCGGCACGCTGGACGCCTTCGGCGGCTTCACGCGCTCGGAAGTGGCGGCGGCCGGTGCGCTCGTCGGCTATGTCGAGCTGACGCAGAAGGGCCGCATGCCGCGCCTGTCGCCGCCGCGCCGCGTCGGCCCCGGCGCGGTCATGGAGATCGACGCCGCCACCCGGCGCAACCTGGAACTGACCCGCACGCTGACCGGCGAGCGGCGCGGCAGCCTGCTCGCCACCATCGACCGCACGGTGACGGGCGCGGGGGCGCGCATGCTGGCGATGCACATGTCCGCCCCGCTGACCGACCCGCTCGCCATCGCCAAGCGCCTGGACATGGTCGAATTCGCGCTGGGCGAGGACCGCCTGCGCGCCGATGGCCGCGAGGTGCTGAAGCGCTGCCCGGACCTGGAGCGCGCGCTGTCGCGCCTCGCGCTGGGCCGCGGCGGCCCGCGCGACCTCGCCTGCATCCGCGACGGCCTGCGCGCGGCGGCCGAGGTGAAGGCGCTGCTGTCCCGTGTATCGCCCCTGCCCGACGGCCTCGGCGCCATCGTGCGGAACCTGGGCGAGCATTTCGAGCTGGTGGACCGGCTGGCCCAGGCGCTCGCCCCCGACCTGCCGCTGCTGGCGCGCGACGGCGGCTTCATCGCGCCCGGCTATTCCTACTCGCTGGACGAGCTGGTCACGCTGCGCGACGAGAGCCGGCGCCTCATCGCCGGGCTCCAGACCAAATACGCCGAGCTGGCCGGGGTGCCGGCCCTGAAGGTCAAGCACAACAACGTGCTCGGCTACCACATCGAGGTCACGGCGACGCACGCCGACAAGCTGCTGTCGGGCAAGAACCGCGAGATGTTCATGCACCGCCAGACCATGGCGAACGCCGTGCGCTTCGGCACGGTCGAGCTGTCGGACCTGGAGCGCCGCATTTCCGAGGCCGCCGACAAGGCGCTGGCCGTGGAACTGGGCCTGTTCGAGGAGCTGGTCGCCCTGGTCACCGACCGCGCTGACCTGATCGTGCACGCCGCCCGCGCGCTGGCGGCGCTGGACGTGTCCTTGTCGCTGGCCGAACTGGCGGCGGAACGCCGCTACAGCCGCCCGGTGGTGGACGGCAGCCTGGGCTTCACCATCAAGGGCGGCCGCCATCCGGTGGTCGAGGCGGTGCTGGACAGCCAGAACGCCGGGCCTTTTGTGGCCAACGACTGCGATCTGGCGCCGGAGAACCGGCTGTGGCTGCTGACCGGCCCGAACATGGCCGGTAAATCGACGTTTTTGCGGCAAAACGCGCTGATCGCCGTGCTGGCGCAGATGGGCAGCTTCGTGCCGGCGGAGGCCGCGCACATCGGCGTGGTGGACCGCCTGTTCAGCCGCGTCGGCGCCGCCGACGATCTGGCGCGTGGCCGCTCCACCTTCATGGTGGAGATGGTCGAGACCGCCGCCATCCTCAATCAGGCCGGCGAGCGCGCGCTGGTCATTCTCGACGAGATCGGTCGCGGCACGGCGACCTTCGACGGCCTGTCCATCGCCTGGGCGTGCGTCGAGAGCCTGCACGACGTGAACCGCTGCCGCGCGCTGTTCGCCACGCACTACCACGAGCTGACGATGCTGGCCTCCAAGCTGCCGGCGCTCAACTGCCACACCATGCGCATCAAGGAGTGGCAGGGCGACGTGGTCTTCCTGCACGAGGTGACGGCCGGTGCGGCGGACCGCAGCTACGGCATCCACGTCGCCAAGCTGGCCGGACTTCCGGCGGCGGTGGTCGGCCGTGCCGAAGAGGTGCTGGAGATCCTGGAAGCCGGCGACCAGAACGCCGCAATTCATCGCCTCGCCGAGGATCTGCCGCTGTTCAGCGCCGCCATGAAGCGCCCGGCGCCGGCCGTTGCGGCGCCTGCGGAGGCTCAGCCTTCGGCGGTCGAAGAGGCGCTGAAGGCCGTCAACCCCGACGAACTGACCCCGCGTCAGGCGCTGGAGGAGCTGTACCGGTTGCGCGGGATGCTGAAGGGATAAAGGCCTGTCAAAGCGCAGGCGCGCTGCCGCGCAGGCTGTCGCGCTTGTGCTACCGGCCTTGGGCGATCAGGGCATCGAGCGCGGCGATGACCTGAACGTACTTGCTGTCCAGGCTGCCCACCGCAGCTCCGAGCACCCTGTTGGGAATGGTCGCGATCTGGAGCGGATTCATAAGGACCGCGATGCCCTCAATGACGAACTCCGGGTTCAACGTCTTGTCGCGGTAGCTCACCTCGCTGGCCAGCACCAGCGGAACGACAACCCGGTCGGGCCGCTCCTCCCATCGGTCGCTCTGCACGACGAGGACGAAGGGAATGGCGGTCTTCGTACGGCCGGGATTGCGGTGCACGTCGAACTGCGCCATCAGCGGCCCTCGTCGTCCGGCATGAAATCACGATTCCACTCGTCCGCGAAGCGCCCGTGTTTTTCGTCGAACTCATTCCAGGCGGCCACGACCTTCTTCCGATGCTTCCGGTCGTTCTCCCGCTTTCGCCGCTCCGTCTGCATCCAGGCGGCCAGGAGAGCCTCAATGGTGCCGGACAGATTGTCGGTGTACGCTTGGGCTACATGCAGCAAATCTTCATTGACCGTAATGTTGATGCGCTTCTTGGACGCCTCGACGTCGTAGCCCGCCTCAGTCCTCTGCGCATGGTTCATGAGCCACCTCCTACACGCAGTGTGTATGGTGATACACATGAGCGAAGATGGCAAGCATCACCGTCCCGCCGGCAACCGTCATGCGGACTGATCCGCGGCCTATGCACGCCGATTTACGCCGCTTCCACCTTCAGCGCCCGCGCCGCCAGGGCCAGCGGGTTTTCGCCGGGCGCGCAGGGGTGCTCGGCCAGCACTTCCTCCGGCACGCAGGACTCCACATAGGCCTTCAGGCTGTCGTACTGCGGGATGATCATGGCGATGCGGGTCAGCGTGACGACCTTCTTCACCTGCCCCTCGGCGACCAGCATGGCGATCGCCTTGTCGGCCGCCACCGCCTCGCCGTTCACCACCAGCAGCATGCCGATGCCGGCGGAATCGATGAACTCCAGGCCGGTCAGGTCGATCACGCACCGCCGGTCGGAGGCCTGCTTGATCCCGGCGATCAGATCGCGCACGCCGTCACCGTCCTGGCCGGTAAGGCGCCCGGTGACCACCATCCGCGTGAAGTGGCGCTCATGGAGCTTGCGGTATTGCACGTCGTCACCAGAGTAGGAGTACTTCAAAAATTGTATGATCCGGCAACGGAACTATGGCAATGCCGACGTTGTGCATACGCCTGCGTGACGTTGCCGCACGGACGCTTGACGCGCCGGCCGGCTGGGCCTAAAACCGGGTCCACGTGGTGATTTGGGCGACCGGCTTGCGGGCCACGTAAAACAATCCGCTAAAAAGGTCCGAGCCGCGTCCGCGCCTCGACCTGTAACACGGTCGGGGCTTTTTTGTGTGAGGCGGCATGTCCAGGACCGATACCCGCAAACCCAACGTCACCGGGCTGCGCCCGCGTTCCAAGCTGGTGCACGGCGGCACCAACCGCTCGGGCTTCGACGAGACGTCGGAGGCGATCTTCCAGACCTCCGGCTTCGTCTACGCCTCGGCCGAGGAGGCGGAGAGCGCCTTCCTCAACGACGGCCAGCGCCAGGTCTACTCGCGCTTCCGCAACCCGACCTGCGCCATGTTCGAGGACCGTCTGGCGAGCTACGAGGGCGCCGAGTGGGCCTACGCCACCACCTCCGGCATGGCCGCGGTGTTCGCCTCGCTGATGAGCTTCCTCAAGGCCGGCGACCGCATCGTGGCGCCGTGGGCGCTGTTCGGCTCGTGCCTGCACGTCATCAAGAACCTCTGCCCGCGCTACGGCATCGTGCCGGTGCTGATCGACGGCACCGACCTCCAGGCGTGGGAGGAGGCGCTGTCCCAGCCGACCGCCGCGGTGTTCCTGGAAACCCCGTCCAATCCGGGGCTGGAGATCGTCGACCTCAAGGCGGTGTGCGATCTGGCCCACGCCGCGGGTGCCAAGGTGGTGGTGGACAACGCCTTCGCCACGCCGGTGCTCCAGCGCCCGCTGGAGTTCGGCGCCGACGTGGTCGTCTATTCGGCCACCAAGCACATCGACGGCCAGGGCCGCTGCCTGGGCGGCATCATCCTGTCCGACGCCAAGTTCGGCACCGATGTGATCCATCCCTTCGTCCGCCACACCGGCCCGACCATCAGCCCGTTCAACGCCTGGGTCCTCGCCAAGGGCCTGGAGACGCTGGAACTGCGCGTCAACGCCCAGACCCAGGCCGCCACCACCGTGGCGGAATACCTGTCCACCCACCCCAAGGTGGCCCAAGTCCTCTACCCGACGCTGCCCAGCCACCCGCAGCACGCTCTGGCGCGCCGGCAGATGACCGGCGGCGGCACCATGGTCGCCTTCCGGATCAAGGGCGGCAAGGACGAGGCGTTCCGCCTGATGAACGGCCTGGAGATGGTGCTGATCTCCAACAACCTCGGCGACGCCAAGAGCCTGATCACCCACCCCGACACCACCACCCACGCCAAGGTGGCGCCCGAGGACAAGGCCCGCGCCGGCATCCGCCCGGACCTCCTCCGCCTGTCGGTCGGCCTCGAGGACCCGCTGGACATCGTCGAGGATCTGGACCGCGCGCTGCGTTCCGCGTAGAACCCGCGCTACGGAACCCATCCCTCATTCTGGGGTTGGGGGTTGGGTTTTCCGTTTGCAGCGCAAGAGGGCACACATGGCGGATCGACGGGCCACCGGACCGATGGGCACCACCGCACGTCTCAACGCGGTGGTGGACGAGTTGTCGCGCACCGCCGGCAAGCACGGCGAGTTGGGCGTGGCGGCGGTCCGCACCATTGGTTACCGCACGGCGATGATGGCGGAGACGCTGAACGACCCCATGTCGATCACCGACCCCGAGTTCGTGCGCATGGGTGCCGAGAAGATGGAAGCGGTGGCCGAGGCGACGACCGCCATGGCGGTCGGCGTGGCCGAGCTTCAGCACGCCTGGATGGCGCTGTTCACCGGCCCGGTGCAGGCGGCGACGCTGGCGGTGACCAGCCTCGGCACCTGCCGCTCGCCCATGGATTTGCTGGGGATCCAGCAGCGCTGGTGGGAAGAGAGCGTCAGCGCCGGCATGAACGCCGGCATGCATTTCGTGGAGTCCGCCGCCAGTCTGGCCGGCGCCGGCCTGCCGGCCTTCCACCGCCGCGCCAGCGCCAACGCGCGCCGTCTGGCGAAGCGCCGGTAAGAGAGGCGGCGGCGAGGGCGACAACCCCCTCGCCGCATCCCCGGCCGCATCACTTCGGCAGCAACACCTTGTCGACGACGTGCACCACGCCGTTCGACTGCGCCACGTCGGCGATGGTGACGTCGGCGGTGTTGCCGGATTGGTCGGCGACCATGATCCGGCTGCCCTGCTGCATGAAGGTCAGCGGCTCGCCCGCGACCGTCTTCAGCACCGCCTTGCCGTTGCCCTTCTTGATGTCGGCTGCCAGCTCCCTGGCGTCGATCCGGCCGGCGACGACGTGATAGGTGAGGATCTTCGACAGCTGGGCCTTGTTCTCCGGCTTCAGCAGCGTGTCCACGGTGCCCTGCGGCAAGGCGGCGAACGCCTCGTTGGTCGGCGCGAAGACGGTGAACGGACCCTTGCCGTTCAGCGTGTCCACCAGCCCCGCCGCCTTGACCGCCGCGACCAGGGTGGTGTGGTCCTTCGACTGGGATGCGTTGGCGACGATGGTCTTGTTGGAGTACATCGCTGCCCCGCCGACCATCTTCTCCGTCGCGGCATAAGCAGTTCCGGCAAGCAACATCGTGGCAACAGCCACGAGGACTGTCTTCTTCATGACGCTTCCTTTTGATTTTTACGAACCTCATCAGCGAGGTTGCGTCACAGATACGGCAGCTTTCAGCGCCCGGATCACCGGAAACGGTGTCGAGTCGAATTTTATTTTGGGGTAGGGCCGGTCCGGTCAGCGGGCCCGCTCGGCCGTCTCCGCGCACGGGAAGCCGTGCACCAGCGAGACGATGAAGCCCTGCCCGGCGTTCTCGCCGCGGCGGTCCTGGTTGGCGTCCGTCCAGGCGAGGAACGCGCCGATCTGGTCGCCCAGCGTCACCCCGGCCGGCAGGCAGAAGGTCCGGGTGCCGAATGCCTTCTGGTACGACGCGTAGAGGGCCTGCGTGCCGCGGACGTAGCTGATGCAGGACAGCAGCCGGTACGTCTCGTCCCGGTCGTCCTCCCGGCCGGCAAGCTCCGTGATGCCGCGGCAGGCCGCCGCCAGATCCGAGACGCTCTCGATCGCCAGGGCGCGGCGCAGGGCGGCGTCGCTGTCGGCGTGGGCGCCGCCCGCCAGCACAGAGAGAAGTGCCAGACCAAGGGCAAGGCTCCGCATGGAGCCCTCCGTTCGCTGCATGATGCGCAACAAGGCTACAGAATTAGTGCTCATTCCATAACGGAAATTGCGCGGTAGCTTGCTGACCGCAAATCGAGGCTCGGGCCGCGAAGCCCCCGTCCCCCGTGCACGCACCTTGGAAACCGTCTATAGTCGGGTCCTTCCGCACCGCCTGCCCGGAAAGCCTGCATCGATGCTGTCCCCCCGCGCCGCCGCCTCCGCTGCCCCGCCCCGCGAGATCCCGAACCGGCGGGCCATCATTTCCAAGGCGAAGCTGATGGAGGAGCTGAACGCGCTGGTCGAGCAGCACGGCACCGGCGACGCGGTGCGCCAGCCGGTCATCGCCTGCCTGCGCGGCGCCCTCGCCCGCGGCCGGGCCGAGGTGCGCAGCCGCTTCGAGACCGGCGGCTCGGGCGAGGAGTGCGTGCGGGAGAACTGCTATCTGGCCGACCGGCTCATCCGCACGCTGGCCGCCTTCACGCTGATGCACGTCTTCCCCTCGGCCAACCCGACCCTGGGCGAGCAGTTCGACATCGTCGCCACCGGCGGCTACGGCCGCGGCGAGCTGGCGCCGTTCTCCGACATCGACCTGTTGTTCCTGCTGCCCTACAAGCGCACGCCGCGGGTCGAGCAGGTGGTCGAGTACATGCTGTACATCCTGTGGGACCTCGGGCTGAAGGTCGGCCACGCGGTGCGCAGCGTCGACGAGTGCGTCCGTCAATCCAAGGCCGACTTCACCATCCGCACCGCCATCCTGGAATCGCGTTACCTCTGGGGTCCGCGCAAGCTGTTCCAGGAGCTGAAGAAGCGCTTCGACAAGGAGGTCGTCGCCGGCACCGGCGCCGAGTTCGTCGAGGCCAAGCTGGCCGAGCGCGACAGCCGCCACCAGAAGCTGGGCGACAGCCGCTATGTGCTGGAGCCCAACCTGAAGGACGGCAAGGGCGGCATGCGCGACCTCCAGACGCTGTTCTGGATCGCCAAGTACCTCTACCGCGTCGACGACGTGGACGAGCTGGTCGGCAAGCACGTCCTGCTGCCCGAGGAGGCGCAGCGCTTCGCCAAGGCGCAGAACTTCCTGTGGACGGCGCGCTGCCACCTGCACTACCTGACCGGCCGCATGGAGGACCGCCTGACCTTCGACGTGCAGTCGGAGATCGGCGCCCGCATGGGCTACACCGAGCACGCCGGCACCAAGGGTGTCGAGCGCTTCATGAAGCACTATTTCCTGGTCGCCAAGGACGTCGGCGACCTGACGCGCATCTTCTGCGCCGCGCTGGAGGCGGAATCCAAGCGCCCGCCCAAGTTCAACATCCTGCGCCTCGCAGCGCTCACCCGGCGCAAGGACATCGACGGCTTCGTGCTGGACGGCGAGCGCCTGAACGTGCGCGACGACAAGCAGTTCCGCGAGCACCCGATCGACATGATCCGGCTGTTCCACGTGGCGCAGCAGAACGATCTGGACATCCACCCCAACGCGCTGCGCTCGATCACCCGCTCGCTCTCCGCGCTCGGCCCCAAGGTGCGCAACGACCCCGAGGCCAACCGGCTGTTCCTGGAGATGGTCACCGGCAACAAGGACCCGGAGATCACGCTGCGCCGGATGAACGAGGCCGGCGTGCTGGCCCGCTTCGTGCCCGATTTCGGGCGCGTGGTGGCGCAGATGCAGTACGACATGTACCACGTGTTCACCGTGGACGAGCACACGCTGTTCGCCCTGGGCATCCTGCACAAGATCGAAAGCGGCGAGCTGAAGGACGAACTGCCGCTGTCGTCCGACATCATCCACAAGGTGGTGTCGCGCCGGGCGCTCTATGTGGCCGTTCTGCTGCACGACATCGCCAAGGGCCGCGGCGGCGACCATTCCGTGCTCGGCGCCCGCGTGGCGGAAAAGCTGTGCCCGCGCTTGGGGCTGAGCGCCGAGGAGACGGAAACCGTGGCGTGGCTGGTGCGCTGGCACCTCGCCATGACCTTCACCGCGTTCAAGCGCGACCTGGAGGACGAGAAGACCGCGCGCGACTTCGTGGCGCTGGTGCAGTCGCCCGAACGCCTGCGCCTGCTGCTGGTGCTCAGCGTGGCGGACATCCGCGCCGTCGGCCCGCAGCGCTGGAACAACTGGAAGGCCACGCTGCTGCGCGAGCTGTACAACCGCTCCGAGGAGCTGATGTCCGGCGGCCTGTCCGCCGAGGGGCGCGAGCGCCGCATCCAGGCCGCGCAAGGCGCGCTGCGCGAGGAACTGGCCGCCGACTTCGAGCCGGCCGAGGTCGACGCGCACCTGACGCTGGGCTACCCGGCCTACTGGCTGAGCTTCGACGCCGAGACGCTGGGCCGCCACGCCCGCCTGATGCGCTCGGCCGAGCGCGACCAGCGCCCGCTCACCGTCGAGACGCGGGTCGATCGCGGCCGGGCGGTGACCGAGGTGACGATCCACACCACCGACCACCACGGCCTGTTCTCGCGCCTGTCCGGCGCCTTCGCGGCCAGCGGGGCGGACATCGTGGACGCCAAGATCTTCACCATGACCAACGGCATGGCGCTGGACGTCTTTTCGGTGCAGGACGCGGTGAGCGGCGGCGCCTTCGAGGGCGGCGACAAGCTCGCCAAGCTGTCGGTCACCATCGAGAAGGTGCTGGGCGGGCAGTTGAAACCCTTGCAGGACCTGGCGAACCGGCGCTCGCCGATGACCAGCCGGGCGCGGGTGTTCCACGTGCCGCCGCGCGCGCTGATCGACAACGCCGCCTCCACCACCCACACGGTGATCGAGGTGAACGGGCGCGACCGGCCGGGGCTGCTGTACGACGTGACGCGCGCGCTGTCGAACCTGTCCTTGCAGATCTCCTCGGCGAAGATCGCCACCTTCGGCGAGAAGGCCATCGACGTGTTCTATGTGAAGGACGTGTTCGGGTTGAAGGTGACGCACGACACCAAGCTGGCGCAGATCCGCGAGCGGCTGCTGCACGCCCTGGCCGACCCGGCCGGCGAGCCGCCCTTGCAGTCGCCGGTGCGCCGCGCCCGCTCCGCCGACGCGGCCGACTGAGGGGGGAGGGTGATGCTGCCCCTTCAGTTTCTGGCCCAGATCCTCGTCGCGCTGTCGATCGCCGCCCCCGGCGTGCTGTCCTACCGCACCATGCGCAGCGGCGAGCACGGCCGGATGCCGGCGGCGGGCGGCGCGGCGCTGTTCTCGGCGCTGTGGGCCGGCGTGGTCGGCCTGATCCTCTCGGTCACGTCGGACACGATGATCCCCGGCGAACTGTGGGCGGCGCTGGCCACGGCGGTGGTGGTGACGGAGGCCTTCTTCACGGAGACGGCGCGGGCGGGTTGATACCGCCGAACGAAAGTCCTGACACATCCCCATGCCGTCCTGCCCGGGCTTGACCCGGGCATCCACGATGGCCGGCGCTGACGTGCGGGGCGTGGATGGCCGGGTCAATCCCCGGATCAAGTCCGGGGACGGCCAGGACGATGAAGAGAGCTGGTGTGTCAGCGCTTCGGCTCGACGGTATGGGACGGGGAGGGCGACTCGTTTTGGCGATTTGCATGACGCGAATGACTATGCCGGAGGACGGACAGAGGCTCGCAAAGAGGGGCGTGGCTTAGTCCGTGTCCGGCGCCTATATTGGGAGTGGAGGTGGCACATGGCCGAGCCTGCGACTGTTTTCGAGCCGACCGACGATGAGGCGCTGACACGTGCCGTTGCCCAAGCGCGGGCACAGGCGGCGGCTGGGCAGACGATCCCTTTGAGCGACGTCGCAAGCTGGCTCGACACCTGGGGCACACCCGAGGAACGTTCGGCACCGTCGTGGAAGTAGTCTTCACCCCGGCTGCCGTTGCTGACCTGATCGCTATCCGTACCTACATCGGCCATTTCAATCCCGCAGCCGCACGGCGCATAGCCCTCCGCCTCAGAGCCGCAGCCGAAAGCCTCGCTGAATTTCCTGAACGTGGGCGCTGTCGGGCGGACGGCGCGCGGGAATTGGTCGCTGTGCATCCCTATGTCATCGTCTACGACGTGGCATCCGTCCAAGTCACCATTCTGCGGGTCTGGCATGGGGCGCAGAACCGTCTGTAGCCCATATGCTTACGAGGGCTGCTCATGGGCCGGGGGGCAGGGGAAACGCCCTCCCCTGCTCGGCGCTGTCCGCTTTGCGCCAGGAGTGGACTCCTGAGTCGTGCCGCGAATAGTTATTTGAGACTGCACCACGCATCTAAAATTAGGAGCCAAATTTTACGTTTAGCAAATGACCCAATTACGAGCACCTCATCGTTTATTAAATTTGAAGAGAATTAGTTCTGCCGAAACGATGAGGCGAGTACTTGCTAGCGAACCCCGACAATGGCGCGCTGATAAAACTTAGACACTGGTTCACGCTCGGCCGCCTTCTTTAGATTGCAGGGCTCGCAGAGTAACTGAAGATTAGTGACATCGTTCGCCCCGAATTGCGCGAGCGGTACTATATGGTCGTATCGCTCGCTCTCCAGTTGATTGATCATTGCAGCCAAGCTGCGCTTGCAGGCACGGCACTCCCCTTTGTCACGGTGGAAAATAGCCCGTCGCGCCCACTTTGGAATACGGACGCGCTTCAGTGTTCCGGCGCGAGTCTTTAGTTCCTCGCCGAAGCCAGAATCCTCAATATGCGAGGCGCAAAGCTCATTAAAGGCTTGGAGAAAACCGACGTCGTTGAACAGAACGTGGAAAATCTCATCCGTCAGCTCATCCACAGCTTCGTGGAAACGAGCAGATTCCGAGACCCAAGCCCAGAACAAATCTTCGTCTTTGAACGCGGAGATTGGGCAAGTGATACTGAAAGCTGCGAAGAACTCTCGCAGAAAGCGGCAGTCACTTCCCTCCTGCTGGATCTCTTCCGTAATGATATCGATCGCGATTTCTCGGATGAATTCGTGGAGGTTTGTATACTGATGGAAAGGGCGCATCAAGGCTAGAGTCCGCATGTCCCCTAAAATGTCTTCAAGACCACGCAGATAGTTGCCGGAATCCTTGACGATATTGAATATCGCATTGGCAAAATAATATACGCTAAACCCACGGGCTTCATAGTAATTTTCCGATCTCGGCCGATTCATCGTGCCACCTCACCTTTTTTCGTTGTATTCATGGGGAAATAGAATTTGAGAGCTGCATCTTATTGAGTGGCCATTTCGTCGCATTGCGCTCCGATGCTCAAAGAGACATCACTCCATATTAGAGATAGCTTTAAAATCGTCGTAGCCGTCCCTTTCCGCCCTGAAAGGGGTGAGAGGGGTTTCCAAACGGTCCCTGAAACACCGCATGATTGTGTCAAATCTTCGCATCGCTTCTTCCCCGCCTCGTCCATCATCCAGTTTAAGCCAGTACGGCGCCTATGCGATTTCTTATAGTTAACTAGAGCAACTTAAGCGATACAGCAAAACGCGAATGGCGCGGATCTTAATACACCAGTTCGGGTGCTCACTGCCACTGCAGCCTTTCCAGGTCAACAGTAAAGCTACCGCCGCCTGTTGAACGTCCCCAATGGCTCAAAAGCGGTCGAACTGGTTTCGTAAACGGAGGCAACCCAGGGCTCCAATCCGGGGAGGCGCATGACCGAACGGAAGCGGGTCAGGCCCTCGCCCCTCCCAACCCTTCCGCACATCGCTCCGAACGCCCGACCTGAACGCCGCGCTTGCCCTGGCCGGCGATTCGTCATAGGATAACAGTCCTTATTAACGAGGTGAGTCCGCCCGGTGGCCGCATGAAACGACAGCCCGAAAGGTGTTTCATAGCGTTACACAACGTTGCATTCACCGCCGCCGTCTCAAGCCAAACCGTTGATTTCCAACAAACCCGTTCCCCGCCTTGGAACGCTGCCGGGGTGCCAATGCAACGCCGACGCTCCCATCGCTCCGCAGTCCGCTCCACGCCAGCGCTGCTGGTCCTCCTGCTGCTGGCCGGCTGCACGGGGTGGCGCCCGCCCATCGATGTGCACATCCATGGCGGCGAGCATCACCTGGACTGGTGGCTGGGCGTGCCGATCTGAGGACTGTTCATGAGTTTCGCGCGCTCCATCGCCACGGTCGGCGGCCTGACCATGCTGAGCCGGCTGGCCGGCTTCGCCCGTGACATCCTGACCGCCGCCGTGCTCGGCGCCGGGCCGGTGGCGGACGCCTTCTTCGTGGCGCTGAAGCTGCCCAACCTGTTCCGCCGCATGTTCGCCGAGGGGGCGTTCTCCGTCGCCTTCGTCCCGCTGTTCGCCGCCGAGCTGCACACCTCCGGCCGCGCCGCCGCCATCGCCTTCGCCGAGGAGGCGATGGGCGTCCTGCTGGCGGTGCTCGTCCCCTTCGCCATCCTGGCCGTGCTCGGCATGCCGGCCCTGATGCACGTGCTGGCCCCCGGCTTCGTGGACGAGCCGGCCAAGTTCGGCCTCGCGGTCGGCATGGCCCGGCTGACCTTCCCCTATCTGGTGCTGATCTCGCTGGTGGCGCTGCTGGGCGGCGTGCTCAACGCGCTGGACCGTTTCGGGCCGTTCGCGGCGGCGCCGGTCGCCTTCAACCTGACGCTGATCGCCGCCCTGCTGCTGGCGCCGCGGCTGGATCTCGACCCCGGCCCGACGATGGCGGCGGCGGTGACGCTGTCGGGCATCGTGCAGCTCGCCTGGATGGCCTGGGCCTGCCGGCGCGAGGGCATCGCGCTGCGTTTGCGTCCGCCGCGCCTGTCGGAGCGCATCCGCCGCCTGTTCCGCCTCGTCGGGCCGGGGGCGCTGGGGGCGGGCGTCATGCAGGTGAACGTCTTCCTCAACGTGGTGCTGGCCTCGCTGCTGCCCAGCGGTGCGGTGTCGTACCTGTATTACGCCGACCGGCTGAACCAGATGCCGCTGGGCATCATCGGCATCGCCATCGGCACGGCTCTGCTTCCGGTGCTGGCCCGCCACGTCGCCGCCGGCAACGCCGAGGCCGTGCGGGCGCACGTCAGCCGGGCGCTGGAGTACTCGCTGCTGCTCGGCCTTCCGGCGGCGACGGCGCTGGCGGTGGCCGGGCATCCGATGATCGCCGTGCTGTTCCAGCGCGGCGCCTTCGGTCCGGCGGAGACTCTGGCAACGGCGCAGGCCCTGGCCGCCTATGCCGCGGGCATCCCCGCCGCGGTGTTGGTGAAGGTGCTCAGCGCCGCCTTCTTTGCCCGCCACGACACCGCCACCCCGGTGCGCGCCGCCGTCGCGATGACGGTGGCGAACGTCGCGCTGGCGCTGGCGCTGATCCCGGTGCTGGCGCACGTCGGCATCGCGCTGGCGACGGGGATCGCCGCGTGGCTCAACGCCGGGCTGCTCGCCTGGGGCCTGCACCGCCGCGGCCAGTTCGACGTGGATTCCCGCGTCAAGCGACGCACCCCGCGCATCGTGCTGGCGGCGCTGGGCATGGGGGCCGGGCTGGCGGCGGGGATGACCGGGCTGGCGCCGTTCCTGGAGGCGGGCTCCACGGCGGTGCGCTTCGGCGCGCTGGCGCTGCTGGTGGCGGGCGGTGGCGGGCTGTTCTTCGCGCTGGCGCATGTGCTGGGCGGCACCGACCTCGCCGACCTGAAAGCGCTGGCGGGACGGCGGGCGGCTGTCGCGGAGGAGCCGTGAATTCACACGGATTTCACGGAAGTCGGTTTCCCCAAAAGCCTCCGCTTCGGCAAGCTCAAGAAAATCCGTGTAATCCGTGGAAAAATCCGTGAAATCCGTGTGAATCTTGCCCCACCCCCAAAGGCATGAACCTCCCACCCCCAACCCCGCCCCACGCGTCTTGACCCGCGCGCCTCGCCGGCCCATAAAACCCGCCTTCCGGACGCTTAGAGCGCAGCGAGAGGGCACCCTGTGAACCGCATCTTCTCCGGCATGCAGCCGACCCGCCAATTGCACCTCGGCAACTATCTGGGCGCGCTGCGCAACTGGGTGGGCTTGCAGAACGAGTACGAGTGCATCTTCTGCGTCGTCGACCTGCACGCGCTGACGCTGGCGCAGGAGCCGGACGTGCTGCGCAACAACATCCGGGAGGTCGCCGCCGCCTACATCGCGGCCGGCATCGACCCGGACAAGAACATCCTGTTCAACCAGTCCTTCGTGGCCGGGCATTCCGAGCTGTCGTGGATCCTGTCCTGCCACACGCCGCTGGGCTGGCTGAACCGCATGACGCAGTTCAAGGAGAAGGCCGGCAAGCAGCGCGACAACGCCAACCTCGGCCTGTACGCGTACCCCGTGCTGATGGCCGCCGACATCCTGCTGTACAAGGCGACCCACGTGCCGGTCGGCGAGGACCAGAAGCAGCACCTGGAGCTGGCCCGCGACATCGCCGGCGCCTTCAACCGCCACTACGACACCGAGTACTTCCCGCAGCCCGAGCCGCAGATCCTCGGCGAGGCGACGCGCGTCATGAGCTTGCGCGACGGCACCAAGAAGATGAGCAAGTCGGACGAGTCCGAGTACAGCCGCATCAACATGACGGACGATGCCGACACCATCGCCCAGAAGATCCGCCGCGCCAAGACCGACCCCGAGCCGCTGCCCGACAACCTGGAAGACCTGGAGAAGCGCCCGGAGGCCGACAACCTCGTGACCATCTACGCGGCCCTGTCCAACGAGACGCGCGAGCAGGCGATCCAGCGCTTTGCCGGCGCGCAGTTCTCCGGCTTCAAGGCGGCGCTGGTCGACGCGGCGGTGGCGCACCTGGCGCCGATCACCACGCGCATGACCCAGCTCTTGTCCGACAAGGCCGAGATCGACCGCATCCTGCGCCGGGGCGGCGAGCGCGCCGCCGCCCTCGCCGACACGCATCTGGCCGAGGTGAAGGACATCATCGGCCTGCTGCGCCCGTAACCGCATGACCGCACCCCTCCTGCTCACCGGCTTCCAGCCGTTCGGCAGCAACGCGGTCAACCCGACCATGCTGCTGATGGACCGGCTGGCCGGAACGGCGGGGGTGGTGACGGCAACCCTGCCGGTCGAGTACGGCACGGCGGGCGACGCCTTCCAGGCGTTGCTGGACACGCATGCGCCGGCGGCTGCGCTGTGCTTCGGCCTGTCCTACCGGACCGATGTGGTGCTGGTCGAACGCCTCGCCTGGAACCGCGACGAGACCGAGCAGCCGGACAACGCCGGCATCGTGCGCAACGGTGCCGTGATCGTCGAGGGCGCTCCGCCCGCCTACGGCTGCGGCCTGCCCGTGCCGTTGCTGGTGCGGGCGCTGGCTGGGGCGGGGGTGCCGGTGTCGGTCAGCGACGACGCGGGCGGCTTTGTCTGCAATCACCTGTACTACCGCGCCCGCCACGCCATCGAGACGCGCGGCCTGACCCTGCCCATGGCCTTCCTCCACGTCCCGCCCCTGCCGGAGCACTGCACCGACCGCGTGGGCGGCCTGGAGATCGACCGGCTGGAAGCGGGGGTGCGGGCGCTGGTGGACGCGGTGCGGAACGGGATCGCCTGATCGATCACGACACCATCCGCACGGCCACCGCCGCCGCGGCACAGCCCGCCAGCGTCCACACGATGCCGAAATGCAGGCGCAGCATCGCGACCATCGCCGCCGCCGACAGCGCCAGCGCCACCCAGTCCACGCTGCCCCACACCGGCCACGGCACGCCGGCCAGTTCGCCGACCTCGCGGAACACCACGTGCAGGCCGAACCAGACCGTCAGGTTCAGCACCACGCCGACCACCGCCGCGGTGATCGCCGACAACGCTCCGGCCAGCGCGCGGCTGTGCCGCAGCGCCTCGATGTACGGCGCGCCCAGGAAAATCCACAGGAAGCACGGCACGAAGGTGACCCAGGTGGTCAGCGCCGCACCGATGAAGCCGCCCATCAGCGGCGATACCCCACCCGGATCGCGGAACGCCGCCAGATACCCCACATAGGTCAGCACCAGGATCAGCGGCCCCGGCGTCGTCTCGGCCAGCGCCAGCCCGTCCACCATCTCGCCCGGTTGCAGCCAGCCCAGCGTCTCGACCGCCGCTTGCGCTATGTAGGCAAGCACCGCGTAGGCGCCGCCGAAGGTCACCATCGCCGCTTGGCTGAACACCAGCCCGATGTTCGGATAGATGCTGTCCCGCCCGAACATCGCCGTCAGCGCCAGCACCGGCGCCACCCACAGCGCCCCCCACACCGCCACCACGCGCAGCGAGCGCCCCAGCCCGCGCGACTCGCCCGGCGCCATTGTGCCCACGGCCAAGGCATCGTCGGCCACTGCGCCGTTGCGCGGCAGCGGCGCGAACACGTCCGGCCACACCCGCGCCCCCACGAGCCCGATGATCCCCGCCGCCAGCACGATCAGCGGGAACGGCGCCCCGGCCGCGAAGATCGCCAGGAACGCCAGCGCCGCCAGCGCCAGATGCGTGCGGCCTTTCAGCGCGCGCTTGCCGATGCGCAGCAGCGCCTCGACCACCACGGCGAACACCGCGGCCTTCAGCCCGTAGAACAGCGTGGCCACCAGCGCCAGATCGCGCCCCAGCGCATAGAGCGTGCTGAGCGCCACGATGACGAAGAATCCCGGCAGCACGAACAGCACGCCGGCGGCGATGCCGCCCCGCGTCCCATGCAGCAGCCAGCCGACATAGGTGGCGAGCTGCGTCGCCTCCGGCCCCGGCAGCAGCATGCAGAAGTTCAGCGCGTGCAGGAAGCGCGCCTCGCCGATCCAGCGTTTCTCCTCGACGAGGATGCGGTGCATGGTGGCGATCTGCCCGGCCGGCCCGCCGAAGCTGAGCAGCCCGACCCGCGTCCACACCCGCAACGCCTCGCGGAAGGTGACCGGCGCGGGGGGCGGGCCGCCGCTCACGCGCTTTTCCGGCGGAGGTCGACCGGGTTGACGATGCCGCGCAGATCGCCGAGGAAGGCGCGGCCCTTGTCGGTCAGCGCCACCACCTTGCGGCGGCGCTCGCGCGGGTCTTCCTGCGCGCTCACCAGATCAAGGCCGGCCTTGCCAAAGGAATGCCAGCGGCTGAGCGCCGCCACGTTGCGCGAGGCGGACGACTGGGCGATGCCCAGGCGTTCCGCCAGCTCGCCGATGGAGATGCCCTCGTTCTGCGCGATCGTCATGAACGACAGCGCGTACTGGATCGGCAGGTCGGGGTCGAGCGTACGGAACGCCTCGAGCACGCGCGTGACGGTCGCAATCTCGTCAGGACGGAAGCGGGTCGGCATCAGCGGACCCCTCCCGTCTGCGCCGAGGAGTCGGCGGCGGCGACCATCGTGCCGGCGTGTATATGAGGTGAAGGCGTCCAAGCCATACCACGAATTCCCCGTTTTCCCGCCGGATGTCGAACGACCCCGGAGAGGCCCAGAGGGCGCGTTCAGCAAAGACCCGGTGACCGCCCAAAGCCAGAAAAACACTCATGACACCCTCTCGTTATCCTGAATTCGCTGAACGGTCCGGCGTGAAGCCCTTGGGAATCTCGATGCATGAGCCAAGCTCGGGTCATCGGGTTGATGGGGGTTACGAGTTTCATGATGGTCTCCGTTGGAGATTGGTTGGGAGTGATGGACCGCGTGTCGCCACGCGCCGACAGGATCACCAATCAGCGATACGCTGACAAGGCGCAAAAAATCCGCGCGTCAGAAAGGTTCCGATAGGGGATGGGTTCGGCCGGAACCACGCACGCCCCGTCACCGGCGATGCCGATGTCACGCCGCATGCGCTCGCACAAATGCTCGATTCCGGCCGTGGGACTGGGCTCCAGCCACCGGCTCAGCAGTTGACTCCATAAACTGGGCATGGCGCGCTCCTCTGTTTGCGTTCGTGGAAAACATCCGCCATCGGATGCGTCGCGTCAACAGCGCATCGGTGATTCCGCCATCCTGTGGCCGCACGGACACGCTCACCGTCGCAGGCGCGCAACACCTGCGACGACGCTGGACGGACGCGCATTGCCACGCGACTCTGGGGCCGCCCCGCCTTCCCCGGAATCCCGCGTGCCTGTCTCCGCCCTCCGACCGTTCTGGTTGCCTGTGCTCGGCCTGCTGCTGGGCGCGGCGCTGTGCGCGCCCGCTGACGGCGCGGAGAGCCGGTTCGTGCCGGCGCCCTGCTGGTTCACCCCGCCGCCGGGCGAGGTCGCATTGTGCGGCACCGTTGCAGTGCCGGAACGGCGTGACCGCCCCTCGCCGCGGACGCTGGCGCTGACGGTCGCCGTGCTGCGCAGCACCGCCGCCAAGCCGGCGCCCGACCCGGTGGTGTTCATCGAGGGCGGTCCCGGCGCCTCCCCCTTCGGCTTCGGCGAAATGGGCGAGGAGCGCATGGAGGGCTGGTGGGAGCAGTCGGCGCTCTACCGCCGGACGCGCGACGTGGTGCTGTTCGACCCCCGCGGCGTCAACCGCAGCGAGCCGGACAGCAACTGCACCGAACTGGACGGCATGGCCGAAACCATCCGCGCCCACCCGCCGACGCGCCCCGAGCGTGACGCGGCGGAACGCGCGGCGCTGGAGGGGTGCGCCACCCGGCTGCGGGCGTCGGGCATCGATCTGAACAGCTTCACCACCCCCGCGGCGGCCGACGACGTGCTGGACATCGCCGCGGCGCTGGGGGCTGCGCGCGTCAATCTGGTCGCCGTGTCCTACGGAACCCGTGTCGCCCTGGAAGTGCTGCGCCGGCATGGGGGCCGCGTCCGCTCGGCGGTGCTCGACGGCGTTTACCCGCCCGACGTCAACGCGGTGGAGGAGGAGGCGTGGCTCACCCAGCGGGCGCTGCGCCGGTTGTTCGACGACTGCACCGCCAGCCGCGCCTGCCGCGCCGCCTTCCCCGACCTGGAGCGCCGCTTCCTGCAACTGGCGGCCAAGCTGGACGAGTCGCCGGCCACGGTGGGCGTCGGCGATGCCCTGGTGCCGATCACCGTGCGCCTGGACGCCCAGGCGCTGGTCGCCGCGGTGCTGGAGGGCATGGCCGAGGACGAGCCGGTTCCGCGCCTGCCCGCGCTGATCGACCGCGCCGCCCGCGGCCGGCCGGAGCGGCTGGCACAGTACGTGCCCTCGCCCCGCCTGGGCGACCCGGACACCGCCGAGGGCATGGCCTTTTCCATCGAGTGCCGGGAGACGGTGAACGCCGCCGACCCCGCGCGCGCCGCCAACACCCGCCGCCGCTGGGCGGTGCTGCCCGGCCTCGCCGGGGACGACACCGGCCGGCGCGTCTGTTCCGTCTGGCCGGCGGGCGTCCCGGAACCGATCGAGCGCCTGGCGGTGGCGAGCACGGTGCCGGTGCTGCTGTTCTCCGGCGCCTATGACCCGGTGACCCCGCCGGAGTGGGGCCAGCGCGCCGCCCTCACCCTGCCGCAGAGCCGCCACATGGTGTTCCGCGCCGCCGGCCACGGCGTGACGGCCGGCGAGCCCTGCGCCCTGGACGCGGCGGCAGCCTTCGTCGAGCGCCCCGACCCGGTGCGGCTGATGGCCTGCGCGGAGGCCGACCGGCCACCGGTGTTCGAGGTGCGCTAGTTCGAGGTGCGCTGACGTCCAAAGGGGCTTGCGCCGGGGCCGGAGTGCGGGTAGCGTCCTCGCCCATGACACGTGTTCGTTCCCTCATCGGCGCCCTCACCACGGCGCGATTTTGGTACCGCTGGTACACACCGGCGGCCTGAGGTATCGCACACCCACGATGCACCCGAAGCCGCCCGACGCAAGGCGGCTTTTCGCATCTCATGCACCCAGTGCACGAAAACCCCGCCAGACCGTCGCAGCGGCCTCCACTTGAAGCGGAGGTCACATCTCATGTTGGATTTCGATTTCGACGTCGTCACCGGCCCGTCCAAGGCGACCCGCCCCGCCGTGCCCGACGAACCGGCACCCGAAGAGGGGGAGTCCGCTACCGCCCCGGAGCGATCCGCCGGTAGTTGAGCGCCTCGGCGATGTGGACGCGGCGCACGCTTCCCGCGCCCTCCAGATCGGCCAGCGTGCGGGCGACGCGCATGACCCGGTGGTAGCCGCGCGCCGACAGCTTCAGCCGCTCGGCCGCGTCGGTCAACAGCGCGCGGCCGGATTGGTCGGGGGCGGCCACCGCCTCCAGCAGTTCGCCGTCCGCGTCGGCGTTGGTGCGCACCGGCCGCCCGCCGGTCGACGCATGGGCGGCGTAGCGCTCCGTCTGGATGGCGCGGGCGATGGCGACGCGTTCGGCCACCTCGGCGCTGCCCTCCGCCGGGGGCGGCAGGCTGAGGTCGGCGGGGCTGACCGCCGGCACGTCGATGTGCAGATCGATGCGGTCGAACAGCGGGCCGGAGATCTTCGACTGGTACTCCGCTGCGCATTTCGGCGCGCGGGCGCAGGCCAGCGCCGGGTCGTCCAGATGCCCGCAGCGGCACGGGTTCATGGCGGCCACCAGTTGGACGCGCGCCGGATAGGTGACGTGCGCGTTGACCCGCGAGACCACCGCCTTGCCGGTCTCCAGCGGCTGGCGCAACGCTTCCAGCATTTGGCGGGGAAACTCAGGGAGTTCGTCCAAGAAGAGAACGCCTTGGTGGGCCAAAGATATTTCCCCCGGCTTGGCGCGCGTGCCGCCGCCCACCAGCGCCGGCAGCGAGGCCGACTGGTGCGGCGACCGGTACGGCCGGTGACGTAGCAGCCGCCCGCCCTCCAGCAACCCGGCGACGCTGTGGATCATCGAGACCTCCAGCGCCTCGGCGGCGTCGAGCGGCGGCAGCAGGCCCGGCAGCCGCGCCGCCAGCATCGACTTGCCCGACCCCGGCGGCCCGATCATCAGGAGATTGTGGTTTCCAGCCGCGGCAACCTCGAGCGCGCGCTTGGCCGTCTCATTGCCTTTCACGTCGCGCAGACACGGCTGCTGACCGGCAGTATCCTCCTGAAGGCGCGGTTTCGGCGGGGTGAGGACCTGCGACCCCTTGAAATGGTTGATCAAGGCCAGCAGCGTCGGCGGCGCCAGCACGTCGAGATCCTCACCGGCCCAGGCCGCCTCGCCGCCGCACGCGGCCGGGCAGATCAGCCCGCGCTCGGTGGCGAGCGCGTTGATCGCCGCCGGCAGCACCCCGGCCACGGGGGTGAGCGCCCCGTCCAGCGCCAGCTCGCCCAACGCCGAATAGCGCGCCATCTCCTCGTCCGGCAGCACGCCCATGACGGTGAGCAGCCCCAGCGCGATGGGCAGATCAAAGTGCGAGCCCTCCTTCAGCACGTCGGCCGGGGCGAGGTTGACGGTGATGCGCTTGGCCGGCAGCGACAGGCCGAGCGCGTGCAGCGCCGCGCGCACCCGCTCGCGGCTCTCGCCCACCGCCTTGTCCGGCAGCCCGACGATGGTGAAGGCCACCACGCCGCTGGACATCTGCACCTGGACGTCGATGTCCATGACCTCGATGCCTTGAAAGGCCACCGTATTGACGCGCGCAACCAAGCCGCCGTGCCTCCCGTGCCGAATGCACGCGAGTGTATGCGCGACCCGCGCGCTTTGCCAGCGTCGCGGGCTGTCTTGCACAGAGCCCCTTTTTCGCCGAGGGTTGGGCGCGCGGCCTCTCTGCCCTATCATTCCTGCCGAACAAACCCAATGAAGGGACAGAGACCCGTGCAACTCCACCTGTGCACCTGGGCCGAGGTCGAGGCCTATCTGAAGGACTCCAAGGGCATCATCATGCCCATCGGCTCCACCGAGCAACACGGGCCGAACGGCCTCGTGGGCACCGACGCCATCTGCGCCGAGGTGATCGGCAAGGCGGTCGGCGAGGCGACCGGCGCGCTGGTCGGGCCGACCATCGCCGTCGGCATGGCCGTCCACCACATGGAGTTCCCCGGCTCGATGACGCTGCGGCCTTCGACGCTGATCGCGGTGATCCGCGACTACGTGCTCTCCCTGGCCGAGCACGGGTTCGAGCGGTTCCTTTTCGTCAACGGCCACGGCGGCAACATCGCCAGCATCCGCGCCGCCTTCTACGAGATCTACGCCGAGAACCGCGCGCAGAAGGGCGCGAACGCTCCCGAGCTGCGCTGCGGGCTGGTCAACTGGTGGGAGAACGACGCCGTCGGCCGGCTGTCGAAGGAACTTTACCCCAACGCCGAGGGCTCGCACGCCACGCCGTCCGAGGTCTCGGTGACCCAGTTCGCCTACCCCGAGGCCATCAAGACCGCGGCCATGGCGCCGCAGGTGGCGCCGTCCGGCGGCTTCCACGACGCCCGCGACTTCCGCCGCCGCTACCCGGACGGCCGCATCGGCTCCGACCCGTCGCTGGCCCGGCCGGAGCACGGCCAACGCCTGCTGGAAGCCGCGGCGGGCGCCATCGCCGAGCAGTACCGGACGTTCGTTTCGGAGACGTAAGCGCCTTTACTCCGCCAGTGCTTCCCGCGGAACCGGGGGCGCTGGGCGGATGGCGCGCTCCAGCGCGAACATCAGCGGCGGCACCATCAGGCCCAGCGCGATGGCGACGGTCGCCATGGTGGTGACGTCCAGCAGCCGGCCCTCCGGCGTCGCCTCCAGAATGTGCGCGGACAGAAAGGCGCCCAGCGCCGCGCTGATGTGCTGCACCGAGGAGACCAGCGCCATGAAGCCGGCGCGCTCGTGCGCGTGCGGCACCTTGGAGAAGGCGGCGCTGTTCGCCACCATGCGCATGCCGTTGGTCAGCATGAACAGCGGGAACAGCACCAGCAGCGGCATCCACGGCTGGTAGCCGATGAACGCCGCCCACACGACGATGGTGATCAGCACCGTGTTGGCGAGCGTCATCGGACCGGATCCGAAACGATCCACCAGCCGCCCCGCGGCGCGCATGCCGAAGAAGGTCAGCGTGCCGCCGATCAGATAGAGCAGGCTGAGCTGGTCGCGCGGGAAGCCCAGATTGCCCTGCACGTAGGCGGAGATGTTGGGGATGACCATGAACGCCTGCATCTGCAACAGCCCCGCCGTGGCGTAGGCCAGCCACACCGCGCGCCGGTTGAGCAGGCTGCGGAATCGCGCCAGCACGGCTGGGCCGGGGCCGTGCGCGAGGTGCCCGCGCTGCGGCGGCAGCAGCGAGATCGCCGCGCCCGCCACGACCGCCGCCAGTGCGGCCACGGCGAAGAACGGCAGCCGCCAGCCGCCGAGCCGCGCCAGTTCCAGCCCCACTGGCACGCCGAACACCGCGGCCAGCGAGAACGACCCCATGGCGATGCCCATGGCGCGCCCGCGCCGCTCCGGCGCCACGCAATCGGCGATGATGGCGGTGCCCAGCGCCACCGCCGGTCCGCCGAACACCCCGGCCAGCACGCGGGCGGCCAGCAGGGTTTCCAGATCCACCGCCAGCCCGCCCAGCGCGGTCGCCGCCACCAGCCCGGCCAGCGCCACCGCCAGCGCCTTGCGCCGGTCGAAGCGGTCGAGGAACAGCGAGCCCAGCAGTCCGGCCACCGCCGCGGCCGCCGTGTAGCTGCCGCCGACATAGCCGATGTGCGAGGTGGAGATGTCCAGCGCCGCCGCGAAGTCGGGGCCCAGCGGCATCACCATCATGAAGTCCAGGACATTGATGAACTGGACCGCGGCGATGACCAGAACGGCGCGGCGCTCCGGCGCGGTGAGGGACAAGGGTGGGCTCCGGGTGGGATTGGTGGTGGTGAGTGTAGGGCTGGTTGGCCCAACGCACAATTCAGGGCTGTCATGCGGAGCAAAGAGCCCCTCTCCCGGAGAGGGAGAGGGGCTTGAAGGTTTCCTAAACCTCCACCCCATGCGTGGCGAAGGGCAGGTTGCGGACGCGGTTGCCGGTCAGCGCGAACAGCGCGTTGGACACCGCCGGTGCGATCGGCGGCACGCCGGGCTCGCCGACGCCGGTGGGCGGGGCGGCGGAGGGCACGATGTGCACCTCCACGTCCGGCATGCGGTCGATGCGCAACGGCGTGTAGTCGTGGAAGTTCGACTGCTCGACCCGGCCCTGCGACAGCGTGATCGCCTCGGCCAGCGCCGCCCCCAGGCCGAAACCGATTCCACCCTCCATCTGGGCGCGCACCACGTCGGGGTTGACGGCGATGCCGCAGTCCACCGCGCACACCACGCGCTCCACCTTCAGCCGCCCGCCCTGCATGGACACCTCGGCGACCTGGGCGACCACCGAGTTGAAGGACTCGTGCACCGCGATGCCGCGCGCCTTGCCGGCCGGCAGAGGCTTGCCCCAGCCGGCCTTCTCCGCCGCCAGATCGAGCGCCGCCAGATGCCGGGGGTGCTTGGCCAGCAGGTCGCGGCGGAAGCGGTAGGGGTCCTGGCCGGCGGCATGCGCCAGCTCGTCGATGAAGACCTCGGTGGCGAAGCCGTTGTGCGTGCTGCCCACCGAGCGCCACCACAGCACCGGCACGCCGGCCTTCACGCTGTGCAGGTCCACCAGCACGTTGGGGACGTGGTAGGGCAGGTTGGCCGCCCCCTCCACCGACGTGGCGTCGATGCCGTTTTTGACCATCACCCCCTCGAACGGCGTGCCGCCGAGGATCGACTGGCCGACGATGCGGTGCTTCCAGGCGATCAGCTTGCCCTGCGCGTCCAGCCCCGCCGCCATGGCGTGGTGGTACATGGGGCGGTAGCGGCCGCCGCGCACGTCGTCCTCGCGCGTCCAGATCAGCTTGATCGGCGCCTTGCCGCCGGTCGCCTTGGCGATGGACACCGCCTCGACGATGTAGTCGGACTCCGCGTTGGCGCGGCGGCCGAAGCTGCCGCCGGCGTACAGCGTGTGGATGCGCACCTGCTGCGGCGTGATGCCCAGCAAGGCGGCGACGTTGCCCTGGTCGCCGGTCTGGAACTGGTCGCCGGCCCAGATGTCGACGCTGCCGTCCGGCGCCAGCTTGACCACGCAGTTCAGCGGCTCCATGGGCGTGTGCGCCAGGTAGGGGAAGTCGTACTCCGCCCGCACCACCTTTGCGGCCTTGGCCAGCGCGCCGTCCGCGTCGCCGTCCTTCCACGCCGGAACGCCGGGAGTCTGGGCGAGCGCCCGGTAGATATCCGACAGCGTGGCGGAGTCGCGCAGTTCGGCGCCGCTCTGGTCCCAGGTCACCTCCAGCGCCTCACGGCCCTTCTTCGCCGCCCAGAATCCGGTGGCAAGCACGGCGACGCCGCGCGGGATCTGCACCACGTCCACCACGCCCGGCACCTTTTTCGCCTCGGCGGCGTCGAAGCCCGTCGCCTTGGCGCCGAAGACCGGCGGGCGCTCGACCAGCGCCACCAGCGCGCCGGGCAGCGTGTAGTCCATGGCGTAGACCGCCTTGCCGGTCGTCTTCTCCACGGAGTCGAGTCGCGGAATGCGCTGGCCGACCAGCGTGAAGTCCTTGGGGTCCTTCAGCTTGGGATCGGTGGGCGGGGTGACCTTGGACGCGGCCTCGGCCAGTTCGCCGAAGCTGGCGGTGCGGTTGCCGCCACGATGCGCGACGACGCCCTTGGCGACGGTGATGTCCGCCGCCGGAACGCCCCATGTCTCGGCCGCCGCCTGCACCAGCATGGCGCGCGCCGCAGCCCCGGCCTTGCGCAGCTGTTCCCAAGAGTTGGCGACGCTGCTCGACCCGCCGGTGCCCTGCGCCGGTCCCCACAGCAGGTTGTTGTAGAGCAGCGGGTCGGCCGGCGCGTGCTCGGCGCGCATCTGCGCCCAGTCGGCGTCCAGCTCCTCGGCGACGATGGTGGTCAGGCCGGTGAAGGTGCCCTGTCCCATCTCCAGGTGCTTGACCAGCACGGTGACGCTGTTGTCGGGCGCGATGCGGATGAAGGCGTTGGGGCGGAAGGTGCCGTCCTGAACCGCGGCCTGGGCGAACTTCAGCCCGCGGCCGGGCCACTGGAAGCCGACGATGAGGCCGGTCGCGGCGGCGGCCTTGAGCACGTCGCGGCGGCTGGCGCGCGGCAATGCGAAGCGGAATCCGGGTTGCATCTCAGGCCTCCAGCGTCTTGGCCGCGGCGTGGATGGCGGCGCGGATGCGGTGGTAGGTGGCGCAGCGGCACAGGTTGCCTTGCATGGCCGCGTCGATGTCCTCGTCCGAAGGCTTCGGCGTGTTGGTCAACAGCGCCACCGCCGACATGATCTGCCCGGACTGGCAATAGCCGCACTGGACGACGTCCAGGCGCTGCCACGCGGCCTGCACCGCTTGGGCGACCTTGCCCTGCACGCCCTCGATGGTGGTGACGGCGCGGTTGGCGGCCTGGGAGACGGGGGTGGAGCAGGAGCGCACCGGCTCCCCCTCGATGTGGACGGTGCAGGCGCCGCACAGCGCTTCCCCGCAGCCGAACTTGGTGCCGGTGAGGCCGGCGGCCTCGCGGATCGCCCACAGCAGCGGCATGTCCGGGTCGACGTCCAGGGTCACGCTGCGGCCGTTGAGCATGAGGCTGATGGCCATGATCCCTCCTCATGGATGCGTGTCGTGCCCTCTTGCGGGGGGCTTTGGGAGAAAGGGGGAAGTGAACGCCTTGCGGCGGCGGTAATCAATCCCGCCGAAAGGGGGGGATGGAAACTCCGCGACGTGTCGTTTCTGTCCCGCCGGGATAAAAAATTGACCGAATCGTGCTCTCGCAGTGCAACGCGGGCTGGCAGGTTGTGAATTCCGCCGCTAACATCGCCCTCCCCAAGAGCCGGCACCCCCAACAGAACCGGCCCGGCGTCAGACCTCCGAGGATCGCAAACCCCATGGCCGAGACCGACAACAAGCGCGTCACCGACGAAGAAGCCCTGCTGATGCACGCCAGCGGCCGTCCGGGCAAGCTGGAAATCACCGCCACCAAGCCGCTGACCACGCAGCGCGATCTGGCGCTGGCCTATTCGCCGGGTGTCGCCGCGCCGTGCCTGCGCATCGCCGAAGACCCGTCGCTGGCCTACGACTACACGGCCAAGGGCAACATCGTGGCGATCATCTCCAACGGCACGGCGGTGCTCGGCCTGGGCGACCTGGGTGCGCTGGCCGGCAAGCCGGTGATGGAGGGCAAGGCGGTCCTCTTCAAGCGCTTCGCCGACGTGGACGGCATCGACCTGGAGGTCGACACCAAGAACGTGGACGAGTTCATCAACTGCGTGCGCTTCCTCGGCCCCAGCTTCGGCGGCATCAACCTGGAAGACATCAAGGCGCCGGACTGCTTCGTCATCGAAGAGCGCCTGCGCGAGATCATGGATATCCCGGTCTTCCACGACGACCAGCACGGCACCGCCATCATCGCCGCCGCCGGCCTGATCAACGCCTGCGACATCACCGGGCGCACTCTGAGCGACGTCAAGATGGTGGTGAACGGCGCCGGTGCGGCGGGCATCGCCTGCGCCCAGCTGTTCTGCGACCTGGGCGTGCCGCGCGCGAACATCATGCTGTGCGACACCAAGGGCGTCGTCTACCGCGGCCGAACCGAGGGCATGAACCAGTGGAAGTCGTCCTTCGCCGTCGACACCGACAAGCGCACGCTTGAGGAGGCGGTCGCCGGCTCCGACGTGTTCGTCGGCCTGTCGGCCAAGGGGGCGATGACGCAGGCGATGGTCAAGACCATGGCCGACAAGCCGATCATCTTCGCGCTCGCCAACCCCGACCCGGAGATCACCCCGGAGGAAGCCAAGGCGGTGCGCCCCGACGCCATCGTCGCCACCGGCCGCTCCGACTACCCGAACCAGGTCAACAACGTCCTGGGCTTCCCGTACATCTTCCGCGGCGCGCTGGACGTGCGCGCCTCGACCATCAACGAGGCGATGAAGCTCGCCGCCGCCAACGCGCTGGCCGCCCTGGCGCGCGAGGACGTGCCGGACGAGGTGGACGCCGCCTACTCCGGCCGGCGGCTGCGCTACGGCCCGGACTACATCATCCCCGTGCCCTTCGACCCGCGCCTGATCGTCACCGTGCCGTGCGCCGTGGCGCAGGCCGCCATGGAAAGCGGCGTGGCGCGCAAGCCCATCGTCGACATGGCCGGCTACCGCAACACGCTGCGCACCCGCCTCGACCCGACCGCCGACTCGCTGGAGCTGATCCTCGAAAAGGTGCGCACCAACCCCAGGCGCGTCGTCTTCGCCGAGGGGGAGGAGGAGCGGGCGATCCGCGCCGCGCTGGCCTTCAAGGCGGCCGGCTACGGCACGCCGGTGCTGATCGGCCGCGAGGAGGTCATCAAGGAGCGTCTCGCCGCCATGGGCCAGCACGCGGTGGCCGAGCTGGAGATCCACAACGCCCGGCTCTCCGACGCCAACCGCCGCTACTCGGAATTCCTGTACCGCCGCTTGCAGCGCAAGGGCGTGCTGCTGCGCGACTGCCAGCGCATGGTGAACCAGGACCGCAACGTCTTCGCCTCGTTGATGGTGGCGCAGGGCGACGCGCACGCCGTGGTGACCGGCCTGACCCGCACCTTCCCGGTCTGCTTCGAGGAGGTCAGCCGCGTGTTCGACCCGAAGCCGGGCGAGCTGGTGTTCGGCCTGACCGTCCTGGTCAACCGGACGCGCACGGTGTTCATCGCCGACACCACGGTGAACGAGGTGCCGGACAGCGAGACGCTGGCCGACATCGCCATCCAGGCTGCCGCCAAGGCGCGCCAGATGGGGCACGAGCCGCGGGTGGCGCTGCTGTCCTACTCCAACTTCGGGCAGAACCGGCACGGCGAGAACGTCAAGCGCGTGCAGGACGCGGTGGCGATCCTCGATTCCCGCAACGTGGATTTCGAGTACGACGGCGAGATGTCGGCCGACGTGGCGCTGGATCACGAGCTGATGAAGCGCGTCTACCCGTTCTGCCGCCTGTCGGGACCGGCCAACGTTCTGGTGATGCCGGCGCTGCACGCCGCCAACATCTCGGCCAAGCTGTTGCAGAAGATGACGCGCGGCACGGTGTTCGGCCCGCTGCTGATCGGCATGGACAAGCCGGTGCAGATCGTCACGATGGGCGCCACGGTGAACGACATGGTCACCATGGCGGCGCTCGCGGCGCACGACTCGCTGCCGTGGTGAGGTAAGGGTGCGGGGGCTGCGAGGCCCCCGCGCTCCCATGAATCTTTTATGTCGGTCGCGCCGACGCCGCCGTGATGGTGTACTGGTAACGCCATGACCAGCAAGCCGCCGCTGCCGCTCCGCTCCCTCGCATCCGCCGCGCTGGTGGTGGTGCCGCTTGCCGTCTGGCTGGTGGTCGAGGCGCTGTCCGGCGTGACGCTCCCTGCGCTCGGAGTGATCGCGCTGCTCGCCGCCGTGGCCGGCGCGGTGCTGCTGCGGCGCCAGCACCGCCGTGACCTCACCGCCATCGCCGACAGCGTCCAGCACGGCACCGAGGACGAGGAGGAGGCCGCCTCCCCCGCCGCCCGCGACCTCGCCGCGGCGATCTCCCGGTTCCGCACCACGCTGCGCGACGACGCCGAGCGGGCGCACGCCCAGCTCGAAGCCGACGAGGCCATTCTGGAGGCGCTGCACGACCCGCTGGTGCTGGTGGATTCCGAGCGTCAGGTGGCGCGCGCCAACGCCGCCGCGCGCGAGCTGTTCGGCGACAAGGTGGCGGGCCGCGACCTCGCGGCAAGCCTGCGCAATCCGACCGTGCTGGAGGCGGTGGACGCGGTGCTGGGCGGCGGCGCCTCGCGCATCGTCGAGTTCAGCCAGCCGGTCCCGGTCGAGCGCATGTTCGAGGTGCGCGTCAAGCCGTTCCAGCGCCGCGCCCCCGGCTCCGCCCGCATGGCGATCCTGACGCTGCACGACATCACGACGCTCCGCCGGTCCGAGCAGATGCGCGCCGACTTCATCGCCAACGCCAGCCACGAGCTGCGCACGCCGCTCTCCTCGCTGCTGGGCTTCATCGAGACGCTGCGCGGCCCGGCGCGCGACGATCTGGAGGCGCACGAACGCTTCCTCGGCATCATGCACGACCAGGCCAGCCGCATGACCCGGCTGGTCAACGATCTGCTGTCGCTGTCGCGCATCGAACTGGACGAGCACATGCCCCCGGACGGCCGGGTGGATGTGCCGGCCTGCGTGCGGCGGGTGATCGATTCGCTGGAGCTGAAGGCCGCCGCCCGCCGCATCGCGCTGCGTCTGGAGGCGCCCGACGACCTGCCCGCCGCGGTCGGCGACGAGGACCAGCTGACCCAGGTGTTCCAGAACCTGATCAGCAACGCCATCAAGTACACCCGCGAGCACACCGACGTGACGGTCACCGTCGCGCTGTCCACCGCAGCCACCGCCGGCTCGGTGCTGCCGCTGCACGCGCGCCGCGCGCCGCTGGGGCCGACGCTGGTGGTGACGGTGGCCGACCGCGGCGACGGCATCGCCCGCACCCACCTGCCCCGCCTGACCGAGCGCTTCTACCGGGTGGACGCCGCGCGCTCGCGCGCCATGGGCGGGACGGGGCTGGGGCTGGCGATCGTCAAGCACATCGTCAACCGCCACCGCGGCCGCCTGACCATCGAAAGCGAGGTCGGCGTCGGCAGCACCTTCACCGTCTACCTCCCCGTGGCATCCGAAGCCGCCGTGCCGGCGAAGCGGCGGGCGGGGGATGCGGCGTAACGCCCGAAGCCGCCACGGGCATGACGGCGAGGTTACCGCTGTCACGAAACGGTCAAGAAACCGCAATAAACCGGTCGCCGTCTCCCGCTACCTTCCGGCCGTCCGCGATCAAGCGCGCGAAAGCACAGATCATGTCCGGTGAGCACATCGTCCGCTCCTTCGAGCAGGAGCTTCAGCGCGTCTCCAACCTCGTCGCCCAGATGGGCGGCGTGGCGGAGGCGCAGGTCGCCGCGGCGGTGAAGGCGGTCGCCAAGCGCGACATCGCCCTGGCCGCCCAGGTGACGCAGGCCGACCAGCGCCTCGACGCCTACGAGCGCGCCATCGACGCCGAGGCCTTCCGCCTGCTGGCGTTGCGCCAGCCCATGGCGGCGGATCTGCGCGAGATCGTCTCGGCGCTGAAGATATCCTCCGATCTGGAGCGCATCGGCGACTACGCCGCCAACATCGCCAAACGCTCGCTGGTGCTGGCGCAGGTGCCGGTGGTGCGGCCGGTGGTCGGCATCGCGCGCATGGGCACGCTGGTCGAGGGCATCCTCAAGGAGGTCCTCGATTCCTACACCGAGCGCGACGTCGCCAAGGCGGTCTCCGCCTGGGAGCGCGACGAGGAGTTGGACGACCTCTACACCAGCCTGTTCCGCGAAGTCCTCACCTACATGATGGAGGACCCGCGCAACATCACGCCGTGCACGCACCTGCTGTTCATGGCAAAGAACCTGGAGCGCATCGGCGACCACGCGACCAACGTGGCGGAAACCATTCACTTCCTGGTGGTGGGCGAGCCGCTGGCGGGCGAGCGCCCGAAGAGCGACACGTCCAGCGTCACCGTGATCGGGGCCGACGAGATCTTGCAGGAGATGGGGAACCTATGAATTCGGCGCTGAAGCCGCTCGTCCTGGTCGTCGAGGACGAAGCCGACATCGTCACCCTGCTGAAGTACAACCTCGAAAAGGAAGGCTTCCGCGTGGTCGCCGCCAGCGACGGCGAGGAGGCCCTGCTGCTGGCCGGCGAGCAGACGCCGCACATCGTGCTGCTGGACTGGATGCTGCCGCTGATGTCCGGGCTGGAGGTGTGCCGCCAGCTGCGCCGCAACCCCAAGACCCGCGACATCCCGATCATCATGCTGACCGCGCGCGGCGAGGAGGGCGACCGCGTGCGCGGCCTCAACTCCGGCGCCGACGACTACATGACCAAGCCCTTCTCGCCGACCGAGCTGGTGGCGCGCATGCGCGCGGTGCTGCGCCGGGCCGCCCCGGCGCTGAACGACGAGATGCTGCGCTTCGCCGACGTGGAAATGGACCTCGCCGCGCACCGCGTGCGCCGGCAGGGCCGCGACGTGCACCTCGGCCCCACCGAGTTCCGCCTGCTGCGCCACTTCCTCCAGCACCCCGGCCGCGTCTTTTCGCGCGAGCAGCTGCTGGACATGGTCTGGGGCCACGACGTGTACGTCGAGCCGCGGACCGTGGACGTGCACATCCGCCGCCTGCGCAAGGCGCTCAACGACGTGACCGAGGTGGACATCATCCGTACGGTCCGCTCGGCCGGCTATGCACTGGACGAGAAGACCGCCTAAATTAGGGGGAGGCTTTCCCTTTCCCCCGCAAGGCCGATGATCCGACTCTTCGTAGCGCTCGACTTCCCCGACGACGTTCGTGAACGGCTGGTGGGCTTGGGCGGCGGCGTGCCCGGCGCCCGCTGGAACGACGCCGCCAGCCTGCACCTGACGCTGCGCTTCATCGGCGAGGTACCGGGCGACACCGCCGCCGACATCGACGCCGCCCTGGCGGAGATCGAGGCGCCGGGCTTCGACCTCGTGCTGGATGGGGTGGGGATGTACGGCTCCAGCCGCCACGCGCGGGTGCTGTGGGCCGGGGTGGAGCGCAGCGAGCCGCTGGCGCATCTTCAGGGCAAGGTGGAATCGGCGCTGGTGCGCTGTGGCTTGGCCCCCGAGGAGCGCAAGTTCTCCCCGCACGTGACGCTGGCCCGGTTGCGGGACGCGCCCAAGGAGCGCATCGGGCGCTTTCTGGAGGAGCGCGGGCTGTTCCGCGCCGGGCCGATGCGCATCGACCACTTCACGCTCTACCGCAGCCTGCTCGGCAAGGGCGGTGCGGTGTACGAGGCGCTCAGGGAGTATCCGCTTTCCTGACGCCGTTTTCCTTTCATCGTCATGCCCGGCCTTGAGCCGGGCATCCACGCCGACGCGAGAACGGCCTTGAGGTGCCGTGGATGGCCGGGTCGAGCCCGGCCATGACGGAAAAGCGCCAACTCACGCCGACCGGGCGATCGACTTGATCGGCCCGCGCGGGTTGCCGGACATTTCGGCGATCTTGCGGTCCTGCTCTTCGATGAAGCCGCGGATCGGGCCATCGCCCTCCCCACCGTTCACCAGCGCGCTGGGGACCTTGCGGTTGGACGTGCGGGCGCCGTCTTCGTACAGGATGTCGAACAGCACGAAGCCGTTGTCGGCCGGCTGTTGTTTCTTGCGGGCCATGCTGGGCCTCCGGATTCAGGTGTTTTCGGGATCGCCGGCTTCGGCGTCGGGCTCGCCCGCGGGTTCGGTCCCATCCGGGTCGGCCTTGCGCCTGGCGGCTTCTTCTTCGCGCCGTTGCAGCTTTTCCTGCTTCTTCGCCTCTTTGGCGCGGTTGCGCTCGGCGCGCTGCTGGTTGTAGTTGGGCTTGAATGCCATGGGACGGCCTCCGGAACGCGGTCAAACGAAAAGGGGCACCGGACCGTCCGGTGCCCCCTTCACCAAAAACGCTCTCTGGCTCAGACGGCCTTGAGGTTCTCGGCCGAGGTCTTGCCGCGCTTCGGGTCGCGCTGTTCCTCGTAGGAAACCTTCTGACCCTCGTTGAGGCCGCGCATGCCGGCGCGCTCAACGGCGGAGATGTGGACGAAAACGTCCGGGCCGCCGTTGTCGGGCTGGATGAAACCATAACCCTTGGTGCCGTTGAACCACTTCACGGTGCCGACGGGCATCGCTGTCCTCCTATGATGCGGGTAGCACCCCACCACCGGCGGGGCGCATCATATCTGTATTCCAGGAATCGCAGCGGTCTCGTGCCCAGTGGGCTTAACAGGCCGAACGTCCGAAGCAGAATGACCGAAACAACGTGGGCCTCCCAGCCTGTGAATGCAAGGCCGATCCACCTAGCCTTCCGTCAGAGGGAACCTTCGGTCAGAGGGGCATACCCCGGATCATCCGCGGCAGGTCGCCGACCACGCCCATGGCGTGCCGCATCAGGAATCGCTTCATCGGCGGCAGGCGGTTGACCACCGCCATGCCCAGATCGCGCGCCAGCTTCACCGGGCCGATGTTGTTGGAGAACAGGTGCACCAGCCCGTCGCACACCGTGGCCAGCAGCACCGTGTCGAACCGCCGCCAGCGCTGATAGCGCGCCAGCACGCTCTCCCCGCCCACGTCCAGCCCCAGCCGGTAGGCGTCCACCACCACCTCGGCCAGCGCCGCCACGTCGCGCAGGCCCAGGTTCAACCCCTGGCCGGCAATGGGGTGGATGGCGTGCGCCGATTCCCCCACCAGCGCCAGCCGCGGCGCGACGAACTCATCGGCCAGCAGCACCGACAGCGGCCACGCCTCGCGCTTGGTCAGCAGCTCGATCTCACCCAGATAGTCGCCGGAGCGGCGGCGCAGCTCCTCGATGAACTCGGCGTCGGACAGGCCCAGGTAAATGGGCACCAGCGCCGTCTTCTCGCTCCACACGATGGACGAGCGGTTCTCCGTCATCGGCAGCACGGCGAACGGGCCGTTGGGCAGGAAATGCTCCACCGCCACGCCGCCGTGCGGCTCGGAATGGCGGATGGTGCAGATGATGGCGCTCTGGTCGTAGGCCCAGCGCCGCACCTTGATGCCGGCCCCCTCGCGCGCCATCGACGCGCGGCCATCGGCGCCCACCACCAGCCGCGCTTTGATGACCCGCCCATCGGCCAGCACCACGCGGGCTTGCGCCCGCTCGCGCTCCACCGCCACGGCCTGCGCCGGGGCGAGGTGGACGAGGCCGGGCAGTTCCTTCACGCGGGTGAACAGCGCGCGGCGGATGTCCTTGTTGTCGAGAATCCAGCCGAACGGCCGGCTGGTGCCGTCCAGCGTCAGTTCGCGGTGGTCGTAGTGGACGAACAGCGGCGAGAACTGGTCGGCGACGCGGATGTCGAGGATCGGCCCGGCCTGCTCCGCCATGTGCCGCCACACGCCCGCGCCCTCCAGCACCTTCATGGAGGCGTAGGCGATGGCGGTGGTGCGGATGTCGAATGCGTCGCGCTGGTGATTTTCCGGGCTGTCGCGGTCGATGCACACCACCGGCACCCCGGCGGTGGCAAGCGCCGCGGCCATGGTCAGGCCGGCGAGCCCGCCGCCGAGCACCACGACCTCCGTGCTGATCTCCGTTTCCGCGCCGCGCGCCGAGTCGGTCATGACCGGTGCCGTCCTTCCCTTGATGACGTATCGGGGTGCAACAATCGGTGCTGAGCGCCGGCTTGTCCAGAGGTTGGGTCCAGAGCCGCTGGGGCCGGCAAAGGCGAAAGCCACCCCGTTGTTGCACATGATATGGGCACCTGCATCCGAATGCGGCAGGGCTGACGCAAGCGGCAGGCAGTTTCCCTTGGCCGGATCTTTCGGCATGATTCTTGAAAACATTGATTTTTGCGGCCGGGGCGAACACGCTCTGGCTGAATTCGGCGCTGCGCCGGATCCAGCCGGGCGACGATCCGGGCCGGATCACTTTGTTTCAAGGGGAGCCACATGAAACTCGTCATGGCCATCATCAAGCCGTTCAAGCTCGACGAAGTGCGCGAAGCGCTGACCTCGCTCGGCATCCAGGGGCTCACCGTCAGCGAGGTCAAGGGCTTCGGACGCCAGAAGGGCCAGACCGAGATCTACCGCGGCGCCGAGTATTCGGTCAGCTTCCTGCCCAAGGTGAAGATCGAGGTTGCGGTGTCCGACGATCAGGCCGAGCAGGTCGTGGAGTCGATCCAGAAGGCCGCCAACACCGGCCGCATCGGCGACGGCAAGATCTTCGTGGTGGAGATCGCCCAGGCCGTGCGCATCCGCACCGGCGAGACGAACTCCGAGGCCCTGTAAGGGCTCCCGAGACCCCGAAGCGCCCCGGGCCCGTGTTCCGTCGTTGCTGACGAGGTTCCGGGGGCCAGCTTCGGGCCGGCACCCTTGTCTGGTACCCGCGGCCTGTTCCGGGCCTGCGGGGCTTTTGCTGTTGGCGGCAGGCCGGGAGTCCGGCCCATGTGGCACGATCGGCACGGCGGAGGCTCGTGGTGCCTATCCCAGGTTGATTTCGGCTCGGCGCCTTGGCGCTCTCCCTAACGTTCAGTATAAGCAGGTAGGCCGTTTTGGTGACTACCGGGGCGCGAAAAAATTCCGACATGACGAAGCGGAAAGCGCCAGTCCAACCGGCTGGGCAGGCTGTGAAGGAACGCCTTCGACCACCATGCCAAAGCAGTCCTTTGCCGCAGCTTTCGGCTGCTCCCTGGTCCGTCTTTTTCGGCTCACCGCCGCAACGGTGGTCGCGCTGATGATGGCCTTGCTTGGAGCGGAGACGATGGCCGTAGCGGTCGTACTGCTCGTCGCTGGTATTGCTCTGGATCTGCTGCGCCACCACCGCGCGCCCGACCTTCAGCGCGACGAGGCTGCCATCGTCCGGGAACTTGCGGCCAGCGCCGCGGACCCGGAGGCAGCGAAGGCTGAGCATGCCAGGGCACTCTACCGCGTCATCGTACCAATCTATACACTGCCGTTGGTTTACACGGCATTCTGGGTGTTCGCCGCGCCGACTGGCGATACTGCGCAATCTTATCTACAGGTATTTGCGCCCATTCACGGCGTCTTTAGCACGTTCGTTGAAATTATGCGGCGGCATACGATGGACCTCGCAGTCCATGGTTATCTTGATCGTGCGCTGCTAGCCGCCCATCTATACACTGTTTACTACATTACATTCATCATCGCTACGGCGGCCTTTCTGTGGAGCGCGTCCTGGCGCCATGCCCATCTCATCGCGGCCGGCGAGGCAATGCTTCCGCCTGATGTGCGCCTTAAAGCTATCCAGCGAGCTGGCTTTTATCCATTTTTATTTCTTTGCATGGCGATAACGTTCTACGCATTTTTGGCAAAAATGCGTTGGATAGATTGGCAGCCTGGTTCGCGGCGACCCTATAACATACATTTATCCAACATTCCATTTCTATGGACATATCTAATTTCGTTCTCGATGTCTCATTCTATTGGTGATCTATACGCAAGATCTTTAATGTACTTGTACCGTTCGCAAAAAGTAATGACGCTCACAAGGCCTTGATGGTGTTAACAGCATGCATCGAAATCACAGAATGGTTTTTACGGATTTCCAGTCGAGAGATTTTGAGGCAAGAATCCATGTGTGAATCCACGCTGAAGGATCTGCCGAAATGCGCGCACTGAAAATTGCCATTGCTGCCACGTTCGCCGCTGTTTTGCTCCCTGCCGTTGCGTTCGCCGACGATTTCGAGGCTCTGTGCGAGACGGCCCAGAGTCCGCAGAACGCCAAGATCTGCAAGTGTGCGGCGGGCAAGCTCACCGGGGCCGACCGCACCGCCGCCATGGAAGCGGTCAAGGCTATGAAAGCCGCCATGGCCAGCGGCAAGCCCGAGGAGGCCGTCATGGTCAACAGCCAGCACGCCAAGGGCGTGGAACTCATGATGACGGCGCAGGCGACCTGTCTGTAATTCGGCTCAAGCCGTTTGCCCACCGGTCGACAGGGCTGTCCCGAGTGGCAGCCCCGTTCCGTACAGCGGTTTTGCGCGTTGGTTCGATCGGTGCGCTTGCTCTTGCCGGTAATCTAACATAGGATATAAGTCCTTGCCGACGAACCGCGTCCGCGTGGTGCGGAACGAATGGAACACCCCCTGCACACTGTTCCATAGTGTTCCACAGCGTTCCATTCGGCGCCGCAGTCTTCCGAAGGAAACATGGCGTTTCCTGCCGGACAGGAATTCGCTCCAATGGAAAACGGTGGGGCGTTCCTGCCTGCGCCACCTCCGCACACCCTCCGTCGAAATCAAGCGACAAACACCTGACCCGCTCTGCTTCTCCCAGGAATGGCGCACCCGGCGCCCGCCCAGCGCCCTTGTACCGCCACCAGCCCGCCGGTAGACTTCGCGCCTGATTCCCATCCTTTGCGCGGACCCGCGGACCCATGACTTCGGCACTTGCCCCGGCGCTGGCCAACGACCGTTTGGACCTGCTGTCCGACTACCCGTTCACGCGGCTGGCGGCGTTGCTGTCCGGCATCACGCCGCGCGCCAACGTCGAGCCGACGATCATGTCCATCGGCGAGCCGCAGCACCAGCCGCCGGCCCTCATCGACGAGGCGATCCGCGCCAACGCCCATCTCTGGGGCAAGTACCCGCCCGTCGCCGGCACGCCGGACTGGCGCGCCGCCGTGGGCGGCTGGCTGAGCCGCCGCTACGGTCTGCCTGCCGGCCTGTTCGACCCGGAAACCTCGGTGCTGCCCGCCGCCGGCACGCGCGAGGCGCTGTTCCAGGCCGCGATTCTCGCGGTTCCCACCGTCAAGAACGGCCAGACCCCTGCGGTTCTCATGCCGAACCCGTTCTACGCCGTGTACGAGGGCGCCGGGCTGCTGGCCGGCGGCGAGCCGGTGTTCCTGTCGGCCACCCGCGAGACCGGCTTCCTGCCCGACCTGGACGCGCTCGATCCCGAGCTGCTAGCCCGCACTGCGCTGTTCTACCTGTGCACGCCGGCCAACCCGCAGGGCGCCGCCGCCGACGCCGCGTACCTCAAGCGCGCCATCGCGCTGGCCCGGCAATACGACTTCGTCCTGGCGGTGGACGAGTGCTACGCCGAGATCTACCTCGACACCCCGCCCACCGGCGTGCTGGAGGTGGCGGCAACCCTCGAACAAGGCGGCGACCCCGGCGGCAAGCCGTGGGCCAACCTGCTGGTCTTCCATTCGCTGTCGAAGCGGTCCAACGCCGCCGGCCTGCGCTCCGGCTTCGTGGCCGGCGACCCCGAGCTGATCGCCAAGTTCGCCCGCCTGCGCAGCTATTCCAACGCCGGCACGCCGCTGCCGCTGCTTGCGGCCTCCGCCGCGCTGTGGCGCGACGAGGCGCACGTGGTGGAGAACCGCGCCGCCTACCGCGCCAAGTTCGACGCCGCCGAGGATGCGTTGCAGGGCCGCTTCGGCTATTACCGGCCGGCGGGCGGCTTCTTCCTGTGGCTCGACGTCGGCGACGGCGAGGAGGCGACGCGCCGGCTGTGGGCCGAGGGCGGCATCCGCGTGCTGCCCGGCGCCTACCTGACGCGCGCGCGGCCCGGCGAGCCCAACGCCGGAGCCCGCTACATCCGCGTGGCGCTGGTGCACGACACCGAGACCATCGCCCGCGCCTGTTCGACGCTTTCCCGCATCCTCGGGTAAGATCCCCATGGCAAAGCCGATGCCCAGCAGCCGCACCGCCAAATCCCCCGGACGGTCGGAACGCCCGCCTTTGCTGTCACCCGCGGCGCGCGCCTTCGTCGCCGCCCGCGCCAAGGAGATGGCGGGGTTCGCGCTGGGCTGCGTCGGTCTTGTGCTGTTCGTCGTGTTGGGCAGCTACAACGCTGCCGACCCGTCGTGGAACACCGCCACCGCCGGAAAGGCGCACAATCTGCTGGGCCTGCCCGGCGCCTATCTGGCGGATGTGCTCATGCAGACGCTGGGCTGGGCGGCGTGGCTGCTGGCCCTCGTGCCGGTCGCCTGGGGTTGGCGGCTGGGCAACCAGAAGATCGTCCGTCACCCGGTGCTGCGGCTGATGCTGGCGTTGTGGGGCGTGCTGCTGGCCGCCACGGCGTTCGCCGGCTACGCCCCCCCGGAGCCGCGCCTGCTGCCGCCCGGCGGCAGCGCCGGCACGCTGCTGATGCAGGCGGCGGCCAAGGCGCTGTTCGCCCACGGCGGGCGCGAGATGGTCGCCACCACCGCGGCGGTGCTGTCCGGCCTGACGCTGTTCGTCGCCTTCGGCTTTTCGGTGCGCGAGTGGATCGGCGGCTTCCGCGCTCTGGGCGGGATGGCCGGCCGCGCCGGCACCCTGGCCCGCACGGGCGCCTCGGAAGTGGGCCGCCGCGGCGCCGACGCCGCCCGTGCCGCGCGCTCCGCCGCCGGCGACATGATGCGCCGAGAGCCGAGCCTGGGCGGCGCCGAGCCGGACGCGCCAGTCGCCGCCGCGCCAGTCTTCAAGGACCCGACCTTCGACACCCCCGCCGGGAATCCGAACGCGCTCCGCGCGCCCTCCCGCGACACCTGCGACGACGAGCCGCCGGCTAGCCCGCGCGCCGTCCCCGTGGTGACGCCGCCGAAGGCCAAGGCCGAGCCCACGCCGCGCAAGCCCGACCCGCGCCAGCCCGCGCTGCACCTCGACAACGCCGAGGGGGACGGCTACGAGCTGCCGCCGCTCGACCTGCTCCAGATGCCGCTGCCAACCGCGCGTGCCGAGCAGCTCGACGAGGCCACCCTGCGCCGCAACGCCGAGGAACTGGAGCGCGTGCTGGCCGACTTCGGCGTGCGCGGCGAGGTGCAGAAGGTCCACCCCGGTCCGGTCGTCACACTGTACGAGCTGGAACCGGCGCCGGGCACCAAGTCCTCGCGCGTCATTGGCCTCGCCGACGACATCGCGCGGTCCATGAGCGCGGTGTCCGTGCGCGTCGCCGTGGTGCCCGGCCGCAACGTCATCGGCGTGGAAATGCCGAACGCCAAGCGCGAGACCGTGCTGCTGCGCGAGATCTTCGCCGCCGAGCATTTCGAGCGCAACCAGGGCAAGCTGGTGCTGGCGCTGGGCAAGGACATCGGCGGCGGCCCGGTGGTGGCCGACCTTGCCCGCTTCCCGCACCTGCTGGTGGCTGGCACCACGGGTTCCGGCAAGTCGGTGGCGATCAACACGATGATCCTGTCGCTGCTCTACCGGCTGCCGCCGGAGCGCTGCCGCTTCATCATGATCGACCCGAAGATGCTGGAGCTGTCGGTCTACGAGGGCATCCCCCACCTGCTCACCCCCGTGGTGACCGACCCGAAGAAGGCGGTGGTCGCGCTGAAGTGGACGGTGCGGGAGATGGAGGACCGCTACCGCAACATGTCCAAGCTGGGCGTGCGCAACATCGAGGGCTACAACGCCCGCCTGCGCGAGGCGCGCACCAACGGCGAGTCGCTGACCCGGCGCGTGCAGACCGGCTTCGACCCCGACACCGGCAAGCCGCTGTTCGAGGAGCAGCCGCTCGACCTCAAGGAGCTGCCGTACATCGTGGTCATCGTCGACGAGATGGCCGACCTGATGCTGGTGGCCGGCAAGGACATCGAGGCGGCGATCCAGCGCCTCGCCCAGATGGCCCGTGCCGCCGGCATCCACATCATCATGGCGACGCAGCGCCCCTCGGTGGACGTCATCACCGGCACCATCAAGGCCAACTTCCCGACCCGCATCAGCTTCCAGGTCACCTCGAAGATCGACAGCCGCACCATCCTCGGCGAGCAGGGGGCCGAACAGCTCCTTGGTCAGGGCGACATGCTGTACATGCAGGGCGGCGGCCGCATCACCCGCGTGCACGGCCCCTTCGTCTCGGACGCCGAGGTCGAGCACATCGTCAAGTTCCTCAAGGCGCAGGGCGAGCCCAACTACGTGGACGCCATCACCGAGGAAGACGACGACGCGGTGTTCGAGGACGACGGTGGCGGCTCCGGCGGCGGCAGCGCCACCGGCGACGAGATGTACGACAAGGCCGTCGCCATCGTCTGCCGCGAGCGCAAGGCGTCCACCAGCTTCATCCAGCGCCAGTTGCGCATCGGCTACAACTCCGCCGCCCGCCTGATCGAGCGCATGGAGAGCGAGGGCGTGGTTTCCAAACCCAACCACGCCGGCAAGCGCGAGGTGCTGGCGCGCAACATCGACGAGTAGGGGGCGAGTAGGGGGGTAGCGATTCGGACCCCCTTGCCCCTGCGCCGCGTTTCCGCCACGAATGTCGGGCAGCTATTGGGGTATGAACGCCGTGCTTCGCCGAATCCTCGCCTCTCTCGTCCTCCTGGCATCGCTTGCCGCGCCGGCTTGGGCCGTGCCCAAGGCCCACCCGCTCACGCCCGAGGACAAGGCCTCCATCACCCAGGCCGAGCAGTACCTGAACAGCATCCAGACGCTGCAATCCAAGTTCCTGCAAACCGGCGCCGATGGCCGACAGCTCTCCGGCACCTTTTCGCTGTGGCGGCCGGGGCGGATGCGGCTGGAGTACGACCCGCCGGTGAAGGACTTCGTCGTCGCCGACGGCCGCATCCTCACCTACTGGGACGGCGAGATGGAGCAGCAGTCGAGCACGCCCATCGGCTCGACCCTGGCCGACTTCATCCTGCGGCCGGAAATCCGGCTGTCCGGCGACGTGACGGTCACCGACGTGTTCCGCACGCCCGGCGCGGTGGAGATCACGCTGTTGGAGGCCAAGGACCCCGGCAAGGGATCGATGACGCTGGTGTTCGAGGATCGGCCGTTCCAGCTGCGCAAATGGCGTGTGGTCGACGCGCAGGGCCTGACCACGGAGGTGGCGCTGCTCAACCCCCGGCAGGGCGTGCAGTTCGATTCGAGCTTCTTTTACTTCAAGGAGCCGGCGCGCCGCCGCGATCAGTTCAAATGACACCACTGGTCGGCATCCCCACCTGCATCCGCGCGCTGGGCGACCCCCCCTTCCACGTGGCCGGCGACAAGTATATCCGCGCCGTGTCCGATGGCGCTGGCGCGCTGCCGTTGCTGGTGCCGGCGCTGGGCGGCGGGCTCGACATCGACGATCTGGTGGCGCGACTCGATGGGCTGCTGTTCACCGGCAGCGGGTCGAACGTCGAGCCGCACCTCTACGGCGGCCCGCCCAGCGCGGAGGGCACGCTGCACGACCCCGCCCGCGACGCCACCACGCTGCCGCTGATCCGCGCCGCGCTGGCGGCCGGGGTGCCGCTGCTGGGCATCTGCCGCGGCTTTCAGGAGTTGAACGTCGCCCTGGGCGGCACACTGCACCAGCGCTTGCACGAGGTGCCGGGGCTGGCCGACCACCGCGAGGACGAGACGGCGCCGCTGGAGGTACAGTACGGCCCGGCCCACCCCGTGACTTTGACGCCCGGCGGCGTGCTGGCGCGGCTGGCAGGGCGCGATGAGGTGCGGGTCAATTCGGTGCACGGGCAGGGGATCGACCGCCTAGCGCCCGGCTTGGCGGTGGAAGCGACGGCGCCCGATGGGCTGGTCGAGGCGGTGCGCGTCGAGGGCGCGCCGGCCTTTGCGCTGGCCGTGCAGTGGCACCCGGAATGGCGCTTCCGCGACACCCCGCTGTCGGCCGCGCTGTTCGCCGCCTTCGGAGAAGCCGCCGCCGAGCGGGCCCGGCGGCGGTAGACGCTCAGCCGGCCTTGGAGACGCGGCGCAGCAGGTCCATGAGCTGGGCCTGCTCCTGCGCGGAGAGGTCCTTCATCATGGCCTGGTCGTGCGACTGGATGCGCGGCACCAGTTCGCCCAGCAGCTTCTCGCCCTCGGGCGACAGCTTCAGCGCGTAGGAGCGGCGGTCGTTCGGCGACGGCGCGCGAACCACGAGGCCGCGCGACTCGAGCCGGTCGATCACCGCCACCATGGTCGAACGGTCGATGCCCACTGCAGCACCCAGGTCGGACTGGCTGAGGCCTTCATTCTCGCTGATCATGATCAGCACGCCGAACTGGCCCGGCGTGATGTCGTGGGGCGCCACGGCGGCCTGGAAGCTCTGGAAGACGGCGACCTGCGCCTTGCGCAGGTTGTAGCCGACCAGCTCGGGCAGGGGGCCGAGGCCCAGCTTGCCGGTGCGGCCGGGACGCGCGCGGGTGCGCCGCTCCGCGGGCGCGGTACGATCGGTGTCGGTCAAGGGGAAAGCCACTTTTATGTAGGATTCGTGTCGGCGGTAAAATGCAGGGACCAGCTTCATTTGTCAGCAAGAACAGTGCGTATCACCTGCATTGCATAGCGCGTATTCGTGATGCGCATTGGTCCCCGGACGAGCACCACCCAACCTGATTGGGCATGAAGTGGCCGTTTCCTCCCCCGGGAGCGGTCGCCCGCGCCGTGGTTTCCCCTGCTGCGCGCGGGCTCCCCACGGAGCTTCCGACGCCCGGTCTCCCCCAGACCGGGCGTCTTGTTTTTGCAGCCTTGGCAAGCGGCGGCCGGCCCGTTACCTCTTGAGGCCGGCCCCCTTGAGGTCGGATCGTTCCTGACAGGAGTGTCGCCATGGCCTACGCCGTTCCCCTGTGGCCCCAGCCGACGGTCGCCGTCGCCGGTGGCGACCCGTTCCCGGTGCGCCGCATCTATTGCGTCGGCCGCAACTACGCGGCGCACGCCCGCGAGATGGGCGCCGATCCCGACCGCGAGCCGCCGTTCTTCTTCACCAAACCGGCCGACGCCGTGGTGGCGGATGGCGGCACGGTGCCTTACCCGCCGGCCACCAAGAACCTGCACCACGAGATCGAACTGGTCGTCGCCATCGCCAAGGGCGGGGCGAACATCCCGGTTGAGAGCGCGCTGGAGCACGTCTACGGCTACGCCGTCGGCCTGGACATGACGCGCCGCGACCTGCAGAACGCCGCCAAGAAGGAAGGCAAGCCCTGGGACATGGGCAAGGGCTTCGACCTGTCCGCCCCCTGCGGCACCATCCGCCGCGCCGCCGACATCGGCCACCCGGACAAGGGCGCCGTCGCCCTGACCGTCAACGGCGAACAGCGGCAGCACGGCGACCTCAACGACCTGATTTGGTCCGTGTCCGAAACGATCTCGTATCTGTCTGGACTTGTCGAGCTGAAGCCGGGCGATCTGATCTACACCGGCACGCCGGAGGGCGTCGGCCCGGTGGTCAAGGGCGATCGCCTGGAAGGCAGCGTCGAGGGTGTCGGCACGCTCACCGTCACCATCGGCTGACCGCCCATGCGCATCGCCACTTGGAACATCAACTCCGTCCGCCTGCGGATGGACCTGCTGCTGCGCCTGATCGACGAGGCCAACCCGGACGTCATCTGCTTGCAGGAAACCAAGTGCGTCGACCAGGAGTTTCCGCACAAACCCTTGGAAGAGCGCGGTTTCGTGCACAATCACGTGCACGGGATGAAGAGCTACAATGGTGTCGCCATCCTCTCCAAGCTGCCGCTGGAGACGCGCGACATCCAGCACTGGTGCGAGAAGCAGGACTGCCGCCATATCCTGGCGACGCTGCCCAACGGCATCGAGCTGCACAGCGTCTACATCCCCTCCGGCGGAGACGTTCCGGACCCGGAACAAAATGACAAGTTCGCCCACAAACTTCGTTTCGTAGACGAAATGACTGAGTGGTGGGCATCCAAGCGCAGCGGCGACAAGCCGATGGTCGTGATGGGGGACTTCAACATCGCGCCACTTGAGCACGATGTGTGGAGTCACAAGGAGTTGCTGGATGTCATCTCCCACACGCCGATCGAGGTGGAGAAGCTGACAGCCATGCAGAACTCCATCGGCTGGGTGGATGCCATACGTCATTTCGTTCCCGAAACGGATAAACTCTACACGTGGTGGAGCTACCGTGCGCGGGATTGGGCGGCGTCGAATCGTGGCCGCCGCCTGGACCATATCTGGGTGACGGAGCCCCTGAAGCCGGCGTTGAAAAGCTGCCGCGTGCTCAAAGACGCCCGCGGCTGGGAGCCCAAGCCCTCCGACCATGTGCCGGTGGTGGTGGAACTGGCGGTTTGAAAGGATCGTTTCGCTAGTGAAACTTAACTCCCTCCCCCGGCCCCACTGGGGGAGGGAGCCAGTTCCGACAGCTTGATCCTCTGCCGCCCGGCCTCATCGAAGTTCGCCGGGTCCAGCCACTGCTCGAACGCTGCGCGCAGTGCCGGCCATTCGCTGTCGAGGATCGAGAACCACGCCGTATCCCGGTTGCGCCCCTTGGTGACCATCACCTGCCGGAACACCCCCTCGTGCCGGAACCCCAGGCGCTGAGCCGCCGCGCGGGACGGCGCGTTCAGCGAGTCGCACTTCCACTCGTACCGCCGATAGCCCAACTCGTCGAAGGCACGGCGCATCATCAGGAACATCGCCTCGGTCGCGGCGCGGGTGCGTTGCAGGCGCGGGCTGAAGTTGATGTGTCCGACCTCGATGCTCCCGTTGGCCGGGTCGATGCGCAGGTACGCCGCCACGCCCACCGCGCGCCCGGTGTCGCGCGCGATGATGGCGTGGAGCAACGGGTCCTCGCTCGTCACCATGGCCTCGGCCCAGGCGCGGTAGGTCTCGCGCGTCTTCGGCGGCTCGGTGGACAGGTAGGTCCAGTTGCGGCCCTCCGCATCCTTGGCGTTGGCGTCGAACAGATCGTCGGCGTGACGGGCGGGGTCGAGCGGCTCCACCCGGCAATAGCGGCCCTCCATGGCCGTGCGCGGCGGCCGGGGGCGGGGCGTCCAGCCGGGCACGGGAAAACCGATGGGCTGGTTCAAAGCGTTGCGCTCGGTGGTCATGGCGATCCGATCCTGTGATGAATGCGGGCGATGCGTTGCCCCGCTTCCCCGTGATCTATACACTTACGCATATATTCGAACTTCCTCCCAGCCCAACTTTCCCATGCACCCGATGCCCGTACCGGATCAGCCGGACACTCTGGACTTCTTCGATCTGAGCGACGACACGGACGCGGTCGTCACCAGCCATGAGCTGTCGATCACCCGCAGCAAGCTCGGCGACCTGCTGGACCTGCTGCCGGCTGGCCTGCTGATCCATCAGGAGCAGGGCATCGTCTACGCCAACATCGAGGCGGCGCGGGTCCTCGGCTTCAGCCAGGAGGCGCTGGTCGGCCTCCATTACCTGGACTTCGTCACCGAAGCCGACGCGGAGGCGCAAGCCGCCTTTTTCACCGCCTGTCTGCGCAAACGCGAGCTGGTGCGCACCAAGGACTGCGTGGTGACCGGCGCCAACGGCCGGCTCACCAGCGCGCAGATCAGCATGTCGCCGCTGCCCTGGGAGGGGCTGCCGGTCATCTACGTGCTGATCAACGACGTCACCGCGATGAAGCAGACCGAGTCGATGCTGCGCGTGCTGTCCAACACCGACCCGCTGACCGGTGTCTGGAACCGCCGCCACTTCATCGACGTCGCCGAGTCGGAGGAGGAGCGCAGCCGCCGCTACGCCCGGCCGTTCAGCCTGCTGGCGCTGGACATCGACCACTTCAAGCGGATCAACGACACCCACGGCCACGCGGTGGGCGACGAGGCGCTGAAGGCGTTCACCGCCGCCTGCCAGCACGCGTTGCGCACCAACGACGTGCTGGGCCGCATGGGCGGCGAGGAGTTCGCCGTCCTGCTGCCGGAAACCGATGGCGCCGGCGCCCGCCAGGTGGCCGAGCGCATCCGCACGGGCGTCATGGCCATCGAGGTGCCGGCCGGCGCCGAGACGGTGCGCTTCACCGTCAGCATCGGTCTGGCGTCCTGCCACAGCGGCGAACGCGGCATCGACGCCATGCTGTCCTGCGCCGACGAGGCGCTGTATCAGGCCAAGGGTCAGGGGCGCAACCGTGTGGTAGGCGCCATCGACATCGCCTTCGTGTAGACCCTTCCGTGACGGAACGGCTGATCCTGCGCTACCCGCCCGCTGGTCTGATGGGTGACTACGCCCGCGCCGCGGCCGGGCTGGCGATGACCGTGTCGCCGTTGCTGCTGCTCACCCTCACCGTCTGGATCGCGGTGCCGCTGGGGCTGGCGGCGATCCTGTTCGCCGCCTTTGCCGCCCGCACGGCGCAACGCCACGTGACCCGCGTCGTGGTGGACGAGGACGGCGTGCGCGCCGAAGGGCCCCTGGGCGGTGCCGTGCGCTGGGACGCGTTGAGCGGCCTGCGCCTGCGCTATTACGCGACACGGCGCGACCGCACGGACGGCTGGCTGGTGCTGACGCTCACCGGCGGCGGCCGGGTGCGCGTGGAGTCGACGCTGGACGGTTTCGACGCTCTGGCCGAGCGCGCCGCCGAGGCCGCCCGGCGCAACGCCGTTCCCCTCGACCGCGCGACGCAGGACAACCTGCTGGCGCTGGGTATCGACCTATAGCGGCGCTTGCCGTCCGGCAGAAAGCGACGTGTTCCATCGGCACTTCGGCGGCGCTGGATGCAACACAATGCAACGCTATGAAACGCGAATCATGGTGGTGTTTCATTCGACCGGCAGCGCGCGGACGCGGCTCTCCCAACGAAGACTGCAATCCTATATGCGGCCCGCCAGCAAGAGCAAGCGCACCGTTCGAACCGATGCGCTTGCGGCCCCCTACCGGGTCACCATCGGCGTCAGATCCTTGCGGATGCCGGCGTCGAGGCGGGCGTTGATCTCCTCTGCCAGATGGCGGGAAATCTCGCTGATCGTCGCCTCGCGGTCGGCCAGGGTGACGTTTTCCGGCACGGTGCTGGTGTGGGTGGCGACGGCCTTGGTGGTGCCGCGGAAGCTGCCGCCGTTCGCCACCGGCCCCTCGCCGGTCACCTCGACCTCCAGGCGGCCCTCGTAGCGTTGTGCCTGTTCGTTGGTGAAATAGCCCTTCACACCGCCGGTGGTCGGCAGCGGCACCTCAATGATGCTGGCGTCGCGCACCGTCACCCGCATCGTGCCGGCGCGGCCGGCGGCTTGCAGGCGCTCGGCGGTCCAGCGGCGCATGGCTTCCAGGGGCGGGGTGGAGGCCCGCTGCTCGACGTGCACGACGCCGCCGGCCGGCCGGGAGGCGTCCACGAAGTCGATCTTCGCGGCGTTCAGCACGATCGGCCCGAACGACGAGAAGTCGATGGGGCGCGGGGCGGGGCGGATCGGCGCGTTCTGGCAAGCGGCGAGCGCCGCGGCAGCGGCGGCGGCGAGGAGAAGGGATCGGCGGGACGGCATGCGCTCTCCGGTCGGGGAGGGGGGATCGGCGTCCCTTGTATACCCCCGGCGCCGCGCCGGACCAAGCAGGCCGGGGCGGCGCCGGGTGCGGCGCCTTATCAGTAGCTGCCGCCGCTGCCGCCGCGGGAGCGGTTCAGCGAGACCATGCTGCCGTCGTACCGGTATTCGGGCAGCGCGGCGATCTGGTCGCGGGTCATGTTCATGGCGACCAGCGCGTTGCGCTCGCCCGACCAGCGCAGGCGGTCGACGTCGAGCGCCACGTTCCGCTCGCCTAGCCCCAAGAAGCCGCCGGCCCCAACGACCACGTGCGAGGCGCGGTTGCTGCGGTTGCGCATCAGCACATCCTCGACCGAGCCGACCTTGCTGCCGTCCGCGGTGATGACGCTCTTGCCCATCATCTCCTGCGGGGTGAGCGAGGCGACGGTGGTGGTGTTGCGCTGGGTGATCGGTTGTGAGGCCTGCGAGGACGAGGTCCCGAACAAATCCTCCGTCGTCTGCGCGCAGCCCGCCATGGACAGCAACGCGAACGCCGACAGGAGCGCTAAGGCTGACGTGCGCATGGCGCACCTCCCCCTGAAAGTTGTCGATTCAGGGAGAACAGCCAAGGCGGCGTTTCCTCACGCCGGCTGGTCGCCGCCTTTCGCGCCGTATACCCGGTCCAGTTCGGCGTCGCCGAAGCGATAGGCGGTCGAGCAGAACTGGCAGACCACCTCCACCTCGTCCGTGCCCTCGACCTTCATGGTCGAGACTTCCTCGCGCGGCAGGTTGGACAGCATGGTCACTACCCGCTCGCGCGAGCAGCGGCAGCCGAAGCGCAGGTGCGACGGCGGCCACACCCGCACGCCGTCCTCGTGGAACAGGCGGAACAGCAGGTCGTTGGCGCGCAGATCGTTGGCCAGCAACTCGTCGGCGGTGGCGCTGGCCAGCAGCACCATGGCGCGGCGCCAGCCGTCCTCGGCGTCGCTGGGCAGCATCGGCGCCGCGCCGTCCGCCGAGGGCTGCTGCTCGGGCAGGCGTTGCAGCATGATGCCGCCGGAGCGCCAGTGGCCCTCGTCCGAGCGGCCGACCGTCACGGTCAGGCCGGTGTCGAGCTGCTCCGACTGGCGGAAATAGTGCTGCACACAGTCGGCCAGCGTCTTGCCGTACAGCTCGACGATGCCCTGGTAGCGCTCGGTGTGCTGGCCCTGGTCCACGGTGAAGGCGATGTAGCCCTTGCCGAGCAGCGCCGGGGCGGGGGCGATCCGCGCGTCGTCCTCGGCGGCGGCCACCGCCGCCTCGTCGAACTGGGCGTAGGCGCGCACGTCGCCCACCGAGGTGACGTCGGCCACCATCAGCTTGATCGGCCCGTCGCCCTTGGTTTGCAGGGTGAAGATGCCCTCGTACTTCAGCATGCTGGACAGCAGCATGGCGAGGGTCATCAACTCGCCCAGGATCGCGGCGACGGTGTCCGGGTAGGCGTGCCGCGACAGGATCTCGTCCAGCGTCGGGCCCAGGCGCACCATGCGGCCGCGCAGGTGCGACGCCTCGATCTGGAACGGCTGCACCAGATCGTCCACCGCGGGATTGGCGGCGGCGGGGGTAAGTCCCTCGGTGCCGGTCATGCGCCCATGCACCACGCCAGCACCGCCTTCTGCGCGTGCAGGCGGTTTTCCGCCTCGTCCCACGCGGCGGATTGCGGGCCGTCGATGACGGCGTCGGTCACCTCGTCGTTGCGGTGCGCCGGCAGGCAATGCAGGAAGATGGCGTCCGGCTTGGCGAGGCCCATCAGGCGCTCGTTCACCTGATAGGGGCCGAGGGCGGCGTAGCGCTGCTCCTTCTCCGCGTCGCTGTGGTTCATCGACACCCAGGCGTCGGTGACCACGCAGTCGGCGCCGCGCACCGCCTCGTCCGCCGAGGTCATCTGCACAACGCTGCCGGTGCCTTCACGCTTAGCCCAGTCGAGCAATTCCGGCGCCAGGCACAGCGAGTCCGGGCAGGCGAGGCGCAGCTCGAAGCCGAAGCGCACGGCGGCGTGCACCCAGCTGGCGGCCACGTTGTTGGCGTCGCCGGTCCAGGCGACGATTCGGCCGGCGATGGGGCCGCAACGCTCCTCGAAGGTCTGGATGTCGGCCATGAGCTGGCAGGGGTGCGATTCGTTGGTGAGACCGTTGATCACCGGAACAGCCGCATGCTCGGCGAGTTCCAGCAGCCGCGTCTCCGGCCCGGTGCGCACCATGATGGCGTCGACGTAGCGCGACAGGACGCGGGCGGTGTCGGCGATGGTCTCGCCGCGGCCGAGCTGCATGTCGTCGTGCTTCAGCACCACGACATTGCCGCCGAGCTGCTGCATGCCGACCTCGAACGACACGCGGGTGCGGGTCGAGGGCTTTTCGAAGATCATCGCCAGCGTGCGGCCGCGCAGCAGGTCGCTGTACGCGGCGCGGTCCCGCTTCATGGCTGCGGCGCGGTCGAGGATGCCCCGCAGCGTGGCGGAATCGAAGTGATGCAGGTCGAGAAAATGCCTGGGGGAAATGTTCTGGGGGGCGGTCATGACGCCAGCTCCTGGGCGGTACGGTCGAGAATACCGATGGCCTCATCGACCTCGGTCTCGCCGATGACGAGCGGCGGCAGCAGCCGGACCACGTTGTCGCCAGCGGCGACGCTCAGCATGCCGTTGGCGCGCAGGCGTTCAATGACGGTTGTGTTGGCCGGCACGCACTTCAGGCCCAGCAACAGGCCCTTGCCACGCACCTCGGTGAAGATCTTGGGATGCTTGAGCACCAGCGCTTCCAGGCGGCGGTGCAGCAGGGCCGCGACACTGTTCACCTGCTCGAGGAAGCCCGGCGCCAGCATGACGTCGAGCACGGCGTTGCCGACCGCCATCGCCAGCGGGTTGCCGCCGTAGGTGCTGCCGTGCGTGCCGCCGGTCATGCCGACCGCGGCCTTTTCGGTGGCGAGGCAGGCGCCCAGCGGGAAGCCGCCGCCGATGCCCTTGGCGACCGCCATGACGTCCGGCGTGATGCCCGCCCACTCGTGCGCGAACAGCGTGCCGGTGCGGCCCATGCCGGTCTGGATCTCGTCCAGCAGCAGCAACAGGCCGAACTCGTCGCACACGGCGCGCAAGCCCCGCAGGAAATCCTCCGAGGCGACGCGGATGCCGCCCTCGCCCTGGATGGGCTCGACGCAGATCGCCGCGGTTTCCGGCGTGATGGCGGCGCGCACCTCGTTCAGGTTGCCGAAGGCGACCAGATCATAGCCGGGCACCAGCGGGCCGAAGCCCTTGACCAGCTTCTCCTGCTGGGCGGCGGAGATCGCCGAGGTGCTGCGGCCGTGGAAAGCCTGCTCGCAGGTGATGATGCGCCAGCGCTCGGGGTGGCCGGTCTCGTACTGGTACTTGCGGCAGACCTTGACGGCGCACTCCCACGCCTCGACGCCGGAGTTCGTGAAGAACACCGTGTCGGCGAAGGTGGCGTCCACCAGCCGCTTGGCCAGCCCGTCCTGCCCGGCGTTGCCGGCGGCCTTGAACAGGTTGGAGATGTGCCAGATCTTCTGCGCCTGCCCGGTCAGCGCCGCGACCAGATGCGGATGCGCGTGGCCCAGCGCCGTGACGGCGACACCGGCCGAGAAGTCTAGGAATCGTCGCCCGTTCGTATCGAAAAGATACGAACCTTCGCCCCGCTCGAACTCGATGTCGGGCTTGGCGTACGTGGGCATGACGACCGGAATCACGGGCATTCCCCCAAAGGAAAAACATCCGGCGGGCCGGCGGCCCGTCGGAGAGCGGCCAATATCCTGGGATCATGCGGCCGTGTCAACGGAAGGACTACGCCCGGAGGACATGGCGGATCTTCAATTCCTACGCCTTGAGCTTGTAACCCTTGCTCAGCATGCGCCACGCCAGCCACCACAGGCCGGCGTTGATGGCCGCCATCACCACCAGCCCCACCGCCAGCGTGCCGTCCGAGTGGCCGATGAAGCCGTAGCGGAAGCCGTCGATCATGTAGAAGAACGGGTCGAAGTGGGCCAGCCACCAGAACACCGGCGGCAGCGACTCCACCGAATAGAAGGTGCCGGACAGGAAGGACAGCGGCGTCACCACGAAGTTGGTCACCGCCGCGATGTTGTCGAACTTCTCCGACCAGATGCCGCCGACCAGCCCGAGCAGCGACAGCAGCATCGACGCCATCACCGCGTGGTAGACGACGAAACCCCAGTGCGCCACCTCGAACGGCACGAACAGCCGGATCGCCAGCGCCGTCACCAGCCCGACCAGAATGCCGCGCGTCACGCCGCCGCCGACGAAGCCCAGCACCAGCTCCAGCGGCGCCATGGGCGGCATCAGGATGTCGACGATGTTGCCCTGCACCTTGGAGATGACGATGGACGACGAGGTGTTGGCGAAGGCGTTCTGCGTCATTGCCATCATGATCAGGCCGGGCGCCAGGAATTCCATGTACGGCACGGAGCCGACCATGCGCACGGCCCCGCCCAGCGCCAGCACGAACACGGCATAGAACAGCAGCGTGGTCACCACCGGAGCCCAGACGGTCTGCTGGTGCACCTTGAGGAAGCGCCGCACCTCGCGGGCGTAGAGCGTCCACAGCCCGATCCAGTTGACGGAACCGACCGTGCGCGGCATGGGAGGAAGCGGATGAGTCATCGGACCATGATAAAACGCTGTGGCGTTGGACTGTAGGGCGGCCACCCCGCCGCCGCAACCCGCCGCGAGAAAGGAACAGGCATGACCTCCGAACGACCGGGGCCAAGGGAACGCCGCGAGCCCCGGCGCGTCACGCCGCAGTACCTGGAGAACGCCGCGCTGCATTACCTGGAGCGTTTCGCCAGCTCGGCCGCGAACCTGCGGCGCGTGCTGATGCGCAAGGTGGATCTGTCCGTTCGGGCGCACGGCACCGACCGTGAGGAGGCGGCGGGCTGGGTGGACGCGCTGATCGCGCGTTACAGCGCCAGCGGTCTGCTCGACGACGCCGGTTACGCCCGCATGAAGGCGGAGAGCCTGCACCGCCGCGGCACCTCGTCGCGCGCCATCCGCGAGAAGCTGGCGTCCAAGGGAGTGGCCCGCGATCATGTGGATCAGGCGCTGGACCGCGTCGAGGAGGATGTGGAGGGCGATGTGGACCTGACCGCCGCCCTGGCGCTGGCGCGGCGGCGGCGACTCGGGCCGTACCGGTTGCCGGAGGCGCGCGCGGCGCACCGCGACAAGGATCTGGCGGCGCTGGGGCGGGCGGGGTTCGCCTACGACATCGCCCGGCGGGTGGTGGATGCCGAGGACCCGGACAGCGTGGAGTAGCGTCTGCGCCGAGCCCCCACTCACCACTCCCAAACGAGAAAAGCCCGCCACGGTGTTCCGCGGCAGGCTTGCGGCTGAGGGGGCTGGCCCCTCAGCGATCCCGGTACCGGATCAGGCCGCGGCTGCGGCCTTTTCCTGGGCCTTGGCGATGCGGCGCTTCAGGCGGCGCGCCTCGAGGCTCAGGACCGCGTCCTTGGCGTCGAGCAGGAAGGCGTCGAGGCCGCCCTTGTGCTCGATCGTGCGGATCGCGTTGGTGGAGAGACGCAGGCGGACCGACGTGCCGAGCGCGTCGCTCAGCACCGAGGTCTCCTGCAGATTCGGCTGGAAGCGGCGGCGGGACTTGTTGTTGGCGTGCGAGACATTGTTGCCAAACTGCGTGCCCTTGCCGGTCACGGAGCACCGACGAGCCATCGGACTGTTCCTTCGTCTTAACAAATGAAATACCGGTCTCGGGCGGCGCTCCGCCCAGAGAAGGCCGGGGTTATAGTCGAACAGGCGCGCACCCGTCAAGGCAGGAAGACTCAAACAGCGCGCGCCTGACGACAGCCGGCGATGCCGAATTACTCGGCGGCGACGATCTTCGGGGCCGCGGCCTTCGCCGGCTCGGCCTTCGGGGCCTCGGCAACCGGAGCGGCAACCGGAGCCGCGGAGGGCTTCGGCTCGGCCTTCGGGGCCACCGGCTTCGGGGCCTCGGCCTTGGCGACCGGGGCGGCCTGCGGCGCCGGCGCCGGGGCGGCGGCCTTCGGGGCTTCGACCTTCACCGGCTCGGCTTTCGGGGCGGGAGCGGCAGCTTTCGGAGCCTCGGCCTTGGCAACCGGCTTGGCCTCGACCTTGGCAGCAGCCTTCGGCGCGGCCGGCTTGGCGGCGGGCTTCTTCACCTCGGCCTTCTTCGCGGCCGGAGCGGCGGCTTTCGGAGCCTCGACCTTGGCGACCGGCTTCGCCTCAACCTTCGGGGCCACCGGCTTCGGGGCTTCGGCCTTGGCGACCGGGGCGGCCTTCGGCGTCTCGGCGGCGGCCGGGGCGACCGGCGCGGCGATCTCGGCGGCGATCTTCTGCGACAGGTCGATGAACGACTTCACGTTCTCGGTGGCGCGGGCCGAGGCGGTCTGGAGCCACGTGCGGTGCAGCTCGGCGATGTCGGCCGGGCTGCGCACCTTGCCGAGATCCTGGACGATGCGCGCGGTCTCACCGACCGAGGCGGTCACGCCGTCGACCCAGCGGCGGGCGCCGTCCTGGAGCAGGCCGGCGATGCGGGCGGAGCGGGCGGCGGCCGTCTCGGCGTTGGTCTTGGCCAGCGCGCCGGCCTGGGCGTAGAAACCGAAGAGATTGGCGTTCATTGGTAAAGTCTCCCGAAAACTCTGATGTGGCAGAGGCGTGTTCATCACACCGGCTGGGCGATCCTGGCCGGCCGCTCCGGAAAACTCACGGACATGACCCTGCCTCAGCGCCGTCACCGACGGCGCCTGCACTTCGCTTAATGTTAGGGTAGGCATCTGTATGCCGCACTGCAACATTTTTTTGCAGTGCGGTATAGACGGTCAGTCCAAACGGTCCACCGCGCGCCCGAGGAAGCGCTCCAGCAGCGTGCGAGCGGCGGCGGTCGGGATCTGCGTGCCGTGGGTGACGCCGGCCTCCAGCGTCGGAAGGTCGGCGCGCACGCCCGGATGGCGGCGGAAGGCGTCCAGCAGCGTCTCGCGGATCTCGCTCCACAGCCACGCGCGGGCCTGCTCGGCGCGGCGGGCGGCGCGGATGCCGGCGGCCTCGGTGGCGGCGCGGTGCTCGCCGATGGTGTCCCACACCGTGTCGATGCCGGTCTTGTGGAAGGCCGAGCAGCTCAGCACCGGCACCCGCCACGCGCCGCCGTGGCGCAGCAGGGTCAGCGCGTGGCGGTAGTCGGCCACGGTGTGGCGCGCGGTGGTGGCAAGATCGCCGTCGGCCTTGTTGACCACCACCACGTCGGCCAGCTCCATGATGCCCTTCTTGATGCCCTGCAACTCGTCGCCTCCGGCCGGCAGCAGCAGCAGCAGGAACAAATCCACCATGTCGGCCACCGCGGTTTCCGACTGGCCGACGCCGACCGTCTCGACGACGATCACGTCGAAGCCGGCGGCCTCGCAGACCAGCATCGCCTCGCGCGTGCGGCGCGCCACGCCGCCCAGCGTCGAGCCGGCGGGCGAGGGGCGGATGAACGCGTGCGGGTCGCGCGACAAATCCACCATGCGCGTCTTGTCGCCGAGGATCGAACCGCCGGTGCGCTGCGACGACGGGTCGATGGCGAGCACCGCGACCTTGTGCCCCTGGCCGATGACGTGCAGCCCGAACGCCTCGATGAAGGTGGACTTGCCCACCCCCGGCACGCCCGAGATGCCCACGCGCACCGAGTTGCCGGTGTGCGGCAGCAGGGATTCCAGCAGGGCCTCGGCAACGGCGCGGTGCTCGGGCTTGGTGGATTCGATCAGCGTGATGGCGCGGGCCAGCGCGCGGCGCTCGCCGCGGCGGACGGCGTCGGCGAGGGCGTGGGGGTCGGCCAACACGTTCTTAAGGGGCGTGGTCGTCATGACCGCCAACCTAGCGGCGTCAGGTCGGCGAATAAAGAGGGCAGCGCTCCAGCCAGCGCTCCAGGGCGGCGAACAGCCCGACCGCGGTGGCGCAGGCGAGGGCGCGGTCGTCGGCGGTGGCGATGTCGGTTTCCAGGCGGGCGAGCAGCGCCGCCCAGTCAGTCTTCACGTCCGCGCCCGCCGAGGCGAGGAACCGCGCGCCACGGGTGGCGTCGAAGCCCAGCGCGCGGGTGATGTTGGGCAGCATGGCCCGCCCGCCGTGCGCCGAGCCGTCCAGCACATAGCGCGCCGCCAGCCGCGCGGGGGTGGTGGAGAGGTCCGGTGCGTCGTCCATCACCGGGAGGGCCGCCGCGTCCACGCCCAGGTCGGCGAGATCGGCGCGCAGCAAGGACAAGCGTCCGCCCTCAGCCAGTTGGGCTTCGATGGAAGCGTGGAAGCCGTGCAGGGCGACCAGCGCGGCGCGGTAGGCGTCCGTGTCGAGGGTCGGCTCGGTCAGCGGGCGCAGCAGCGCGGCGCGGTCCAGGCGGTCGTGGATGTCCTCGGTGGCGTCGCGCAACGCTTGGCGGGTGGGACCCATGGAGGTTCCTTCGTTGGGACGCCGTTATGTCGGCGCCAGCACCCCAGGCACCGGCTCCGGCCCTTGGCTGGATTCCTGCTGGCGCGCCCAGAGTGCCGCATAGGCGCCGCTCAGCGCCAGCAGTTCGGCATGCCGGCCGCGTTCGATGACGTGGCCCTGCTCCAGCACCAGGATCTCGTCGGCGTCCACCACCGTCGACAGCCGGTGCGCGATCACCAGCGTCGTGCGGCCGCGGCTGACCTCGCGCAGATTGGCCTGGATCTCGCGCTCGGTGTGGGTGTCGAGCGCGCTGGTCGCCTCGTCGAACATCAGGATGGCGGGGTTCTTCAGGATGGTGCGGGCGATGGCGACGCGCTGCTTCTCGCCGCCGGACAGCTTCAGCCCGCGCTCGCCCACCGTGGTCTGGTAGCCGTCGGGCAGCGCCATGACGAAGTCGTGGATGTGCGCCAGCCGCGCCGCCTCCTCCACCTCCGCCGGGGACGCGGAGGTCCGGCCGTAGGCGATGTTGTAGAAGATGGTGTCGTTGAACAGCACCGTGTCCTGCGGGACGATGCCGATGGAGGCGCGCAGGCTCGCCTGCGTCACGTCGCGGATGTCCTGCCGGTCGATGAGGATGCGCCCGCCCGAGGTGTCGTAGAAGCGGAACAGCAGGCGGCTGATCGTCGATTTGCCGGCCCCGGACGGCCCGACGATGGCGACCGTTTTGCCCGCCGGCACCGCGAAGCTGACGCCCTTGAGGATCGGCCGGCGCGGGTCGTAGCCGAAGGACACATCCTCGAACGCGATGGCGCCGCCGGTGACCACCAGCGGCTTGGCGGCCGGCGAATCGGCGATCTCGCGCTCGACGGACAGCAGTGTGAACATCTGCTCCATGTCGGCCAGCGCCTGCTTCATCTCGCGGTAGACGAAGCCGAAGAAGTTGAGCGGCTGATAGAGCTGGAGCAGGTAGGTGTTCACCAGAACGAAGTCGCCGATGGTCATCCGGCCTTGCACGATGCCGCGCGCCGCCATCGCCATCACCACCGTCAGGCCGACCGAGATGATCGCCGCCTGCCCGACGTTCAGCAGGGACAGGGTGCGCTGGCTTTTCACCGCAGCGCCCTCGTAGCCGCTCAGCGCCTGATCGTAGCGGCGCGCCTCGTGCTCCTCGTTGCCGAAATACTTGACCGTCTCGTAGTTGAGCAGGCTGTCGATGGCCTTGGTGTTGGCGCGGCGGTCCTCCTCGTTCATCTGGCGGCGGAACTTGGTGCGCCACTCCGACACGGTGAAGGTGTAGCCGATGTAGGCGACCACGGTGACGAAGGTCGCCAGCGCGAACCACGCGTCGAACATCCGCCACAGGATGATGGTGACCAGCGCGATCTCCACCAGCGTCGGGGCGATGGAGAACAGCGAGAAGCGCAGCAGCGTCTCGATGGCCGAGGTGCCGCGCTCCAGCGAGCGCGACAGGCCGCCGGTCTGGCGCTCCAGATGGAAGCGCAGGCTGAGCGCGTGCAGGTGGCGGAAGACGCTGAGCGCCACCCGGCGGATGGTGCGCTGGCCGACCTTGGAGAAGGTGGCGTCGCGCAACTCCCCGAACGCCAGCGACAGCACCCGCGCCAAGCCGTAGGCGAGGATCAGCCCCAGGGGGACCGCGAGCACCGCGTGCTCCGGCGTGACGGTCAGCGCGTCGATGGCCTTCTTGAAGTAGATCGGGATGACGACGGTCGCCGACTTCGACGCGATCAGGAACAGGAAGGCCACGACGACGCGCACCCGCATCTCCACGGAATCGCGCGGCCACAGATAGGGCAGCAGCATGCGCAACGCCCCACCCTCGCCGGGGCGGGGCATGGGAGGGCTGTCGGGAGCGGGGGCGAGCATGGGCAATGGCCGGGCAGCGGGAGGGAAAAGGCGTGCTGTCGCTAACCTAGGCGCGCAGAGCGGATTCGCAAAGGCTGCGTGGCGGCATTAACGTTTTGCTTGTCATATGTATGCTTTTCTCAGGGTTTCCGTGCGACCTTTGGAGCCCGCCGCCATGACCCGCTTTGCCTGTCTCGTTCTCGCGCTGTCGTTCCTCGCCGGATGCGGCGTGGTGACCGGTGCGGCCAGCGTCGTCGGCACGGCGGTGAGCGTCACCACGACGGCGGTCGAGACGACGGTGGATGTCGTGACGGCGCCTGTCCGATAAAGGTCATGGAAACGCATGGCATGTACCAAGCTTTTGCGTAGTTTTTTGTCGTCGTCATCGGAGTATGTTGCCCCGTTTTCCGGAACGGGGTTCCCGTTTCCCATTCACGCGTGGCTTGGCCAGTGACTGCCGGTCGCGCGCATCCGCAGTTGGGAAGGTCGATCATGCAGAACGCCAGCTTTGCCGGCCGCTTCAAGGTGGCAACGCGCATCTCCAGCGGTTTCCTCTCCATCCTGGTGCTCCTGGTGGTGCTCGTCATCATCGGCGTGCAGGCGATGGGCACCGCGGAAAAGCAGCTCGACGAGTATGCCGGTGTCGCCGACGGCGCGCTGCGGGTGTCGGAGATCGCCGGCACGGTGGCCGACATGCGCCGGAACGTGCTGAACTTCTCCAACACCGGCGACGATGCGGCGCAGAAACGCGTGCTGGAACTCCAGGAGGGCCTCAAGGCGACCCTTGGCAAGGCCATCGCGCAGTCCGGCGATCCGGCGCGCCGCGCCAGCCTGGAACGGATGAGCCGCATCCTCGACACCTACTCGCAGCAGTTCGCGACGATGTCGAAGGCCCGCGACAAGCGCGACGACCTGATGTACCGGGTGCTGACCCCGGTGGGTGAGACGGCGCGCAAGAGCCTGGCCGAAATCTTCAAGGTGCTGAAGGAGCGGAACGAGTCTCAGAGCGCCGTTCTGGCCGGCGCGGCGGTGGAGGACGTGCTGACCATGCGCCTCTTCGCGGCGCGCTTCCTGATCGATGCCGACATGAAGTGGGTCGAGCAGTTCCGCCAGCGTTCGGTGCAGTTCCTCGCCAACGTGGAGGTGCTTCAGGCGCAGTTGCAGGACCCGGCGCTGAAGATTCTGGCCGCCGATGCGGTGGACGGTGCCCGCAAGTACCTTCCGGCGTTCATGGAAACCGTGGAAGCGGCCAACGAGACGACCCGCGTGACGGCGCAGATGGGTCGGGACGTGGCGGAGTTCGCCCAGGTCGCCGACGCGACCAAGGCCGCGGCGCTCGAAACGCTCGCCAAGACCATGGTCGAGATCGACGCCGGCTTGGTCCGCACCACCAACACCAACATCTGGATCGGCGTCGCATCCGTGCTGCTCGGCTTGGCTCTGGCGTGGGTGGTGGCGCGCTCCATCGTCCGTCCGGTGCGCGCGATGACCGAGACGATGACCAATCTGGCGCACGGCGACCTGTCGGTGACCATCCCGGCGCTGGCCGACAAGGACGAGATCGGCGAGATGGCGCAGGCGGTCCAGGTCTTCAAGGACAACGCCATCGAGAAGAAGCACATGGACGAGGCCGAGCGCGACCGCCTGGAGGCCGAGCGCAAGGCCGCCGAGGCCCAGCGCCTGCGCGAGCAGGCCATCGGCCAGGAGATCGCCGCGCTGATCGAGGGCGTGTCCAAGGGCGACCTCGCCCGCCGCCTCGACCTGGAGGGCAAGGACGGCTTCTACAGGGCCATGTCCGAGGGCATCAACCGCCTGACCGACACCGTCGAGAACGTCATCGCCGACCTTGGCACCGTGCTCGGCGCGCTGGCCCAGGGCGACTTGCAGACGCGCATCGACAAGGACTACCAGGGCGCCTTCCAGCGCCTGAAGACCGACGTCAACGCCACCTCGACCAAGCTCGCCGAAATCGTCGGCCAGATCAGCCAGGCTGCCGACGCCATGGCCGGCGCGGCGTCCGAGGTGTCGATGGGCTCGACCGATCTGGCCGAGCGCACCGAGCAGCAGGCCTCCAACCTGGAGGAGACGGCGGCGTCGATGGAGGAACTGGGCGCCACCGTGCGCTCCAACGCCGACAATGCGCAACGCGCCAACCGCATGGCCGAGGACGCCAAGAAGGCGGCGGAGAGCGGCGGTGCGGTGGCCGGCTCGGCCATCGAGGCGATGCGCCGCATCGAGGACGCGTCGCGCAAGATCACCGACATCATCGGCGTGATCGACGAGATCGCCTTCCAGACCAACCTGCTGGCGCTCAACGCCGCGGTCGAGGCGGCGCGGGCCGGCGACGCCGGGCGCGGCTTCGCCGTGGTGGCGCAGGAGGTGCGCAATCTGGCCCAGCGTTCGGCCCAGGCATCCAAGGAGATCAAGGCGCTGATCCTCGCCAGCGACAGTCAGGTGCACGACGGCGTGGAACTGGTGCAGAAGGCCGGCGACGCGCTGGGCGGCATCGTCTCGGGCGTCCATCAGGTCGCCAGCCTGATCTCCGAGATGGCCTCGGCGTCGGGCGAGCAGGCCAGCGCTCTGGACGAGATCAACTCCGCCGTCGCGCAGATGGACGAGATGACGCAGAAGAACGCGGCGCTCGTCGAGGAAACCACGGCCGCCGCCCAGGCGATGGCCGGGCAGGCCGGCGACCTCAAGACGCTGGTCGGCTTCTTCAAGCTGGAGCAGAGCGCGTCCGCCCGTCCGGCGGCGTGGCAGGCTCCGGCGGCCAAGCCGGCGGCGCGTCCGGCAGTGCAGCGCGTGGTCAAGGCGACCCGCCCCGCCCCGGCGCCGCGTCCGGCGGCGGCGCCCAAAATCGCCGCGAGCGGCACGCTGCGCCACACCGGCGACGTGCCGGACGACGATTGGAAGGAGTTCTGAGCCGAAGGCGCTTGATGTTTTCCATCAAGCGCCTTCGGCTCAACCCGGCAGTACATTGCGCAGCAATGTGCGAGAGGGTCCTGAGCCGAACAGGCTCGGACAGTGAGAAAGGGGACCGGAAACGGTCCCCTTTTTTGTGCCTGCGTGTCGGGGCGCAAGTGCGCTCTGGACCTTGCCTGCCTTGTGGGTGTTTTATACATCCTCAGTATTCGCAACGCGTTGCCCGCGGGCAGGGGTGCGCCATGTCACGGAAGATCGTAGGGGTTCTGTTGGTCGCTGCCGCTCTGGCGCTGGCCGCCACGCCGGCATCGGCGGGCGGCGCGCGCGTCGGCATCGGGATCGGCTTGGGCTTCCCGTTGTTCGCCTACGGCCCGCCCGTCTATTACCCGCCGCCCCCGGCCTATTATTACGCCCCGCCGCCGGTCGTGTACGCCCCGCCGCCCGGCATGTCCGCGGCGCCCAGCGGCCCGGTGTACGCCGGCCCCGCCGGCGCCCCGTGTCGCGAGTTCCAGACCTCCGGCCTGATCGGCGGCCGCATGGAGCAGATGCACGGGACCGCGTGCCAGCAGCCGGACGGATCGTGGCGCGTGGTGCGGTAAGCGCAAGGCTTCAGTCGGTTTCGCGCAGTTGATCCAGGCAGGCTGCCTTCAACAATGGCAGGTCTTCGTTGATGATTTGCAAGATGCGTGCCGGGCTTACGGCGTCGTAAGCATGGCGCAGGTGATTGCCAATTCCGCGAATATCACGCCAAGGCAGACCGGGAACAAAACGTTAAGCCTCAGGCCCCAGCTTGACAGCAGCTTCGCTGACGCGGGCGAGGCAGCGTTCGACAGCATCAATGGTCTTCCGGTCCGCCAGAAACGCAGCGCAATCCAAGCCCAGCACGTATTGTTCGATGCGGTCGATGTTCTCGACGATGTCCTGGAAGCGCCGCCGCGGATTTTCAGAAGACACGCACTTCATCCTTCAGCGCCTCAGCCTGAAAGGTCGGCTTAAGGACATCGTATTCGGCCAAGTCGACCGGGCAACCGATCAATTCCTCAATGTGCCGTTCCAGCGCAACGAACTGGAGGAGGCCGACACGCGCCTTCGGATCGATGGCGACGAGGAGGTCAAGGTCGCTGTCCGGGCGCTCCTCGCCACGGGCAACGGACCCGAAGATGCCCAGGTGCAGCACGCCGCGGGCGCGCAGCTCTGCCTCGTGCTTCCGCAACCGCGCCGTGATGTCGTCCAAATGGGCCATGCGTAAAAGGTAGCGGAGTCGCGCCGGGGTTCCAAGGGGCGAGGGGCTTTGCTAAGCCCCTCGCCCCCTCTGCTCAATGCGCCGTCGCCTCGCCCCCCGCCTTCGCCGTGCGGGTGTGTGCGGCGACCGGCTGGCCGTTGATGGTCAGCGCCCCGGCTTCCGCCGAGACCGTCACCGTGTCCCCATCGGCGACCTTGCCTTCGAGGATCATGGTCGCCAGCGGGTTCTGCAACTCGCGCTGGATCACCCGCTTGAGCGGACGCGCGCCGTACACCGGGTCGTAGCCGGCCTCGGCCAGCCAGTCGGTGGCGGCGGGGTCGAGTTCCAGCGTGATGTTGCGGTCGGCGAGCATCTTCGTCAGGCGGCCCAGCTGGATCTTCACGATGCCGCTCATGTGGCGGCGGGTCAGGCGGTGGAACAGCAACACCTCGTCCAGGCGGTTCAGGAACTCCGGCCGGAAGTTGGCGCGCACCACCTCCATCACTTCGGTGCGCACGCTGTCGATGTCCTGCCCCTCGGGCATGGCGGCGATCACGTCCGAGCCGAGGTTCGAGGTCATGATGATCAGCGTGTTGCGGAAATCCACCGTGCGGCCCTGGCCGTCGGTCAGACGCCCGTCGTCCAGCACCTGGAGCAGCACGTTGAAGACGTCGGGGTGCGCCTTCTCCACCTCGTCGAACAGCACGACCTGATAGGGCCGGCGCCGCACCGCCTCGGTCAAAGCACCACCCTCCTCATAGCCGACATAGCCCGGAGGGGCGCCGATCATGCGGGCGACGGAGTGCTTCTCCATGTACTCGCTCATGTCCAGGCGGACCATGGCGGTCTCGTCGTCGAACAGGAACTCGGCCAGCGCCTTGGTCAGCTCGGTCTTGCCCACACCGGTGGGCCCCAGGAACAGGAACGAGCCGATCGGCCGGTTCGGGTCCTGCAAGCCGGCGCGCGCCCGGCGGATGGCGTTGGACACCGCGACGATGGCCTCGTCCTGGCCGACCACGCGGGTTGCCAGGCGCTCCTCCATCTTCAGCAGCTTTTCGCGCTCGCCGGCCAGCATCTTGTCGACCGGCACGCCGGTCCAGCGGCTGACCACCGAGGCGATGTCGGTGTCGCGCACCTCCTCGTTCAGCATGCGGGACTGCGACGCCTGCTCGGCGTCCTTCAGCTTCTTTTCGAGGTCGGGGATGACGCCGTAGGTCAGCTCGCCCGCCCGCGCCCAGTTGCCGGCGCGCTGGGCGTTGTCCAGCTCGGTGCGGGCATGGTCGAGTTCCTCCTTGATCTTCTGGGCGCTGTTGAGCTTGTCCTTCTCCGCCTGCCAGCGGGCGGTCAGCTCGGTGGAGTTCTGCTCCAGATCGGCCAGTTCCTCCTCGAGATCGTCCAGACGGTTGCGCGACGCCTCGTCGGACTCGCGCTTCAGGGCCTCGCGCTCGATCTTCAGCTGGATGATGCGGCGGTCCAGCTCGTCGATCTCCTCGGGCTTGCTGTCCACGGCCATGCGCAGGCGGCTGGCCGCCTCGTCAATGAGATCGATCGCCTTGTCGGGCAGGAAGCGGTCGGTGATGTAGCGGTTGGACAGCGTCGCCGCCGCGACGATGGCGCTGTCGGTGATGCGCACGCCGTGGTGCACCTCGTAGCGCTCCTTCAGGCCGCGCAGGATGGAGATGGTGTCCTCCACCGTCGGCTCGGAGACGAACACCGGCTGGAAGCGCCGCGCCAGGGCGGCGTCCTTCTCGATGTGCTTGCGGTACTCGTCCAACGTGGTGGCGCCGACGCAGTGCAACTCGCCGCGCGACAGCGCGGGCTTCAGCAAGTTGGCGGCGTCCATAGCGCCGTCCGCCTTGCCCGCACCCACCAGCGTGTGCAGTTCGTCGATGAAGACGACGATCTCGCCGGCCGCTGCCTGGATCTCCTGGAGGACGGCCTTCAGCCGCTCCTCGAACTCGCCGCGGTACTTGGCGCCGGCCACCATGGCGCCGAGGTCGAGCGACATCAGCTGCTTGTTCTTCAGCCCCTCCGGCACGTCGCCCTTGACGATGCGTTGCGCCAGCCCTTCGACGATGGCGGTCTTGCCGACGCCGGGCTCGCCGATCAGCACGGGGTTGTTCTTGGTGCGGCGGGCGAGAACCTGGATGGTGCGGCGGATCTCCTCGTCGCGGCCGATGACCGGGTCGAGCTTGCCCTCGCGCGCCGCCTCGGTCAGGTCGCGCGCGTACTTCTTCAGCGCGTCGTAGCCCTGTTCGGCCGAGGCGGTGTCGGCGGTGCGGCCCTTGCGGACATCGTTGATGGCCGTGTTGAGCGCCTGCGGGTTGACGTTCGCCTGCTTCAGGATGCGCGCGGCCGGCGTGCCGTCGGCCATGGCGAGCGCCAGCAGGATGCGTTCGGCGGTGACGTAGCTGTCGCCGGCCTTCCCGGCGATCTGCTCGGCCTGCTCGAAGACGCGCGACAGCTCCGGCGTGATGCCGCGCAGGCCGGCGCCCGAGCCCTCCACCTTCGGCAGCTTGTCCAGCTCGGCATCGACGCCGGCCAGCGCCATGGCGGAATCGCCGCCGGCCTTGCGGATCAGGTTGGCCGCGAGGCCCTCCTTGTCGTCGAGCAGGGTTTTCAGCAGATGTTCGGACGTGAGCATCTGGTGCCCGCGCCGCAGCGCAAGCGTCTGCGCCGCCTGAACGAAGCCGCGGCTGCGTTCGGTGTACTTCTCGAAATCCATAGGACTCTCCATTCAGCGGCCGACCGCCCGCCAGGCAGCTCGCTCGGCCATGACCCACGCGATGTGTGCGATCCAGGAGGATGCTGTGGTAGATATGGAGAGGGGCCGGGCCGATGCAAGACCACCCGCAGCGCAGGGTTATTGGCTGGGCGGATGGTTGAAGGCCCCAGAGATCGTCTCGGAGACGGCCATGGCGAAGACGCAGCTGACAGCGCTTCTGGAGCGGCGCGCCGAAGAGCGGCGCCGGCTGGCTTGTCTGCGCGCCCGCGCGGCGCTGGATTGGCTGACGGGGCAGGGGGTCGAGGCGGCGGTGATCGGATCGCTGGCCCGCGGCACCTTCCGCGACCATTCGGACGTCGATTTCCTGGTGCTGTCCTGTCCGCGCGCGCTGCGTTACGCCCTTGAGGGCGGGGTCGAGGCCTGCATGGAGGATCTGCCCTTCGACGTCGTCTACCTCGACGAGCTGCGGGAGCCGTTCCGGCAGCGGGTGTTGGCGGAGGCCGTGCGTGCACCCGATCTTCGTTGACCTCGACCTGGAATGGCAGCGCGTGGACGATGAGGGGCAGCTCCTTGCCGCCGCGGTGCAGCGCTATCGCGGCGATTCCGGCATGCGGGCCGACCGCGTCGGCCGCTGGATGGGCGTCGGCGCCATCGCCTCCGGCATCGAGAAGGTCTATTCCGGGGCCGAGCGCATGATGAAGCTGGTGGCCAGCTCCATCGACGGCTCCGTTCCGAAGGACGAGTCCTGGCACCGCACGCTCTTGATGCGAATGGGGGTACCCCTGCCGGACCTGCGCCCCGCCTTTCTGTCTGCGCCGACCGTGACCTTACTCGATCGATTGCGCACCTTCCGGCACCGCGAACGGAACAGCTACGTTGGCGATCTCGACGAGGAACGGGTGCTCGCCATCGCCGACGCCGTTCCCGGCGCCCTGGCTGCGCTCCGCGCCGACCTGGACGCGTTCCGCCAAGCGATCGACACGGCCTTACCGGAATGACCGACATCCCGCTGCCGACCCGCGCCATGCCAAACCCGCTGAACCCGCTCCGCATCGCTTGGCGCGCCCGCAACGCGTGGCACCGGGTGGCGCGGCCGCTCACCATGGGCGTGCGGGCAATCATCATTGACCGGCGGGTGGACGGCGACCGCGTGCTGCTCATCCGGCACAGCTACATCGCCGGCTGGCATCTGCCGGGCGGCGGCGTCGACAAGGGTGAGACGCTGGTCCAGGCCATGAAGCGCGAGGTGCGCGAGGAAGTGGGCTTGACCGTCGAGAGCGCCGCGCAGCCGCTGGGCATGTACGCGCGCCTCGGCAGCGGTGCCAGCGACCACGTGGCGCTCTTCGTTGCCGAGAGCTGGAGCGGCACGCCGAAAGCGGACGGGTTCGAGATCCTCGACGTGGCGTTCTTCCCGCTCGACCGGCTGCCGGAGGGCACCACGGCGGCGACGCTGCGGCGGCTCGCGGAGTACCGCGGTCTGGTGCCTTTGGCGGAGCGCTGGTGATTCTTATGTTGCAGCGCGGTTGACAGAGGCGGGTAAGCCGCAACAGATACTAGGCTATGACCACCGTTGCCGCCATCCGCCGCTACCCCGTCAAGGGGTTGAGCGCCGAGGAACTCCCGTCCGTCGATCTCACGGCCGGGCAGACGCTGCCCTTCGATCGCGCCTACGCGCTGCTGCACGGCCCCGCCGCCGAGGTGGAGCACGAAGGCTGGCGGCCGAAGTCCGAGTTCTTCACCCTGCTGCGCAACGAGAAGCTGGCTGCGCTGGAAACCGAATTCGACGAGGCGACCCGCACGCTGACCATCCGCCGCAACGGACGGCAGGTCGCCCGCGGCCGGCTGGACCAGCCCATGGGGCACATGCTGATCGAGCAGTTCTTCGCCGCCTACATGGCGGGCGCCGCCCCCGGCGCGCCGAAGATCGCCGAAGGCCAGGGCTTAGCCTACACCGACACCCAGGCGCCGCTGGTCTCGCTGCTGAACCTCGCCAGCGTCCACGACATCGAGCGCGTGACGAAGGAGCCGGTCGATCCCGGCCGCTTCCGCGCCAACCTCTGGCTGGACGGTCTGGCCCCCTGGGCCGAGCGGGAGTGGATCGGCCGGACGCTCACCATCGGCGGGGCAACGCTGGAGGTGGTGAAGCCCATCGGCCGTTGCGCCGCCATCGACGTGGCGCCGTCCGGCTCGCCGGAGGGCGGTTCGCGGGCGCTGAACCTGTTGCAGGCCCTGCGCCGCGGCTTTGGCCACACGCAGTGCGGCGTTTACGCGCGCGTCGTCACCGGCGGCCGGGTGGCCGTCGGTGACGCGGTCGAACTGGGATAGATCGGAAGAGCGTGCCGGTCAGGCGTTGGCCGCGGCGCGCTCTTCGTTGCCCTCGGAGTCGGCTTCGACCTCGGGCTGCTCGTACTCGTCCTGATCCTGCATGCCCTGGTGCGGCTGGCTTTGGCTATTGCCGGGGCTGCGGCCGTCGCGCTGACGGTTCTCGGATTCCTGGATCTGGGTGATGATGCGGAAATAGTGCTCCGCATGCTGGAGGTAGTTTTCCGCCTGGATGCGGTCCCCCGACGTCGCGGCGTCGCGGGCCAGCGCCAGGTACTTCTCGTTGACCTGCCAGGCGTTGCCGCGGATGCGCACATCAGGGCCGTTGCTGTCGAAGGTCTGGTGACGCAACGGGACATTCTGGCGCCGGCCGGCATTGTTGTTGCCGCCTCCACCGCCGCCACCGCCACCGCCGCTACCACCACCACTGCCGCCACGGCCGCGCGAACGTCGGTTGTTGGGTCCTTGTCTCATTCGGGTCTTGTGGCCCCATGTTCGAGAAGCGCATCCCCCTCAACGCGCCGGCCGCCATTCCGGCCGCCGGGTCCGCCGCAGCAAAGGGCCGCGGATCGGTTTCGGGGATTCGAACGCGGCGTCCGGGACCTTGCTCGGTCGCATCGGCCGGGCCTTCGCCCGCCGACCCACGGATCGTCGCTGTCCCGCACCCTAGCGAGGAAAGACCGTCAATCCAACTGCTTTTTTGTGGGTGTCCCCGGAATCACCCGGTCCTCACCGATCGTTACGGCCCCGGACACACCGCTCGATACCGCCGAGGTCGCGGAACACGCCGGTCACGCGCACGCCGTGCGTTTCCATCAGCGCCGCCACGGCGGCCGCTTGGTCCATGCCGACCTCAAGCGCCGCAACGCCGCCGGGCACCAGCAGGCCGGGCAGCTGGGCGGCGATGGCGCGGTAGGCGTCCAGGCCATCGGCACCGCCGTCCAGCGCCCGCAGCGGGTCGTGCTCGCGCACCTCCGGATCCAGCGACGCGATGTCGCTGCTGGGGATGTAGGGCGGGTTGGAGACGACGAGGTCGAAACGCCCGGCCAGCCCTTCGCCCCAGTTGCCGGTCTGGAAGCGGGCGCGGTCGGCCAGCCCGTTGCGCACCGCGTTGCCGGCGGCGGCGTCCACGGCGCTGGGGCTGAGGTCGATGCCCAGGCCGGTGGCGTTCGGCAGTTCGGCCAGCAGCGCCAGCAGGATGCAGCCGCTGCCGGTGCCGAGGTCGAGGATGCGAAGCGGCGCGGTTGGGTCGGAGATGGCCTCCAGGGCTGCTTCGACGATGGTTTCGGTGTCCGGCCGCGGGTCGAGCGTGTCGGCGTTGAGCGACAGCTCCAGGCTCCAGAACGCCCGCTCGCCGAGGATGCGCGACACCGGCTCGCGCGTGGCGCGGCGCGCGATCAGGGCGTGCACGGCGGCGGACTGCTGGTCGCTCACCGGATTGTCGGCGTCGAACAGCATCTGCTCGCGGCTGACGCCCAACGCGTGCTGGATCAGCAGGCGTACGTCCAGTTCCGGCGTGTCCACGCCGGCATCCTTCAGCCGCGCCTCACAGGCGCGGCGCAGGGTGCGCAGCGTCGTCGTCACCCCAGTTCCGCCAGTCTTGCGGCCTCATCTTCGGCGATCAACGCTTCGACCAGCTCGTCCAGCGCTTCGCCGGCCATCACCTTGTCGATCTTGTAGAGCGTCAGGTTGATGCGGTGATCCGTCACCCGGCCCTGCGGGAAGTTGTAGGTGCGGATGCGCTCCGAGCGGTCGCCGGAGCCGACCTGGCTCTTGCGGTCCGCCGCGCGGACGGCGTCCTTGGCGGCGCGTTCCTGGTCGTAGAGGCGGGAGCGCAGCACCTTCAGCGCCTTGGCCTTGTTCTTGTGCTGGCTCTTCTCGTCCTGCTGGATGACCACGAGGCCGGTCGGCAGGTGGGTGATGCGCACCGCGCTGTCGGTCGTGTTCACCGACTGGCCGCCCGGACCCGACGAGCGGTACACGTCGATGCGCAGGTCCTTGTCGTCGATGTGGATGTCCACCTCCTCGGCCTCGGGCAGCACGGCGACGGTGGCGGCGGAGGTGTGGATGCGCCCTTGAGTCTCGGTCTGCGGCACGCGCTGCACGCGGTGCACGCCCGATTCGAACTTCAGCCGCGCGAAGACGCCGCGCCCGGTGATGTTGGCGATGGCCTCCTTGTAGCCGCCGATGGCCGACTCGCTGACGTCCATCACCTCGAACCGCCAGCCGCGCAAGGACGCGTAGCGCCGGTACATCTCGAACAGTTCGGCGGCGAACAGGGCGGCTTCGTCGCCGCCGGTGCCGGCGCGCACTTCGAGGATGGCGTTCTTCTCGTCCGCCTCGTCCTTGGGCAGCAGCGAGACCTGGACGCGGCGCTCCAGATCGGGGACGCGCTTGGAAAGGTCCTGGAACTCCTCCTCGGCCAGCGCCTTCATCTCGGCGTCGCCGGCCGGATCGGCGATCATCGCGGCGAGATCCGCGGCCTCCGCCCTGGCCTTCTTCAGCTCGGCGATCGCGGCGGCGATCGGCTCCAGGTCCGAGTATTCCTTGGACAGCTTGGCGAACGCGCCGGAGTCCGCCGTGCCCGCCGCCAGCGCGTCGCGCAGCTCGTCATGGCGGGCCAGCACCCTTTTGAATTTCTCGTCCAGGCTCACGTTCGCTCTTCCTTAGTCTCCAGAGGCCCCGTTTTCAGGGGCTCGGTCTTGGCATTCTCGTCCAGCCGGAACAGCTGGAACAGCAGGCGTTCCGCCGCGGCGTGCTCCGGCAGCCCGCCGCCGTCGGAATCCGCCGCCATCGCCCGCAGCACCTCCGACGGGTGGTGCAGCAGCCGGTTGATCAGCAGCCGCGTCGCCGCCCCGGCGTCCAGCCCGCCGTGCTCGGCCAGCAGGCGCCGACGCTCCTGCTCGAAGTGGGCGCGCAACGCCGCCACCGCCGGCACCGCGGCCCGTGCGGCACGGTCGCGGGCGAAGCCGGTCACCGCCTCCTCGACGATGTCCCAGGCCGACCGCACCGCGGCGTCGCGCCCGGCCCGCCCCTCCAGCGCCACCCGCTCCAGATCGGCGAGGTCGTAGGTGAACGCGCCGTCCAGCTTGGCGACCGCCGGGTCGACGTCGGCGGGGATCGCCGCGTCCACCACGAACACCGGCCGGTAGCGCCGCTTCTTCAGCGCCGCCTTCACCGTGTCGCGGGAAAGGATATAGCGCCCCAGCCCGGTCGCGGTCACCACGATATCGGAGGTGGCCAGTGCCCCGTCCAATTCCGCCCATGGGACGAAGTGGCCGCCCTGCCGGCGGGCCATGGCCTCGGCCCGGCGGTCCACCGGGGCGGCGACGGTCAGCCGGCCCAGGCCCGCCTCCTTCAGCCCGTCCAGCACCAGGGCACCCATGTCGCCCAGGCCGATCAGCAGGCCGGAACAGCGCCCGAGGTCGCCGTGCAGGTCACGCGCCACCTGCACCGCCGCGGCGATGATCGAGGTGGCGCCCTCGGCGATGGGGGTTTCGCTGCGCACACGCTTGGCGGCGGTGTAGGCGGCCTGGAGGACCGCTTCCATCTCCGGCCCGGTCATGTCGGCGGCGACCGCGTGCCGGTGCGCCGCCTTGAGCTGGCCGAGGATCGCCGGCTCGCCGACGATCTGGCTGTCCAGCGAGCAGCCCACCGCGAAGATGTGGCGCACCGCCACGTCGCCCACATAGGTGTAGAGCTGGTCGGCGAGATCCTCGGCGCTGACGCCTAAGCGCTCCGCCATCACCGCGGCGGCGTCCAGCGCCGCCTCCAGCGGGCGGGGGTGGACGGCGTGCACCTCGACGCGATCACAGGTGCTGAGCCACAGCGCCTGCTCGAAGCCTGCCGCCTTGAGGTGCGCCAGCATGTCCGGCACCTCGGCCTCCTCGGTCGCGAGCCAGTCGCGGAGCGAGCCCGAGCAGGTCCGGTGGCTGGCGCCGATGACGAGGTAGAAAGCGGTCACGCTTGGGCAGCTCCAAGCCTTTCGGCGAACAACAACATTCACACGGATTTCACGGATTTAAGCACGGATGGCACGGATTCTCATTCTTCAAATCCATCCGTGTAATCCGTGGCCCAATCCGTGTGTCCTTGGTTGTTATTCGGCCGCCTGGGACTCCGCGGCCCTTGCGGCTTCGATCTCGGCGGCTTTCTTCTCGACCAGACCGACGAGGTGGTCGACGATGTCCTGGTCCTTCAGGCGGTGGTCGGTGACGCCGGACAGGTAGATCTGGTGCGTGTTGTTGCCGCCGCCGGTCAGGCCGATGTCGGTCTCGCGCGCCTCGCCGGGGCCGTTGACGACGCAGCCGATCACCGACAGCGTCAGCGGCGTGGTGATGTGCGCCAAACGCTGCTCCAGCACCTCCACCGTCTTGATGACGTTGAAGTTCTGCCGCGCGCAGCTCGGGCACGAGATCACCGTGACGCCGCGCCGGCGCAGGCCCAGCGACTTCAGCATCTCATAGCCGACCTGCACCTCCTCCGCCGGCTCGGCCGACAGCGAGACGCGGATGGTGTCGCCGATGCCCGACCACAGCAGCATGCCGAGCCCGATGGACGACTTCACCGTGCCGGCGCGCAGGCCGCCGGCCTCGGTGATGCCGATGTGCAGCGGGTAGTCGCACGCCTCGGCCAAGCCCTGGTAGGCGGCCACCGCGAGGAACACGTCCGACGCCTTGACCGAGATCTTGAACTCGCGGAAATCGTGGTCTTCCAGAATGCGCGCGTGGTTGAGCGCGCTCTCGACCATCGCCTCGGGGCAGGGCTCGCCGTACTTCTCCAGCAGATCCTGCTCCAGCGAGCCAGCGTTGACGCCGATGCGCATGGAGCAGCCGTAATCCTTGGCGGCCTTCACCACCTCGCGCACGCGGTCGGCCGAGCCGATGTTGCCGGGGTTGATGCGCAGGCAGGCGGCCCCGCTCTGCGCCGCCTCGATGGCGCGCTTGTAGTGGAAGTGGATGTCGGCGACGACCGGCACGTCCACCTGCCGCACGATCTCCTTCAGCGCCAGCGCCGACTCCTGGTCGGGGCAGGAGACGCGCACGATGTCGACGCCGACGCGTTCGGCCGCCTGGATCTGCTCGACGGTGGCCTTCACGTCCGTGGTCGGCGTGTTGGTCATGGTCTGCACGGAGATCGGCGCGTCGCCGCCGACGAGCACCTTGCCGACGCGGATCTGCCGGGAGGGGCGGCGCTGGATCTGGCGGTAGGAACGCACGGTCATGGAATTGGGCCTTCGCGGGCTGGAACGGGCTTCACGCCTGAAGTGCGGTCGGCTGCCCCGGATTCAAGAGCGCGTCAGCGCGCCGGCTTGCTCGTGCCGTCCAGCGGCACGTCGCGCAGCACTTGCCCCACCGAGCCCATGGGCTGGCCGGCGACGCCATCGGCGACGATCACCAAGCCACCGGCGTTGCCGGTGCGCAGGCGGACGCCGGGCCGGTCGGGCACGCGGTAGGTGTCGCCCGCCTTCAACACGCGGGTGAAGATGATGTCCTGCGAGTCGCGCACCTGAATCCAGCTGTCCTGAACGGCGCGCACCTGGATGCGGGCGTTGGTGTTCTGGCTGCCGTAGACCTTGCCGTTCGCGTCGGCCTGCGTCGCCGGAGGCTGGGGCGCGGCCGCCGGTGCAGCGGTGGGCGACAGCGGGGTCGGCTGCTGCGTCGCCATGTCGGCCTCGTCCTCCTCGCCGTGCGGCGAGGGCGGGATCATGGCCGTCTGTGGAGCCGTCTGCGGGGCCGGCTGCGCGACAGCCGGCGGGCGCGGCGGGACGGGGGCGGCGACCGGGGCGGGCGGCGGTACCGGGGTGGCTGCGGCCGGCGGGGGTGGGGTGGGGCTGGCCGAGGTGCCGCCCGGCGCGGGCGGGGCGACGATCGGCGCCGCGGCGACCGTGGCCGGCGGGGTCACCGTCACCGGTGCAGGCGCAGGCGCGGCCGGAGTTGCCGGCGCTTCGGCCGTGGCCGCGGTCTGCGGCTGGCTGTTGGAGTTCCAGGGCAGATTGTCGAGCAGCGACACCAGCCGGTCCGGCAGCACCGGAATCATGTCGGCCACCGAGCGGTCGGTCGCCGACAGATAATACCAAGCGCCATAGACGATGCCGGCCAGCACCAGCGTGCCGAGCAGCACCGTGCCGCCGGGCACGCGGCCCTCGGCGACGGGGGTCGGAAGGTAGAACTCCTGCTTGCCGACGCGGCCGGCCGCCTCGTCTTTGTAGCGGCGCAGGACGGCTTCGGGGTCGAGGCCCAGGTACTCGGAATAGGAGCGCAGGAAGCCGGTGGCGTACGCGGTGCCCGGCAGCTCGTCGAAGCGGCCGTCCTCGATCGCCTGGAGGTAGACGTAGCGGATGCGCAGCATCGATGCGACGTCGCGCAGCTCGACCCCGAGGTGCTCGCGCGCCGTGCGCAACGTCGCGGCGACGCTGGCCGGATCGGCGGTGCCGTCCCACTCGGTTGCGGTGGAGACCGTTTGCTTGCGTTCGCCCATGGGATCAGCCGTATCGTGCGTGCAGCAGCCGGAGACTGCGTCGGTCGGCGTTATACACGCCCTCCAGCCTGAGCCTTAGTAACAAAACGGCGTCGGGGATGGCAATGTTATCTGGTGCTAGATCAAAACCCCGTGGTCCTTGGCGAAGGCTTTCAGCTTCGGTCGCAGGCTGTGGTCGGGGCGCAGGAACAGGCCCTGCATGTACTGGCGCAACGCCGCCACGTCGAGCGAGCGCAGCATGGTCTTCACCGGGCCGACCGAGGGCGGCGCCATGGACAGCGAGCGGAAGCCCATGCCGATCAGCGCCATGGCGTCCAGCGGGCGCCCGGCCATCTCGCCGCACAGCGACAGCGACACCTCGGCCTCGTTGCACGCCTCGACCAGACGGCGCAGCAGGCACATCATCGGCGGCGACAGCGGGTCGTAGCGGGTGGCGGTGCGCGGGTTGCCGCGGTCGGCGGCGAACACGTACTGCGTCAGGTCGTTGGAGCCGACCGAGACGAAATCCACCCGCGGCAGCAGCGCCGGTAACTGGAACAGCAAGGACGGCACCTCGATCATCGCGCCGACGCGCAGGCTGCTTGGCGGCTCGCGGCCGTGCTCGACCAGACGCTCCATCTCCAGGTTCAGGATGTTGCGGGCGGCATCGAACTCGGCCACTTCGGCGACCATGGGGAACATCACCGACAACGGCCGCCCGGCCGCCGCGCACAGCAGCGCGCGCAGCTGCTGGCGCAGCAGCGAGGGGTGGTCGAGCCCGATGCGGATGGCGCGCCAGCCCAGCGAGGGGTTCTCCTCCTCGCCGGAGCTCATGTAGGGCAGCATCTTGTCGCCGCCGACGTCCAGCGTACGGAACACCACCGGCTTGTCGGCCGCCTCGTCCATGATGCGGGCGTAGAGGTCGGTCTGCACGCCCACGTCCGGGTAGGTGGCGCGCACCATGAACGGGATCTCGGTGCGGTACAGGCCGATGCCCTCCGCCCCGCTGGCATGCACGTGCGGCAGGTCGATCAGCAGGCCGCAGTTGAGCTGGATGGAGATCGGCACGCCGTCGCGCGTCACCGAAGGCAGGGCGCGGGTCTGCGCGTACATCTCCTCGCGCCGGGCGCGCAGCACCATGCTCTCGGTGAAGGCGTCCTGGATGTCCTCGGCCGGGCGCACGAAAATGGTGGCGTGGTCGCCGTCGACGATCAGCGGGTCGCCCGCCTCGATGCGGTTCAGCGCGTCGGAGATCTGGACCACCGGGATGTCCAGCGCGCGCGCCACGATGCAGACGTGGCTGGAGGGCGAGCCCTCCTCGACGATGACGCCGCGCAGGCGGCGCTGGTCGTAGTCCAGCAGCTCGGCGGGCCCGAGCGAGCGCGCCACCAGCACCAGATCGTCCGGCAGCGCGACGCCGTCGGCCTCCGACTTCTTGCCAGCGAGGTGCAGCAGCAGCCGGTTGGTCAGATCGTCGAGGTCGGCCAGCCGTTCGCGGATGTACGGGTCCGTCATGTGGCTCATGCGGGCGCGGGTGTCGTTCTGCGCCTGCTGCACCGCCGCCTCGGCGGTCAGACCCATGCGGATCGCCTCGCGGATGCGCGACAGCCAGCCGCGGTCCTCGGCGAACATCCGATAGGTTTCCAGGATGTCGCGCGGCTCGCCCAGCCCGGCCAGCGCCGCGGCGGCCAGCAGGTCGTCGATGGCGCTGTGCATGGCGGCCAGCGCCTCGGTCAGGCGCTCCTGCTCGCAGCCCTCGTCCTCGGCGATCATCTGGCGGATGGTCACCTGCGGCCGGTGCACCACCGCCACGCCCATGGCGAGGCCGGGGTTAAGCCCGACGCCCGACAGGCGCGCCGGCATCAGCACCGGGTCGCCCTGCGACGAGATTTCCTGCGGGCTGACCAGTTCGCCGGCCGCGACCAGTTCGGCCACGACCATGGCGACGGTCTGCAAGGTCTCGACGATCTCCTCGGCGTAGTGCCGGCGCTCCTTGTGCTGGAGCACCAGGACACCGCGCACCTTGCCGCCGCGCAGGATCGGTACACCGGCCAGCGACTGGAAGGGGTCCTCACCGGTTTCCGGGCGGTAGGCGAAGCTGGGGTGCGACGGCGCGTCGTCCAGTGCCATGGCGCGGGCGTGCGCGGCAATGTCGCCGACGATGCCCTCGCCGACCCGCAGGCGCGTCTTGTGCACGGCCGACTGGTTGAGGCCCTTGGTGGCGAACAGTTCCAGCACCTCGCCGGCCCGCATGACGTAGCAGGAGCAGACGTCCGCGCCCATTTCGGAGGCGATCATCCCGACGATCTCGTTCAGGCGGTCCTGCCCCGATCCGCCGGCCGCCATGACGTCGCGCAGGCGCGCCAGAAGGCGGCGGGAATCCGCTCCTTCGAACGTTGCGATCGTCTCTCGCTCGGTCGTGTCCATGGCGCGCTCAATTCTGCCCAACGGCGGCAAGTGCAAGAGTCGTATGGATGGCGCGTCGAATGCAAGCTTTACGGCCAAATCGCGCCGTGGGTTCCTGATCCAGGCTGTTAAGCCACAGCCCTCAGACCACGGCGGCCGGAACCTGCCACAACGCCTCGGGCAGGCGCCCGCCCAGCGCGGTTTCGGCCTGGGCCAGCAGTTCGGCGATGATCTCGGCGGTGGGCTGCTCGCAGGTTACCAGGCCGACGCTCTGGCCGGCCATCAGCGAGCCGTTCTCGACGTCGCCGTCGATGACCGCGCGGCGCAGCGCGCCGGCCCAGAAATGCTCGATCTCCAGCTGCGCCGCGTCCTTGCTCAGGTCGCCGCGGTCCACCTTGGCGATCAGCTCGCGCTGGATCTCCACGAAATGCCGGGTGCCGGCGTTGGCCAGCGCCCGCACGGGAATGACCGGGAAGCGCGGGTCGATCTGCATCGACGGCTGTGCGTCGCGCGCCGAGGCGCGGATGAACGCCTGCTTGAAATTGGCGTGCGCGATGGATTCCGACGCGCAGACGAAGCGGGTGCCGAGCTGCACGCCGGCCGCGCCGGCTTGCAGGCAGGAGACGATGGCCTCGCCGCGGCCGATGCCGCCGGCCACGAAGACCGGGATCTCGCGGACCTCCGGCAGGATCTCCTGCGCCAGGACCGACGTGGCAACCGGGCCGATGTGGCCGCCGGCTTCCGAGCCCTCGATGATCAGCGCGTCGATGCCGTGGCGGATCAGCCGCTTGGCGGCGACCAGCGCGGGCGCGAAGCCCATGGCCTTGGCGCCGCCGTCCTTGATGCGCTTGATGACCGGGCCGGACGGCAGGCCACCGGCGATCACCACGTGGCCCACGCCCTGCTCGCGGCAGGCATCGACCAGCCGCTCCAGCTCGGGGTGCATGTTGATGAGGTTGACGCCGAACGGGCGGTCGGTGAGCGCGCGGGTCGCCGCGATCTCCTCCGCCAGCCGGTCCGGCCCCATGGAGCCGCAGGCCAGCACGCCGAACCCGCCGGCGTTGGAGATAGCCGACACGAGGTGGCGCTCCGACACCCAGGTCATCGCGCCGCCCATGACGGCCGTCTCCGAGCCCAGGAAGGCGCAGCCGCGCCTCCACAACTGGTCGAGCCGGGTCCGTGCCGGTGATGCGGTCATGACCGGCTCTCCCTCAAGGCCGCTCAGGCGGCGTCCAGGCCGTAGACGGTGTGCAGCGCGCGCAACGCCAACTCCGCGTACTCCTCGGCGATCAGCACCGAGATCTTGATCTCCGACGTGGAGATGACCTGGATGTTGATCCCCTTGTCGGCAAGGGCGCTGAACATGCGCTGCGCCACGCCGGCGTGGCTGCGCATGCCGACGCCGATCACCGATACCTTCACCACGTTGGCGTCCGACGCCAGACGCTGGTAGTTCAGGTGGTCCTTGGCGTCCTCCAGCACCTTGACGGCGCGGGCGATGTCCGCCTTGCCGACGGTGAAGGTCAGGTCGGTGGACTTGCCGTCTTCCGAGACGTTCTGGACGATCATGTCCACGTTGACGGCGGCGTCGGTCAGCGGACCGAAGATGCTGGCCGCCACGCCCGGCCGGTCGGCCACGCCGATCAGCGTGATCTTCGCCTCGTCGCGGCTGTAGGCGATGCCGCTCACAACTTCCTTTTCCACGATCTCGTCCTCGTCAACAACCAGAGTTCCGGGCAACGCGCTGCCGGGGGCTTCCTCGAAGCTCGAGAGCACCTGCACGCGCACGCGATGGTTCATCGCCATCTCGACCGAGCGGGTCTGCAAGACCTTGGCGCCCTGCGAGGCCAGCTCGAGCATCTCCTCGTAGGTGATCTTGTCGAGCTTTTTGGCCTTCGTCACGATGCGCGGGTCGGTGGTGTAGACGCCGTCCACGTCGGTGTAGATGTCGCAGCGGTCGGCCTTCAGCGCCGCCGCCAGCGCCACCGCCGAGGTGTCGGAGCCGCCGCGGCCCAGCGTCGTGACGCGGCCGTTGGGCGCGACGCCCTGGAAGCCGGCGACAACGGCGACCTCGCCCTCGGCCATGCGCTTCTCGATCTCGGTGGTGTCGATCGAGACGATGCGCGCCTTGGAGTGCGTTTCATCGGTGCGGATGGGCAGCTGCCAGCCGGCCCACGAGCGCGCCTGGATGCCGATGGCCTGCAACGCGACGGCCAGCAGGCCGGTGGTGACCTGCTCGCCGGTGGCGACGACGGCGTCGTACTCGCGCGCGTCGTGCAGCTTGTCGATATCGTTGCAGTATTTGACGAGCTGGTTGGTCACGCCGGACATGGCCGACACGACGACGGCCACCTGGTGGCCTGCCTTGACCTCCTGCTCGACCTTGCGGGCGACGTTCTTGATACGGTCGATATCACCGACCGACGTGCCGCCGAACTTGAGGACGATCCGAGCCATAACCTCACACCATCTTGACGCCGCCGCATTTGCCCGGCATGCCGATCCCCCCGCTCGACCGTTGCCGGCGCGGGGCGGCGTATCCATACTCCGTTCGGGCGGGGCGAAGCAAGGTCGCCCCGCACTTGATTCGGCTTGAGAGCACAAAGGACACAGTGATGAACGCGACCGCCGGCACCGTCGATTCGGACGAGATCGCCCGCTTCTCGGCCATGGCCGCCGAATGGTGGGACCCGACGGGCAAGTTCCGGCCGCTGCACAAGTTCAATCCGGTGCGCCTCGCCTACATCCGCGACACCGTCTGCCACCGCCTGGGCCGCGACCCGGAGACGGCGCGGGCGCTGGAGGGGGTGAGCGTGCTGGACATCGGCTGCGGCGGCGGCTTGCTGGCCGAGCCTGTCGCGCGCATGGGGGCCGACGTGCTGGGCGTGGATGCGTCGGAGCGCAACGTCAAGACGGCCGCCGCCCACGCCGCCGAGACCGGCACGGACGTGACCTACCGCGTCGCCACCGCCGAGGCGCTGGCCGCCGAGGACCGCCGCTTCGACGTGGTGCTGGCGATGGAGATCCTGGAGCACGTGGCCGATGTGGACCTGTTCCTGAAGTCCTGCGCGGCGTTGCTGAAGCCGCACGGCGTGCTGTTCTTCGCGACGCTGAACCGTACGCCCAAGTCGTACGCCATGGCCATCGTGGGCGCGGAGTACATCCTGCGCTGGCTGCCGCCCGGCACGCACGATTGGCGCAAGTTCCTGCGTCCGTCGGAAATTGCCCAGGGTGTACGTGCGCACGGGCTGGCGGTGAAGGAGCTGATGGGGATGACGTACAACCCGTTCAGCGACAGCTTCCGCCTGAACGCCAAGGATCTGGACGTGAACTATCTGGGCTGGGCGGAGAAGGTGTAACGGGGACACGTGCCCCCACCTGCCCTCTGCTCTGTGCAGGGGAGGGCTTTCCCGGCACGCAACGGAGTTCCCTTCCCCGCCTCACGGGGGAGGGTTGGCGCAGGGCAAGAGGTTGTTGAACTGCGGCCGCTGATTGGTGCTAGCTACCTAAGTCCAAAATCTTTGCAATCGGGTTCCTGCATTATTTGCAAAATTTCGATGATATTTGTCAATTCTGCGCTCTGGCACGACGCGTTTATTTTCGCGTTAGCCCCGTCGTCGTTGAGTATTGCCTTCCGGAGATGGGCGGATGCCTTCTCCAATTCATCGCGAAAAAAGGATCTGATACGGCCGGCGCATGAATGCTTCCATGATCGGCCGGCCGTATCACCCTTTCGCTCAATGCTATGCATTGAGCTGTCGGGTTTAAACCGAAGGCGCTTGATGGAAGACATCAAGCGCCTTCGGTATGAGTTCCTCGCGATGTCCGACATCTCCAATGCAGCGGTCCAAACTCTTTTCGATATCGGTGCGAAGCTTTCCGCCCTCTTCCGAAAAGCCGCAGGTCTCCAGTGCGAACACGAAGCCCGCGCCCCACCCGAGGTGAACCTTGGGGGGAAACACCTGGCGCAACCTTGCATCCTTTTGCCAATCACCGCCTAGATCAGACGCAAGCGCAAGGCCGCCATTGAGCAAGGCCAGCAAGGCGCAATGCACTAAGACAATCCGCCGCATCACAATTCCTTAGGCAACGGAGTTTTTGCGCAGTTTCAATGGATTAGGTCATCCGAAGGGCGGCCCAATGTCTGGCACTCAGGTGTAAATGTCGTCCAGGGCGACGGCCACGCCGACGCTTTCCAGCACTAGTTCGCCCTCGCGGACAATCTCGCAGATCCATCCCGACGCGGTGCGGCGGTAGACCTCGATGAGTTGCTCGTCCTGAGCCACGAGCAGGAATTCGCGCAGGCTCGGGATCGTCTGGTAATGCATGCGCTTTTCGCGCCGATCGATGGCCTCGGTCGATGCCGATAGAACTTCGACGATCAGCGAAGGGGATTGGACGATATAGGGGTCGTCGTCCCGCGCGTCGCAGGTGGCGACCAGATCCGGGTAATAGAAGGCGTTGGCTGCTTCGACTCGCACCTTAACGTCCGTGGCATAAACCTCACAGCCGCGACGGCGAGCTGATGGCTGGAGATTTCGGGCCAAATTCAATGTGATGGTGCTGTGGCGCCGGGTCGCGCCGACCATGGCGTACACTTCGCCATCGACATACTCATGGCGTACGTCTGCCGTACGCTCGTACGTCAGGTAATCCTCAGGGGAGATCCAGGGCTTGCGCAAGGCGGTCTGCATGCGGTGAGTGTACCGCAACACAGATTGTATCGCCATGCCGACTTTGCCAGCGTGGGCTCGGGAGGGCCTTGCAGCCCTCCCGACACTCACGTCACCCGGCGTGGTTTGGGTCCTGCTGGGTGAGCAGGGCGTAGATCGCATCCGCGCTGTCGGAGCCGCGCAGCTTTTCGCACATGCTCTGGTCGCGCAGCAGGCGCGACACGCGGGCCAGCGCCTTCAGATGATCGGCTCCGGCGTGATCGGGGGCGATCAGCAGGAAGATCAGATCGACCGGCTGCTCGTCGATGGCGTCGAAGTCGATGGGCCGTTCGAGGCGGGCGAAGACGCCGTGGACGCGCTCCAGGCCGGCCAGCTTGCCGTGGGGAATGGCGATGCCATGCCCCACGCCGGTGGTGCCCAGCCGTTCACGCTCCAGGAGGACGTCGAAGACCGCCCGCTCGTGCTGATTGGTCAGCTCCGCAGCCCGGCGCGCCATGTCCTGAAGGGCCTGCTTTTTCGAGCCGGCCTTCAGGTTGGCGAGGATGGACTGCGGGGTGATGAGGTCGTGCATGACCTGGGAACCGCGGACCAGCGCCCCGGGATCAGGCGCCGGCCTTCTCCAGGCCCGGATCGACCCAGCCCACGTTGCCGTCGGCGCGACGGTAGACCATGTTCAGGCCGCCGTTGCCGCGGTTGCGGAACATCAGCGCCGGCGCCTCGGCCAGTTCCATGCGCATGACGGCCTCGCTCACGGTCAGGGTGTCGATGTGCGTCTGCATGTCGGCGACCACGATGGGGTAGGCCTTGCCGTTGCCGGCCTCGGCCTCGACCTGGTGGTCGTCGCGCTCGGCTTCCAGGACCTGATAGCGGGCCGGGGTCGGCTCTTCCGCGCCGGCTTCGGCGGCGTGGTGGCCGCGCAGGCGGTCCTTGTAGCGGCGCAGGCGCGAGTGCAGCTTCTCGCACGCGGTGTCGAAGGCGGGGTACGGCTCGCCGGCTTCCGAGACGCTCTGGAGCACGATGCCGCGGCCGACGCGGACCTGGATGTCGGCCTTGAACAGGTGGGCGTCGCGCGAGAGGACGACGGTCGCCTCCATCGGCTTGGTGAAGTACTTGCCGACGAGGGTGTTCAGGTTTTCAGCGACGTGCGTGCGCAGGGCATCGCCAACGTCAAGCTGCTTGCCTTTGACGGTCAGTTGCATCTTGGGAAGTTTCCGATTTTTTGCCCGCAAGGGACTGTGTTGGCGGCGCGCCGCCGCGTGCGGACCGGGACCATAGTCGGGGCCGTCCGGGCTGTCAACGAAACCCGAATTGGGGCATTCGGGCTACATGCGTGACATCTTGGCACGGCGGCGTTGCACCGATGACGGGATACGCATGGCCTCACGATACTTCGCCACCGTCCGGCGCGCAATGTCGATGCCCTGCTTCTGCAGAATATCGACGATCTTGTCGTCGGACAGCACGTCGTCGGCCGGCTCGGCGTCGATCATCTGCTTGATCCGGTGGCGCACCGCCTCGGCCGAATGGGACGCGCCGCCGTCGGCGCCCTGGATCGCCGAGGTGAAGAAGTACTTCAGTTCGAACACGCCGCGCGGGGTGGCCATGAACTTGTTGGTGGTGACGCGGCTCACCGTGCTCTCGTGCATGCCGATGGCCTCGGCGATGTCGCGCAGGATCAGCGGGCGCAGGTGCGAGACGCCGTGGGTGAAGAAGGCGTCCTGCTGGCGCACGATCTCCGTCGCCACCTTGAGGATGGTGGTGGCGCGCTGGTGCAGCGACTTCACCAGCCAGTTGGCCGAATGGAAGCGCTCGGTGATGTATTCCTTGTCGGTCTTGGTCTTGGCGGTGCCGGCCACGCGCGAGAAGTAGCGGTGGTTGACCAGCACTCGCGGCAGCGTGTCGGGGTTCAGGTCGATCAGCCAGCCGCCGCCGGGGCTGGCGCGCATCAGGATGTCGGGGGTGACGAGCTGCGCCGGCGTGTGGTCGAAGGCGAGCGCCGGCTTGGGGTTCAGCTTGCGGATCTCCGCCAGCATGTCGGCGACGTCCTCGGCGTCGACGCCGCACACCTTGATGAGCGCCGGCAGGTTGCGCGCCGCCAGCAGTTCCAGATTGTCGAGCATCGCCGCCATGGCCGGGTCCAGGCGGTTCTTCTCGCGCAGCTGGATCGCCAGACATTCCTTCAGCGAGCGGGCGAAGATGCCCGGCGGGTCGAAGCGCTGGACGATGCCCAGCACCCGCTCCACATGCTCCTGCGTGGTGCCCAGCTGCCCGGCCAGCGCCTCCAGATCGGCGCCCAGCCAGCCGGCCTCGTCCAGCATGTCGATCAGCGCCAGACCGATCAGGCGGTCGGCGGGAAGCGGCAGGTCGATGTTGAGCTGCTCGATCAGGTGGTCGCGCAGGCTCTTGTCGGTGGACAGCCGCGCTTCGAAGTTGCTGTCGTCCTCCTCGAAGCCTCGCCCGCCGCGCTCGTTCCACTGGCCGTAGACGTCGGTGGAGCCGTCGCTGCCGTCCGAGAAGCGGTCATCGGCGTAGTCGTTCTCAAAATCCGTGTCGAGCGGCGCGTCGGAGGACGAGCCCATGGTCTCCGAACTGGTCATCTCCACCGTGTCGCGGGTGCGCCCGTCCGAGGGCGGACCGGCGGACTCGGACTCGCGCGGATCCGCGTCGGGCTCGCGCTCGCGGGCTTCCGTGGCGTCGCCGGCCGGCCGTTCGCCGTCGTCGCGTTCGAGCAGCGGGTTCTGCTCGATCTCGCGGTCGACGAAATCGGACAGCTCGACATTCGACAGTTGCAGCAGCTTGATGGCTTGCTGCAACTGCGGCGTCATCACCAGGGTCTGGGCCTGGCGGAGGTCGAGACGTTGAGAGATCGCCATCGGGGACGGGGTGTACCTAGAGGCTGAACCGATCGCCGAGGTAGACCCGACGCACGTCCTCGTGCGCCACAATCTCCGCCGGCTCGCCCTCCATTAGTACCATACCATCGTGCAAAATGTATGCCCGATCGACGAGGTCCAAAGTTTCTCGCACATTGTGATCGGTGATCAACACCCCGATGCCGCGGTCGCGCAGGTGGCTGACCAGCTCGCGGATGTCGCCCACCGCGATGGGGTCGATGCCGGCCAGCGGCTCGTCCAGCAGGATGAAGTGCGGCTGCGAGGCCAGGGCCCGCGCGATCTCCACGCGCCGCCGCTCGCCGCCGGACAGCGCCAGTGCCGGGGCGCGGCGCAGGTGGGTGATGGAGAACTCGGCCAGCAGCTCGTCCAGCATCGCCTCGCGGGCGTCGCGGTCGCTTTCCACCACCTCCAGCACGGCGCGGATGTTGTTCTCCACCGACATGCCGCGGAAGATCGAGGCCTCCTGCGGCAGGTAGCCGATGCCGAGGCGCGCGCGCCGGTACATGGGCAGCGCCGTGATGTCCTGGCCGTCCAGCAGGATGGTGCCGACGTCGGCGGTGATCAGGCCGGTGATCATGTAGAAGCAGGTCGTCTTGCCTGCCCCGTTGGGGCCGAGCAGGCCCACCGCCTCGCCGCGCTGCACGCTGACCGAGACGTCGCGCACGACCGGGCGCTTCTTGAAGGTCTTGCCCAGGTTGAGCGCCACCAGCCCTTCCTGCGGCTGGGGCTGTTCCTCGCCGCCGCGGCCCTCGCCGGGGCCGGTGCCGGAAATGCGCGCGTCGGTTCGGGCGTCCACGTCGATCGCCATGGGATGCGTGATCCGCTGAGTCACCGCCCCGCCCCGGACTTTGCCGGAGCGGGCGGGGAGGATTCGGCCTGCAAATCGTTGGGGATGAGCAGGCCCTTGACCCGGCCGCCGGTGGCCGGACCGGCGATGACCCGGTTGACCTTGGTGGCCATGTTCATTTCGGCGGCGTCGCCGTCGAGCTGGTTGTCGCCGCGGGTGATGTGCACCGAGCCCAACAGCACCGCCGTGTTGTCGGGCACGGAGTAGACCAGCTTGTCCGAGCGCGCCACGTCGGTCGGCGTGGTGACCACCACGCTGCCGGAGCCGTCGATGCGGTTCATCTGCGACTTGCCGTCCGGTCCCTTGGAGAACTGGCCGATCAGCACGTCGGCGCGCAGGCGCCGGTCGGTGCGCACCGCCACCGCCTCGCCGCGCGCCACGGCGAAGCCCTGGGATTCGTAGTACTCCAGCGTGTCGCGGGCGGTGACCACGTCGGTTGGGGTGATCAGCTTCAGATCCTTGCCGGTGACCACGGCCACCTGCTTGTCCATGTCGTAGACGAGATGGTCGCCGTAGACCTGCTGGGTCGGGCTGATCAGGCGCACGTGGCCGTCGGAGACGATCTGGAACACCTCGTTGCCCTTGCCGGGCGACTCGCGGTAGTAGGCGGTCAGCACGTCGCCGTACAGCGTGGTTTCGCCGCGCTTCGCCGAGGCGTTGCCGCGCGCCACGTAAGCCTTGACGTCCTGGTGCCACTCGATGGCCTGATCGGCGTTGATGTCGGTCGGCTGGCCGCCGGGGCCGCCGGGCAGCATCTGCGCCGACGCCGGAACCGCCGCTAAGATCAGGCCCGCGGCCAGCGCGAGCGCTGCCGGAGGAAGGTGCGGCTTCATCACTTCTTCTTCCCCGCTGTCTCGGCCGACTGGACGTTGGCGTTGGAGGAGTTGAGGAACACCATGGTTCGGCCACGCTCGGTCATGCGGAAGCCGTCGGCCAGGACGACGCCCTGCGGACCCTGGCTCTCCACGTGCACGTCGCCCCAGGCGGTGCCCTTCTGGACGTCCGAATAGGCTTCCTCGGTGGTGAACTCGCTGCCGTCGTCGCGCTGGACGTGGACCGCGCCGCGCATCTTCAGGATGCCGGTGTTCTGGTCGTACCAGCCGCGCTCGGAACGCATGGTCACCCAGGTGCCGGCGGTCTCCGTCATCTCCGCCACCGGCTTGTCGAGGACAACGATGCCCGGCTGGTCGGAGGACTGCTCGGCGCGCTTGGCGGTGAGCGAGTAGGGCTGGTCCTTCTCGTCCGTGCTGAAGTAGCGCGGATTGATCATTTCCAGCTGGCCCTTGTCAGCGGTGATGCGCGGCTTGGGCAGCTCGTTCAGCGTCGGCCACGCGGCGACCAGCGCCACCAGCGCCAGCGCCAGCGCCGGCAGCGTCAGCTTCATCAGCGTCACGATGCGGCTGTAGGCGCGGCTGACCGGGCGGGTGACGCGGCGGCGGTGCACGTCTGAAACCGGGGCCGACGCCTGAACCGCGCGGTCCTGCGGCTTGGCGGAGAGTTTCCGCTCCTCCCGAACCAGATGGTCAGCGTGCATGCCCGGTGTCTCCGTCCTTCAGGCCGCGCCGACGCGCAGGCAGTCGTGGATGTGCACGATGCCGAGCGGGCGACCGGAATTGATCTCGGAATCGACCACGAACAGCGTCGTGATCGTCTTCTCGTTCATGATGCGCAGCGCCTCGGCGACCAGCGCCTTGGGGCGGATCGTCTTCGGGCTGGGGGACATGATGACGCGGGCCTGCTGCGCCAGCAGGCCGGGGTCGAGGTGGCGGCGCAAATCGCCGTCGGTGATGATGCCGGCCAGCCGCCCCGCATCGTCCACCACGCCGACGCAGCCCAGGCGCTTGGCGGTCATCTCCAGGATGACCTCGCTGAACGGCGTGTCCTCGCGGCAGAGCGGCATGGTGTCGCCCTTGTGCATGACGTCCGTCACCTTGAGCAGCGCGCGGCCGAGCTGGCCGCCCGGGTGCATCTCGCGGAAGTCCGAGGCCGAGAAGCCGCGCCGCTCCATGAGCGCGATGGCGACGGCGTCGCCCAGCGCCAGCATCATGGTGGTGGAGGTGGTCGGCGCCAGCCCCAGCGGGCACGCCTCGGGCGTCGCCGGCAGCAGCAGCGCCACGTCCGACTGCTCGGCCAGCGGCGAGCCGGCGCGGCGGGTGACGCCGATGAGCGGGATGCCGAAGCGGCGGGTGTAGGCGACGATGTCGCTCAGCTCGCTCGTCTCGCCGGAGTTGGACAGCGCGATGACGGCGTCCTGCCGGGCGATCATCCCCAGGTCGCCGTGGCTGGCCTCGCCGGGGTGGACGAACAGCGCCGGGGTGCCGGTGGAGGCCAGCGTCGCGGCGATCTTGCGCGCGACGTGGCCGCTCTTGCCCATGCCGCTGACGACGACTCGGCCGGTGACGCCCGACAGCAGCGCGATGGCCTCGCTGAACGCACCGTTCAGGCCATCGGCCAACGTCATCAGCGCCTCGGCCTCCATCCGCAGCACGCGGGCGGCGCTGGCGCAGTCGCGGTCGGAGGCGGGGCCGGACGCAACGCCGGACAGCGGCGACGCGGCCGGCGTGTCCGTCGGCTCTTGGGTGGTCCGGCAATCGATCGGTTTGTTCAAGGTTGCAGCCGCCCTTGCTTTTCGGTCTCGTGGTCGGTCTCGGTACCCGGCCTTCCAGCGTCCCGCGGGCCAACGGCTCGCGGCGGCAGTATGCCGATGGAGGGGCTGCGGGTCAAACCTATGACGGGATTCTTACCTCGTCAGTGCGCCAAAATGTCCGGTTCTTCCCAGCCGCCCAGGTCCAGAGCGCCGCGGGCGGGAAGGAAGCGGAAGCAGGCTTCGGCGAGGTGCGTGCGCTGCTCGCGCGCCAGCATCACGTCGAGCTTTTCCTTCAGGTCGTGCAGGTGCAGCACGTCGGAGGCTGCGTATTTCATCTGCTCGGGCGACAGTTCGTCCGCACCCCAGTCCGACGACTGCTGCTGCTTCGACAGATCGACGCCCAGCAGGTCCTTGCACAGATCCTTGAGGCCATGCCGGTCGGTGAAGGTGCGCACCAGCTTCGACGCCACCTTGGTGCAGTACACCGGCTGGCAGACGATTCCCAGATAGGCCTGCATCACCGCCACGTCAAACCGGGCGAAGTGGAACAGCTTGGTCACGTCCGGGTCGGTCAGCAGCCGCTTGAGGTTCGGCGCGTCGTAGCGGCCGCGGCGGAACTGCACGAGGTGGACGGCGCCGTCGCCGGCCGACAGCTGCACCAGACACAGCCGGTCGCGGGCCGGGTTGAGGCCCATGGTCTCGGTGTCGATGGCGATGGCGCCGCCGCGCGCGCCCGCCTTCAGATCGAGTCCGTCCGGAAGATCGCCGTCATGAAGGTCGATGGGCACGCCAGCCTCCGCAGATCAGGTCAGGACCCCGAAGCGGGGTCCAAAAACGACAAACGCCGCGGTGCAAGAAGCACGCGGCGTCGCCGTCGAATTGGTGCCCAGGAGAAGACTCGAACTTCCACGACATTTCTGCCACAGGTACCTGAAACCTGCGCGTCTACCAATTCCGCCACCTGGGCTCGGTGTGGGCCGCTTATGTATCGCTGTGACGAACCCTCGTCAACACGATTTTGCGCTTTCGAGCAGAAATTTTTACTGGGCCGTCGGCAACGCTGCGCACGGACGCGCCAGGGGCCTAGCCCTCGGCGCGCGGTTTCTATATAAGCATCGCCGGTCGGAGCAAAAGCCTGCCCCCGTTCATGGTTTTCCAGGGGTGGGCGCAAAGTCGGAACGGCACGGGAGAAGGTCGATGTCCTATCGCTATCGGGTTGCCACGGTGTTCGGTGGATCGGGCTTCATCGGCCGCCATCTCATCCGGCGCCTCGCCAAGTCCGGCACCATCGTGCGGATCGCCTCGCGCCGTCCCGCGCAGGCCAATTTCCTGAAGACCACCGGCGCGGTCGGCCAGATCGTGCCGTGGGCGGTGGATGTGCGCGACGACGCCTCGGTGGCGCGCGCGGTCAAGGACGCGGACATCGTCATCAACCTGATCGGCGCGCTGTACGAGACGGCGCCCTGGTCGTTCGAGACAGTGCACATCGACGCGCCGTCGCGCATCGCCCGGCTGGCCAAAGAGGCCGGCGCGCAGCGTCTCGTGCACGTTTCGGCGCTGGGCGCCGACGCCAAGTCGGATTCGGCCTACGCGCGCACCAAGGCGGCCGGCGACAAGGCCGTTCTGGCGGCCTTCCCTGACGCGACCATCCTGCGCCCGAGCATCGTGTTCGGCGCCGAGGACCGTTTCTTCAACAAGTTCGCGGCGATGGCGCAGATCTCGCCGGTGCTGCCGCTGATCGGCGGCGGCAAGACCCGCTTCCAGCCGGTGAGCGTCAGCGATCTGGCCGAGGCCATCGAGGCGGTGCTGAACAGCGACGCCTCCAAGGGCCGCGTCTACGAGCTGGGCGGGCCGAACACCTACACCTTCAAGGAGCTGATGCAGCTCATGCTGAAGGAGGTCGAGCGCAAGCACGTCCTGCTGCTGCCGATCCCCTGGCGCGCTTCCGAGGCGCTGGGCAGCATTCTGGAGAAGGTGCCGCTCATCGCCCCGCTGCTGACCCGCGATCAGGTCGAGCTGCTGAAGACGGACAACGTCTGCTCGGGCCAACTGCCGGGCTTCGCGGAACTGGGCATCGCGCCGACCGCGCCCGAGGTGGTGCTGCCGACCTATCTGCACCGCTTCATCGTCGGTGGCCGCTATCACCCGGCGCCCCGCGACATCAGCGCCCACGAAGCCTGATACGGCGGGCATCCGCCCATGAAAAAAGCCCCGGCCGCTCGGCCGGGGCTTTTTCGTTGGGGCATCGTCCTTACAGGTACAGCAGGCCGAGGATCAACGTGCCGACGGCGATGCGGTACCAGCCGAACGGGGCGAAGCCGTAGCGGCCGATGAAGTCCACAAAGGCCTTCACCACCACGATGGCCGCCAGAAAGGCCACCACGAAGCCAACGGCGATCAGCGAGGCGCTGTCGAGGTTGATGACCTTCCAGTTCTTGTAGAGGTCGTACACCGTGGCGCCGAACATGGTCGGGATCGCCAGGAAGAAGGAGAACTCCGCCGCCGTCCGCCGGTCCACGCCAAGCAGCAGGGCGCCGAGGATCGTCGCTCCCGAGCGCGACACGCCGGGCACCATCGCCAGGCACTGGCAGAAGCCGATCTTCAGCGCCAGTGGAGCGGTGAAGCGCTCCACCTCATGGTAGCGGGGCGTCGGCAGGAAGCGCTCGACCAATAGGATGGCAATGCCGCCGACAATCAGCGCGACGCTGACCACGGTGGAGTTGAACAACACCGCCTTGATGTAACCGTGCAGCAGGGCGCCCAGCACCGCGGCCGGCAGAAAGGCCAGCAGCACCGCGATGGTGAAGCGCCAGGAGCGCGGATCGTCCCTCAACCCGATCAGCACGTTCCAGAGCCGGCTGAAATACAGGACGACGATCGCCAGGATGGCGCCCAACTGCACCACCACCTCGAACACCTTGCCGGGTGGGCCCTCGAAGCCCAGCAGATCGTCGAACAGGATCAGGTGTCCCGTCGAGGAGACGGGCAGGAACTCGGTCAGCCCTTCGACGAGGCCGAGGATCGTGGCATCCAAATATTCATGCAACATGGGCTTTGGCGCTCGATGGGGTCACAAGATGGGGTGCCCGTGTGCGCGTCTATGGTGCGGTGCACAGGCGTCTGTTGGCTTATAGCAGGGCGCTTTCCGGATGGCGATGGGGATGGTTCGGTACCCCAAAGAAGGCTATAGGTCCGGTTTGGGACTAATTTTCTTTCTCCTTCGCGAGCGTGATTCCGGAAATCCGGTGGGTGGAATCGTTATGCCACAAATATGGCAGCTTGCATGACCTATCGGCGATTTTTTGCTCGCGAGTCCTGTCTTCATACGGTATATGACGAGACGACCGCGCTGTCCGCGGTCGATGATTTCCACCGCGGCAGCGCCACCCCCATGGGGCCCTGCCGCCGATCGAGCGCGAGGAGCAGGGGTCATGGCGAAGCAGAAGATGTTGGGCTTTGTGCACACGGCACAGCGCATGCCCGACAAGCGCACCGCCGCCGAGCGCCGCCAGGACTTCCGCGAGATCTACGCCCGCTTCACCGACCAGCGCGCCAACGAGCAGGCCAACCGCTGCTCACAGTGCGGCGTTCCGTTCTGCCAGGTGCATTGCCCGGTCTCCAACAACATCCCCGACTGGCTGAAGCTGACCGCCGAGGGCCGGCTGGAGGAGGCGTACGAGGCGTCCCAGGCCACCAACAACCTGCCGGAGATCTGCGGCCGCATCTGCCCGCAGGACCGGCTGTGCGAGGGCAACTGCGTCATCGAGCAGTCGACCCACGGCGCGGTGACCATCGGCTCGGTCGAGCGCTACATCAACGACACCGCCTGGGAGCAGGGCTGGGTCAAGCCGCGCACGCCGTCGCGTGAGCTGGACGTGTCGGTCGGCATCATCGGCGCCGGTCCGGCCGGCCTCGCCGCCGCCGAGGAACTGCGCGCCAAGGGCTACGAGGTGCACGTCTACGACCGCTACGACCGCATGGGCGGCCTGCTGGTCTACGGCATCCCCGGCTTCAAGCTGGAGAAGGACGTGGTGCAGCGCCGCGTGCAGCTGCTGGCCGATGCCGGCGTGGTGTTCCACGCCAACTTCGAGGTCGGCCGCGACGCCACCATGGCCGATTTGCGCCGCAAGCACGCCGCCGTGCTGATCGCCACCGGCGTCTACAAGGCGCGCGACCTCGATGCGCCGGGTGCCAGCCTGGGCAACATCGTGCCGGCGCTGGAGTACCTGACGACCTCCAACCGCAAGGACCTGGGCGATTCGGTGCCGGCCTACGACGACGGTTCGCTCAATGCCAAGGGTAAGAACGTCGTGGTCATCGGCGGCGGCGACACCGCCATGGACTGCGTGCGCACCGCCATCCGCCAGGGCGCCAATTCGGTGAAGTGCCTGTACCGCCGCGACCGCAAGAACATGCCCGGCTCGCAGCGCGAGGTCGCGCACGCCGAGGAAGAGGGCGTCGAGTTCATCTGGCAGGCAGCGCCCGAGGCGTTTGTCGGTGATGGCGTGGTCAAGGGTGTCCGCGCCGTGCGCATCCACCTGGGTGTGGCCGACGCCACCGGCCGCCAGACCCCGCAGGTCATCGAAGGCTCAGAGTTCACCATCGACGCCGATCTGGTGATCAAGGCGCTGGGCTTCGACCCGGAGAACCTGCCGGACCTGTTCGACGAGCCGGGCCTGAAGGTGACCCGCTGGGGCACGGTGACCGCCGACCCGCGCACCAAGATGACGAGCATCGACGGCGTGTTTGGCGCCGGCGACATCGTCCGCGGTGCGTCCCTGGTGGTGTGGGCGATCCGCGACGGCCGCGACGCCGCGGACTCCATGCACGCCTACTGCAAGGCGAAGGCTGTGGCCTACGCCGACGCGGCGGAATAACGCGTAGGTTGGGCCAACCGGCCCAACACACCTTGCCATGGAAACGGTGTTGGGCCGCGTTGCGCTTGGCCCAACCTACGACATCCGGGGCCGATGGCCCCGCGACTTTAAGACTGAAAGGGTCCACCGATGACCGAGATGCTGAACCAGGGTGAGCAGTTCGTTGCCGAGTACCGCGCCAACGTGGATCGGCTGACCGCTGCCGACCTTGCCGACATCGTCGAGGAGCACGACGCCTGCGGCGTCGGCTTCATCGCCGCGATCGACGGCAAGCCCCGCCGTTCGGTGGTCGAGAAAGGCATCGAGGCCCTGAAGGCGGTCTGGCACCGCGGCGCCGTCGATGCCGACGGCAAGACCGGCGACGGCGCCGGCATCCACGTCCAGGTGCCGCAGAAGTTCTTCAAGGACCACGTCCGCATCATCGGCCACACCCCGCCGGAGAACAACCTCGCGGTCGGCATGGTCTTCCTGCCGCGCGTCAGCCTCGACGCGCAGGAGGCCTGCCGCTGCATCGTCGAGACCGAGATCCTGAACTTCGGCTACTACATCTATGGCTGGCGTCAGGTGCCGATCAACGTCGACATCATCGGCGAAAAGGCCAACGCCACCCGGCCGGAGATCGAGCAGATCATCGTCGGCAACTCCAAGGGCGTCTCGGACGAGCAGTTCGAGCTGGACCTCTACGTCATCCGCCGCCGCATCGAAAAGGCGGTGCGGGGCGAGCAGATCAACGACTTCTACATCTGCACGCTGTCGGCGCGCTCGCTGATCTACAAGGGCATGTTCCTCGCCGAGCAGCTCTCGACCTTCTATCCCGACCTGACGGACGAGCGCTTCGAGTCGAACTTCGCCATCTACCACCAGCGCTATTCGACCAACACCTTCCCGACCTGGCCGCTGGCGCAGCCGTTCCGCATGCTCGCCCACAACGGCGAGATCAACACGCTGAAGGGCAACGTCAACTGGATGAAGGCGCACGAGACGCGGATGGAGCATCCGGTGTTCGGCGCCCACATGGCCGACATCAAGCCGGTCATCGGCGTCGGCCTGTCGGATTCCGGTGCGCTCGACACCGTGTTCGAGGTGCTGGTGCGCGCCGGCCGCTCGGCCCCGATGGTCAAGATGATGCTGGTGCCGCAAGCGCTGACCAGCTCGCAGACCACGCCGGAGTCGCACAAGGCGCTGATCGGCTACTGCAACTCGGTCATGGAGCCGTGGGACGGCCCGGCGGCGCTCGCCATGACGGACGGGCGCTGGGTGGTCGGCGGCATGGACCGCAATGGCCTGCGCCCGATGCGCTACACCATCACCACCGATGGCCTGATCATCGCCGGCTCGGAGACGGGCATGGTGAAGATCGACGAGCAACAGGTCATCGAGAAGGGCCGCCTCGGTCCGGGGCAGATGATCGCCGTCGATCTCGGCACCGGCAAGCTCTACAACGACAACGGCATCAAGGATCTGCTGGCCGCCCAGAAGCCGTGGGGCAACTGGGTCAAGCACATCACGCATCTCGACGAGCTGGTCAAGAAGGCCTCGCAGCAGGGTGAGCCGGCCGATCTCGACAAGGCGGCGCTGCGCCAGCGCCAGATGGCCTTCGGCATCACCATGGAAGATCTGGAGCTGATCCTCCATCCCATGGTTGAGGACTCCAAGGAGGCCATCGGCTCGATGGGCGACGACAGCCCCATCGCCGTGCTGTCGGAGCGGTACCGCGGCCTGCACCACTTCTTCCGCCAGAACTTCTCCCAGGTCACCAACCCGCCCATCGACAGCTTGCGCGAGCGCCGGGTGATGAGCCTGAAGACGCGCCTGGGCAACCTCGGCAACATTCTTGAAGAGGACGAGGCGCAGACGCGTCTGCTCCAGCTCGAATCCCCCGTCCTGACGACGGCCGAGTTCCGCGCCATGCGCGCCTACATGGCCGACACCGCGGCGGAGATCGACGCGACGTTCGACGTGAACGGCGGCCCGGACGCCCTGAAGGACGCGCTGAAGCGCATCCGCCAGGAGGCGGAGGACGCCGTGCGCGGCGGCGCCAACCACGTCATCCTCACCGACGAGGCGATGGACGCCAAGCGCGCCGCCATCCCGATGATCCTTGCCACCGGCGCGGTGCACACGCACCTCGTGCGCATGAACCTGCGCACCTTCACCTCGCTGAACGTCCGCTCGGCCGAGTGCATCGACACGCACTACTTCGCGGTCCTGATCGGCGTCGGTGCGACGACGGTGAACGCCTACCTCGCCCAGGAAGGCATCGCCGACCGCCACCGCCGCGGTCTGTTCGGCGACATCGCGCTGGAGACCTGCCTCGTCCGCTTCAAGAAGGCCATCGACGAGGGCCTGCTGAAGATCATGTCCAAGATGGGCATCTCGATCATCAGCTCGTACCGCGGCGGCTGCAACTTCGAAGCCATCGGCCTGTCCCGCGCCCTGATCGCCGAGCACTTCCCGGCCATGGTCAGCCGCATTTCCGGCATCGGCCTGACCGGCATCCAGAAGAAGGTGCTGGAGCACCACGCCATCGCCTACGGCGAGGACGCGCTGGCGCTGCCGGTCGGCGGCTTCTACCGCTTCCGCAAGTCGGGCGACCGGCACGGCTGGGAGGGTGGGGTCATCCACACGCTCCAGCAGGCGGTGCAGGACGACAGCTACTCGACCTTCAAGAAGTACTCGGAGATGGTCCACAAGCGGCCGCCGATGCAGCTGCGCGACCTGCTGGCGTTCCGCAAGCTGAAGCCGGCGGTGTCGGTGGACGAGGTCGAGTCGATCACCGCCATCCGCAAGCGCTTCATCACGCCGGGCATGTCGCTGGGCGCGCTGAGCCCCGAGGCGCACGGCACGCTGAACGTCGCCATGAACCGCATCGGCGCCAAGTCCGACTCGGGCGAGGGCGGCGAGGACCCGGCGCGCTTCCGCCCGGACAAGAACGGCGACAACTGGAACTCGGCCATCAAGCAGGTGGCCTCCGGCCGCTTCGGCGTCACCGCGGAGTACCTCAACCAGTGCCGTGAGCTGGAGATCAAGGTCGCCCAGGGCGCCAAGCCCGGCGAGGGCGGCCAGCTGCCCGGCTTCAAGGTGACGGAGATGATCGCCAAGCTGCGGCACGCCACGCCGGGCGTGATGCTCATCAGCCCGCCGCCGCACCACGACATCTACTCGATCGAGGATCTGGCGCAGCTCATCTACGACCTGAAGCAGATCAACCCCGAGGCCAAGGTCACGGTGAAGCTGGTCAGCCGCTCGGGCATCGGCACCATCGCGGCCGGCGTGGCGAAGGCCAACGCCGACGTCATCCTGATCTCCGGCCACTCCGGCGGCACCGGCGCCTCGCCGCAGACCTCCATCAAGTTCGCGGGCGCTCCGTGGGAGATGGGCCTGTCGGAGGTGCATCAGGTCCTGACGCTGAACAAGCTGCGCCACCGCGTGCGGCTCCGCACCGACGGCGGCCTGAAGACCGGCCGCGACATCGTCATTGCCGCCATGCTGGGTGCGGAAGAGTTCGGCATCGGCACGGCGTCGCTGATCGCCATGGGCTGCATCATGGTCCGCCAGTGCCACTCGAACACCTGCCCGGTGGGCGTGTGCGTGCAGGACCCCGCCCTGCGCGAGAAGTTCACCGGCACGCCGGAGAAGGTCGTCAACCTCTTCACCTTCCTGGCGGAAGAGGTGCGCGAGATCCTCGGTTCGCTGGGCTTCCGCTCGCTCAACGAGGTGATCGGCCGCACCGACCTGCTGCATCAGGTCAGCCGCGGCGCCGCGCACCTCGACGACCTCGACCTCAACCCGCTGCTGGCGCAGGTCGATCCGGGCGAGAACGCGCGCTACTGCACCATGCAGGGCCGCAACGAGGTGCCGGATACGCTGGACGCCCGCATCGTCGCCGACGCCCGCCCGCTGTTCGAAGAGGGCGAGAAGATGCAGCTCGCCTACAACGCGCGGAACACGCAGCGCGCCATCGGCACGCGGCTGTCGTCGATGATCACCCGCAAGTTCGGCATGTTCGGGCTCCAGCCCGGCCACATCACGGTCCGCCTGCGCGGCACTGCCGGCCAGTCGCTGGGCGCCTTCGCGGTGCAGGGCATCAAGCTGGAGGTGATGGGCGACGCCAACGACTACGTCGGCAAGGGCCTGTCGGGCGGCACCATCGTCGTGCGTCCGACCACCTCCTCGCCGCTGGAGAGCAACAAGAACACGATCATCGGCAACACGGTCCTCTACGGTGCGACGGCCGGCAAGCTGTTCGCCGCGGGTCAGGCCGGCGAGCGGTTCGCGGTGCGCAACTCGGGCGCCAGCGTGGTGGTCGAGGGCTGCGGCTCCAACGGCTGCGAGTACATGACCGGTGGTGTGGCGGTGATCCTCGGCAAGGTCGGCGACAACTTCGGCGCCGGCATGACCGGCGGCATGGCCTACATCTACGACGAGGACGGCAGCTTCCCGCTGTGTGTCAACGACGAGAGCATCATCTTCCAGCGCGTCGAGGTGGCGCACTACGAAGACCAGCTCAAGCGCCTTATTGAGGAGCACGTCGAGGAGACGCAGAGCCGCTTCGCCGCCCAGCTGCTGAACGACTGGGAGCGCGTGGCTCCCAAGTTCTGGCAGATCGTGCCGAAGGAGATGCTGAGCCGCCTGGAGGTGCCCGTCACCTCCATGCCGCAGGCGATCCCGGCGGAGTAATCCGCCAACGATCGAGGCAATCAAAACGGCGGTCCCGTTTACTCGGGGCCGCCGTTTTCGATTCGGCCTATGTCCCAGGTGCCCTGTTCACGCGGGGGGATGCGGAATAATATCGATTCAGAACGGTTGATAGGGCAATTTGATCGCGAGTCGCTACGAAAGGAGCGGGGGTATGCCGTTCGCTAAGGGCCTGCGGATCGTGATGCGGCGCGCCACCGTGACGGATGGCTCGCGGTGTGCCCACATTTTCCTGGATGCCCGGCGCAAGGCCTTCCCCTGGCAGCCGGCCGACCGCTTCGGCCTGGACGACTATTACGACTGCGTCGAGGACGAACTGGTGCTCGTCGCCGAGGTGGACGACGAGGTGGTCGGTTTCGTCTCCATCGACCTGCCCGAGCGCTTCATCCACACGCTTTTCGTCGACCCCGTCTGGCAGCAGCGCGGCATCGGCACAATGCTGCTGCGCGAGGCGTTGCGCGAGCTGCGCGGCAGCGCCCAGCTCACCTGCGCCGCCCGCAACGCCGCCGCCCGCGCCTTTTACGAGCACAATGGCTGGATTCCCGTGCCCGGCGCCAGCGACGACCGCGAGGCGCACGTCCTCTATCGCAAGGCCGACTGAATCCCCCGAAAGCAGGCTGTTTTCATCGGTAAGCTTGCGCTACAGTCCAGCCCGGCATGCGGACCCTGTACCATCACCCCCTCTCCCCCCTGTCGCGTCTGGCGCGTCTGGCTCTGGCCGAAAAGGGCCTGGAGTTCGACGTCGTCCACGAGAAGCCGTGGGAGCGGCGCACCGACTTCCTGGCGCTGAACCCCGCCGGGGAGGTGCCGGTGCTTGTCGAGGACGACGGCACGGTGATCGCCGATGGCTGGTCCCTCATCGAGTACCTGGAGGAAGCCTATCCGGCCGTGCCGCTGCTGCCGCTGGAAGTGGCGGGCCGCGCCGAGGTGCGGCGGATCTCCGCGTGGTTCCTGCGCAAGTTCGACCGCGAGGTGATCGAGAACCTCGTCGGCGAGAAGCTGGTGAAGCGCATCTCCGGCCAGGGCCAGCCCTACGCCCCGGCGATCCGCGCCGGCCTCGCCAACATCCACTACCATCTGGACTACATCGCCTTCCTGGCCGAGCGGCGGGCGTGGCTGGCCGGGGGCAGCTTCTCGCTGGCCGATCTGGCGGCGGCGGCGGCGCTGAGCTGCGTCGACTACATCGGCGACGTGCCCTGGGACGAGTGCCCGGAGGCCAAGGACTGGTACGCCCGCATCAAGTCGCGGCCGAGCTTCCGCCAACTCCTGGCCGACACCGTCCCCGGCGTCCCGCCGCCCCGGCACTACGCCGATCTGGATTTCTGACGGTCACAAGCCGCGGGCGGGCGCTTGCCGCGCCGGGACTCCGACACCACTTCCACATCTGTGCCGCTGACGCCTCGCTGCACGGGCCGCGTCAATTTGCCTTGACTTCGATCAAGGGGTGTTCTTGATTTTGTTCAAGTGCCCTGAGACAAGGGGGCAAAAGAAAGATGTGCATCCTCGGGAGTTTCCATGACCGTCAACACCTATGACATGAGCGACGCCGGCCTGCCGGCCGGCCCTTCCAAGGTCACCCTGGCGTTCATCGCCTACACGCTGCTGTGCGTGCTGCCGCTGTCCAGCGACTTCTTCGTCTCGCTGATCGCGCAGGCCAGCGGTGTCACCGGCGCGCTTGCCTACGTTTTCGCCTGGAGCGCGGCGTTCGCGATGGGCCTGAGCGCGCTCGCCATCGTGGGCATTCCGGCGGCGGTGCTCTGGCACCTGCTCAGCGGCCGGCGCCGGGCCGCTTGAGCGGTCTAAGACTGTTTGCGTTCCCTCGTGAAGCCCCTCTCCCTTGACGGGAGAGGGGTTGGGGAGAGGGTGGTTACGGCCGGATGGCCGGAAGATAAAGACTCGTCCGCCGCCTGCCGGCGGCTATTCCCCTCTCCCCAACCCCTCCCCCGCGAGGGGGGAGGGGCTTCAGGGCGGTCGGAAAACTGTATCTAAGGTTTCGGCGCCGGGGCCGGCGCGCTCTTCGGAGCGCCGCCGGAGCGCTCTATGCCCTCCAGGTTGCTGCGCGCCACGCGGGCCGGGCTTGAGTCCGGGGCGACGCGCACCACCAGCTTCCAGTCGTCGCTGGCGCCCTTGCCATCGCCGATCAGCGCCTTGAGGTTGCCGCGCAGCAGAAGCGCCTCGGGGTCGCCGGGCTTCAGTTCCAGCGCCTGCGCCACGTCGGCCAGCGCCTGGCGGTTGTTGCTCAGCGCCTTGTGGGCGGCGGCGCGGTAGATCCAGGCGTCCGCCCGCTTCGGGTCCTTGGCGAGCACCGCGTTCAAATCGTCGATGGCGTCCCAGAAGCGCTCGCCCTCCGCCCGCGCGATGGCGCGGTCGACCAGCAGATCGGCGTCGCCGGGCTGGTATTCCAGGGCGGCGCTGTACAGCCGCTCGGCCCGCGCGTTGTCGCCGGCCCGCAGCCACGCCCAGCCGGCCCGCCCGAGGAGCGAGGCGCCGGCCCGCTTGTCCTCATGCCCGAGCGTCGTGGCCAAGTCCTCCAACCGCCGCCCGGCCTCGGCGAAGTCGCCGCGGTGGAACAGCGCCAGCGCGGAGCAGAGCTTGGCCGGGTTGCCGCCGCCCTTGTCCTCCCAGCCCTTGGCGCGCTCCAGGGCGGCGTCGGGCTGCGCCTCGGCCAGCGTCAGGCACGCCTTCAGCTCTTCGCTGTCCGGGGCGGCGGCGAGCGCCGGGCCGGCCAGCAGAAGCGGCAGGGCGACGAAGGGGCTGAAAGCCCAAGGGAAATGTTTGCGTCGGATCATGGTGGCTCTACACTCGGTCATCGCGCACCCGACAATCAAGAGGTGCCTGCCAAGAGGCCCCGCATGACCGCCGCTCCCCGCCTGTTCGTCTTCGGCCTGGGCTACACAGCCGGCGTGCTCGCCAAGCAACTGGCGGCCGAGGGCTGGCGGATCGCCGGCACCTGCCAGAGCGCGGAAAAGCGTGCCGAGCTGGAGGCGCTGGGCTACGAGGCGTTCGTCTTCGACCGCGAGCACCCGCTGCCCGACGCCAAGGCGGCGCTGAAGGGCACCACGCACCTGCTGCTCAGCGTCCCGCCCGACAAGAAGGGCGACCCGGTCCACGCCGTGCACGCCGCGGACATCGCCGGCCTGGTCAGCCTGGAGTGGGTCGGCTATCTCTCCACCACCGGCGTCTACGGCGACAGCAAGGGCGAGTGGGTGAGCGAGGCGTCCTGGCTGCGCCCGACCAGCGAGCGCGCCAAGCGCCGGGTCGAGGCGGAGAAGGGCTGGCTCGCCCTTTACCGCCAGTACGGCGCGCCGCTGCACATTTTCCGCCTGCCGGGCATCTACGGCCCCGGCCGCAGCGCCGTCGATCAGGTGCGCGCCGGCGAGGCCAAGCGAATCGACAAGCCCGGTCACCTGTTCGGCCGCATCCATGTGGAAGACATCGCCGGTGCGCTGCGCGCTTCCATGGCGACGATGAACCCCGGCGCCGTCTACAACGTCTGCGACGACGAACCGGCCGAGCCGCAGGAGGTCATCTGTTACGCCGCCGAACTGCTGGGCGTCGAGCCGCCGCCGCTGGTGCCGTACGAGGCGGCCGAGCTGTCGGAGATGGCCAAGAGCTTCTGGGCCGACAACCGGCGTGTGAAGAACGAGCGCATCAAGAGCAAGCTCGGCTACGCGCTGAAGTACCCGAGCTACCGCGAGGGCCTGAAGGCGCAGGTGGAGGCGCAAGCGGAGGCAGGGTGAGGCATCACTCCACCCCTTCCGGCAGTTCCTTGCGGACGTGCAGGGCCAGCCATTCGCCGAACCGCCGGTCCACGACCATGGTGTGCATCTTCAACCACCGGCCGATGAAGCTCAGCACCAGGAAGCGGCCGAGATAGTCGTCCGGCTCGCCGCCGGTGCGGACGAAGGTCCAGATGTCCTCGATCTGCTGGAGGAACGTTCGGTGCAGTTTGCGGTGCGCCTCCAGGTCCGGGTAGGCGTGGGCGGCCATCATCTCCTCCTCGCGCGCGAAGTGCTCGCGCGTGAAGGCCAGCAGCTCCCCGCACAGCGTCTGCAGGTCCACCACGCCGTCCCCGCCTTCCAGCGAAGCGCGAATCGTGTTGTACACGGCGTCGAGCTTCCGGTGCTCGGCATCGATCTCCGGGAGGCCGAGACTGTACGAGTCGTCCCACCCCAGCTCTGCTTTGGTCATAGGCCGCCTCAAATGTGCACTGCACAATGGTTCGCAAACTAAGTTATCGGGTGCGCAAAAGCCCGCTCAATATATGCACCTGTGGCGTTCTCGACACAACACGGTATGATTATTACTGTGTATCACCACCGATTTGCGACCAAACGTCTCGTGGGCTTGCTCTGGTAACGAACGAATAATAATCAGGTTCGATAATAAGGTGACAGGCCAGCCGCGATGCCACGCGACGACCGACAGGAGCGGATGACCAAACGGCCCCAAGACGGCGAGGGAAAGCCCCAGGATGCCCATCTGCGCAAGCAGGTGGACGAACTGGTCAATCGCGTGCCCAAATACGCGTTGCGCGCCGTCATCGATGAGATCGACAGCACCAACGCGCAGAACGGCACCCGCGCGCAGGCCCTGCGCGACGCGCTGGTGGAGCAGTTCAACAAGCTGCGCCCATTCAAGGCCCGGCGCCTGTTCACCGGCCTGTTCGAGCCGCTGCTGATCGACGACCACATCCTCTACCGCGCCCGCGATCCCATTCCCGGCCTGCTTCAGCGGGTGGACATGGGCGGCATGTGGCACGCGCTGACGCGCTTCGCCTTCCCGGAAACCGCCATGCGGGTGCAGGAACGCCTGGACGCGATGTCGCAGGAGGAACTGCTCGACCGCGTGCTGGTGTCGGAGGACGCCATGGTCATGCGCTCGCTGATGCGCGACGAGGCGGTGCGCTTCCTGACACAGGCGCTGAAGACCCGCCGCACCGCCGAGGAGTTCCTGATCGTCGCCAACCGCGAGGCGTTGCGCGACGCCCGCCAGCGCAGCCCGCACCTGACCCACAAGGCGCCGATCGACGTGACGCAACTCGCCTTCGTCCGCTCGGTGCTGGAGGAGAATGAGGCGGTGCTGCCGCTCATGGAGCAGATGCGCCAGGACCTGTCCGACACGCCGTCCTCCGGCGACATCGCGGCGGCGGAGGTGGACGGGCAGGCGGCCATCGTCGTCGGCTTCATGCGCCGCATGCACATGGCCTGCCCGGACCGCAACGTCGAAGACCCGGTGGTCTGGCTGCCGCCGTTGCTGACCCTCAACGTCAAGCGCCGCTACGACGTGGTGGTGCGCTATGTGCGCGAGTACGGCGGCCCGGCGGTCAGCGACAGCCACCCGCTGCATCAGGCGGTGTTCGGCCATTTCTCCGCCTGCTGCGCCGCCATCAACGATCTGGTCCGCGCGGTGTTCGGCGAGATGTCGGTCAACGACGGGAACGCGCTGTCCCTGTCGCGTCCGGTGCGCGAGACATTGAACGAGGCGAGCCGGCGCTTCGAGCAGTCGCTGACCGCCATGAGCGCCGGCGGCCTGATGGCGACCCGGCTGCTCGGCCCGCGCGTCCGCGCGCTGCTGAACGAAGTGACGCGCCTGCTGGTCGTCACGGTGCTGCCGGTGGTGATCGAGCGCACGCACGCGGCGGCGGCGGCCCGCAATGCCCCGGCGCCCGACCACGACGACGTGGTGTGGCTGCTGGAATTCGTCTGGGCCTGGGGCGCCACGCTGAGCGGCATCGGCTACGCCAGCCCGGAGATCGCGACGACCAGGGCCCGCATCGTCGAGGACGCCGGCATCGCCTTCATCCAGGCCACCAAGGCCGAGGACGACGACGAGACCTTGCCCGCGCGCATGCAACACATCGTCCGCATCAACCGGCTGCTGGGGGCGCTCGGCGCCGACGTGGCGCCGTGGGTCAGTGCCGTCAGCCAGGGCCTGCAACGCGTGGTGCGCCATTACCTGGAGGGCGAGGCGGAGATCGCGCCGGAGGCGCAGTTCGTTATCGATTGCCTGATCAACGCCATCCGCGTCGAGCTTGGCCGCTCCCGCCACTGGCAGAGCGCCGATCTCGTGGGGCTGCTGCGGCTGTACGAAGCGCGGATGGCATGAGGTTCGAGGCCGGAACCACCCCTTTCGCGACGAATTTGGTTCGACGCACGGCGCGTTGTGGTATCATGCGCGCCCGCTGCGGGCCGAATCTTACGGCCGGTGTGCGGTCTCGCCACCGGCAATCCGCCATCTCTCGACCCGCGCAAGACAGACGATCCGCATGAACATCATCATCGAACGCGCCGCCCTGCTCCGGTCCCTCGGTCACGTGCAGAGCGTGGTGGAACGCCGCAACACCATTCCGATCCTCTCCAACGTGCTGTTGAAGGCCAGGGACGGCGAATTGTCGCTGGCCGCCACCGACATGGATCTGGAGATGGTGGAGACCGTCCCGGCCTCCGTCACCCGGCCCGGCGGCACCACCGCCCCGGCGCACACGCTCTATGACATAGTGCGCAAGCTGCCGGACGGCAGCCAGGTGGAACTGGACGTGTCCGGCGACGGGGCGATCCTGACGCTGCGTTCCGGCCGCTCGCAGTTCAAGCTGTCCTGCCTGCCGGTCGAGGACTTCCCGCAGCTCTCCGGCGGCGACCTGAAGCACAGCTTCGCGCTGGCGGCCGCCGACCTGCGCGCGCTGGTCGACCGCACGCGCTTCGCCATCTCCACCGAGGAGACGCGCTATTACCTGAACGGCATCTACGTGCACGCCGCCCGCACGGCCGCCGCCACCGGCGACCTGCCGGTGCTGCGCGCCGTCGCCACCGACGGCCACCGGCTGGCGCGGGTCGAGATGCCGCTGCCGGACGGCGCTTCGGGCATCCCCGGCGTTATCGTGCCGCGCAAGACCGTGATGGAGATCCGCAAGCTGATCGACGAGGCGGGCGACCGCATCGAGATCTCGCTGTCGGAGAACAAGATCCGCTTCGCCTTCGACCAGATCATCGTCACCTCCAAGCTGATCGACGGCACCTTCCCGGACTACGAGCGCGTCATCCCCACCGGCAACGACAAGGTGATGGAGGTGGACGCCCGCCTGTTCGCCGCCGCGGTGGACCGTGTCGCCACCATCTCGACCGAGAAGAGCCGGGCGGTGAAGATGGCCGTCAGCCGCGGCACGCTGACCCTGTCGGCGACCAGCCCGGAAGCCGGCAGCGCCACCGAGGAACTGGAGGCCAATTACCAGGACACCCCCCTGGAAATCGGCTTCAACTCCCGCTATCTGTTGGACATCACTCAACAAATCGAGGGCGAGGGTGCCCGCTTCACGATGGCGGACGCGGCGTCGCCCACCATCATCCGCGACGTCGCCGACAGCACCGCGCTGTACGTGCTGATGCCGATGCGCGTCTGACCCTGAGAGAGGGGCAGGCCGCTGTCCCTCTCACGGAACGGATCAGTGCTCGAAGCAAGACGGGTTCAGGAAGTGCCGGCGGCTGAAGCCTTGGCGGTCACGCGTCTGACGTTGACGCGGTTCCGCGGCTACGAGCACGCGCGCCTGGAGCCGGACCGCCGCCCCGTCGCCCTCATCGGCCCCAACGGCGCCGGCAAGACCAATCTGCTGGAGGCCATCAGCTTCCTCGCCCCCGGCCGCGGCCTGCGCGGCGCCAAGCTCTCCGAAATCGAGCGCATCGGCTCGCCCCCGGATGCCGGCTGGGCGGTGGCGGCGACGGTCCGGACCCCGCGCGGCAGCGTCGACATCGGCACCGGCCGCGACGGCGCCCATGAGGGAGATCGCCGCGTCGTCCGCATCGATGATCATCCGGTGAAGGGCCAGACTGCGCTGGCCGAGCACGTCGCCATCGTCTGGCTGACGCCGCAGATGGACCGCCTGTTCCTGGAGGGCTCCAGCGGCCGGCGCCGCTTCCTCGACCGCCTCGTCTTCGGCTTCGATCCGGCGCACGCCGGCCGCCTGTCGCGCTACGAGCACACGCTGCGCGAACGCGCCCGGCTGCTGCGCGACGGCCGCTTCGACGATGGTTGGCTGTCGGGGCTGGAGGACCAGATGGTCACCACCGGCATCGCCGTCGCCGCCGCCCGGCGCGACGTGGTGCAGCGCCTGCGCTCGGCCTGCGCCCGCGCCGTCGGCCCGTTCCCCGGCGCCGACCTCGCGGTGGAGGGCGCGGTGGAGGCGTGGCTGAACGACGGCCCGGCGCTCGCCGCCGAGGATTCCCTGCGCGCCAGCCTGCGCGCCAGCCGCCGCACCGACGCCGAGACCGGCGGCGCCGCGGTCGGCCCGCACAAGAGCGACCTGTCCGTGCGCCACCACGCCAAGGACATGCCGGCCGGCCTGTGCTCGACCGGCGAGCAGAAGGCGCTGCTGATCGCCATCGTGCTGGCGAACGCGCGCCTGCTGGCGGCGGAACGCGGGGCGGCGCCGCTGCTGCTGCTGGACGAGGTGGCCGCGCACCTCGACGCCGACCGCCGCGAGGCGCTGTTCGGCGAGATCCTGGCGCTCGGCAGCCAGGCCTGGATGACCGGCACCGACGCCGCCGTCTTCGATCCCCTGGGCGACGACGCCCGACGCTTTCGCGTGGAAGACGCGCACGTAAGGCCGGGGTAGGACCACAAAAAAATGCGGCGAATCACACCGCAAAGCACCATATTTTGACCGATCTCTGTTATAATCGAGCCATGGCACAAGAAGCACTGAAACCCGTCCTCCCGCAGGAGGAATACGGCGCCGAGTCGATCACCGTTTTGCGCGGCTTGGACGCGGTTCGCAAACGCCCCGGCATGTACATCGGCGACACCGACGACGGCTCGGGCCTGCACCACATGGTCTACGAGGTCGTGGACAACGCCATCGACGAGGCGTTGGCCGGCTACTGCGACGCCGTTCAGGTGGTGCTGAACGCCGATGGCTCGGTGACCGTGCGCGACAACGGCCGCGGCATCCCGACCGACATCCACTCGGAGGAGGGCATCTCCGCCGCCGAGGTCGTGATGACCCAGCTGCACGCCGGCGGCAAGTTCAACCAGAACTCCTACAAGGTGTCGGGCGGCCTGCACGGCGTCGGCGTCTCGGTGGTGAACGCGCTGTCCGAGGTGCTCGACCTGCGCATCTGGCGCGGTGGGCGCGAGTGGACCATGCGCTTCCGCCATGGCACCTCCGACGCGCCGCTGGCCGACGTCGGCCCGGCTCCGACGCTGGAAAACGGCAAGATCCTGAGCGGCACGGAAGTGACCTTCCTGCCGTCCAAGGAAACCTTCACCAACACCGAATTCGACCTTGCGACGCTGGAACACCGGCTGCGCGAACTGGCCTTCCTGAACTCCGGCGTGCGCCTTGTGCTGACTGACGCCCGCGGCGTCGAGCCGAAGGTGATCGACCTTCATTACGAGGGCGGGCTGGAGGCGTTCGTCGGTTGGCTCGACCGTTCCAAGGTGGCGTTGCACAAGCCGGCCATCTCGATCAAGGCCGAGCGTCAGACCGAGCACGGCGGCACCGTCACCGTGGAATGCGCGCTCCAGTGGAACGACAGCTACCACGAGACGACGCTCTGCTTCACCAACAACATCCCGCAGAAGGACGGCGGCACGCACCTCGCCGGCTTCCGTGGCGCGCTGACGCGGGCGATCAACAACTATGCCAACGAGTCCGGCATCGCCAAGAAGGAGAAGGTCAACCTGTCGGGCGACGATGCCCGCGAAGGCTTGACCTGCGTCCTCTCGGTGAAGGTCCCCGACCCGAAATTCTCCAGCCAGACCAAGGACAAGCTGGTCTCGTCGGAGGTCCGGCCGGTGGTCGAGGCCATCGTCGGCGAAGCGCTGGCCCAGTATTTCGAGGAACACCCGGCCGACGCCAAGCGCGTCGTGCAGAAGGTGGTCGAAGCCGCCGCGGCGCGTGAGGCGGCGCGCAAGGCGCGCGAACTGACGCGGCGCAAGGGTGCGCTGGACATGGCGTCGCTGCCGGGCAAGCTGGCCGACTGCCAGGAGCGCGACCCGGCGGCGTCGGAGCTGTTCATCGTCGAGGGCGATTCGGCCGGCGGGTCCGCCAAGCAGGGCCGCTCGCGCCAGTTCCAGGCGATCCTGCCGCTGCGCGGCAAGATCCTGAACGTGGAGCGCGCGCGTTTCGACAAGATGCTGAGCTCGGCGGAAATCGGCACGCTGATCGCGGCGCTCGGCACCGGCATCGGCCGCGACGAGTTCAACGTCGAAAAGACGCGCTACCACAAGATCATCATCATGACCGATGCGGACGTGGACGGCAGCCACATCCGCACGCTGCTGCTGACGTTCTTCTTCCGCCAGATGCCGGAACTGATCGAGCGCGGCTACCTGTACATCGCGCAGCCGCCGCTGTACCGGATCAAGCGCGGCAACGCCAAGGAACGCTACCTGAAGGACGACCGGGCGCTCGAGGAATACCTGATCGAGGCGGCGCTGAGCGACCTGTCGGTGACGCTGCCGGACGGCTTGATCTTGCACGGCGATCCGCTGCGCGATCTGGTCGAGAAGGCGCGGTCGGGCCGCCATCACATCGACACACTGGCCCGCAAGGCAGGCAATCTGGCGGTCATCGAGCAGGCCTCCATCGTCGGCGGCCTGTCGGTGGCGCTGGTGAACGACGCCGCGAAGGCGGCGGAAGTCGCCGGCTTGGTTGCCGGCCGTCTCAACGCCCAGGATTCCGAGGGCGGCTGGCGTGGAGAGGCGCTGCCGGAGGGGGGCTATACCCTAATCCGCAGCCGTCGCGGCGTCACCCACCGCCACCGCCTGGACGGCGACCTGCTGAAGAGCGCCGAAGCGCGCAAGCTGGACGCTATGGCGGCCGACCTCAAGCGCTCGTTCGAGCAGCCGAGCCGTGCCTTCGAGAAGCAGAAGGAACTGCGCGCGGTCACCGGCCCGATGGCGCTGTTCGAGGTGGTGATGGAACTGGGCCGTCGCGGCGTGACCATCCAGCGCTACAAGGGCCTTGGCGAGATGAACCCGGAGCAGCTCTGGGAAACGACGCTGGACCCGACCAAGCGGTCGCTGTTGCAGGTGCGCGTCAACCACGCCGATCAGGCGGAGGAGGTCTTCTCCACCCTGATGGGCGACGTGGTCGAGCCACGGCGCGAGTTCATCCAGGAAAACGCGCTGAAAGTGTCGAACCTGGACGTGTAGGCGTCTTCCTGTCGTGTCAGGTGTGGTTCGACCCATAATGTGAGACTTGGGACACATAAGATGAGAACGGGCGGAGCCGCGAGGTGCCGCCCGTTCTCATTTTATGGGTAACGTTACCTAAGCGGAAACGTCTGGGTTTCGCATTCAGAAAAGCGAACAGGGCCACCAGCTGGTTGCTGGCGGCCCTGTGTCACGAAAAGATGAGCGACGATTCCGGAGCCGCTGGTGTTCCGCTTTGCGCCACAAGCTGACTGTGAATCGGCGCGGCCCAATGACCCTCCCTCGGCAGAGGGTCATTCACGCCAAGCTATTGTATTCCAAAGGCACTCGTTAGCCCAGGCGGGGTCAAACGGACGCTGATCGGGGGCTGAGCCGATGCCGATTTACAGTGTAGCCAATCCCGCTAACCTCGTTGTCCCCCTCCGTGATCGGCCGGAACTCGATTCCATTGCCGTAAAGGAGTGGGTGCGGGAAGGTTCGCAGCATCGTCACAGCGCAACGGCCACCGAAGCCAATCCCGCGAGGATCAGTACTGCGCCAGCGGCACGCGACACCCAGCGCAGTTCCGCCACGTACATCTCCAGCAGAATGAACAGCGTGAAGCCGACCATCCACGGGAAACTCATGGCGCCGACGGTGACCATGCCCAGCATCACCAGCCAGCAGCAGCCGATGCAATACAGGCCATGGTGCCCCCCCATGAGAAGGGCACCCCATGGGCCGTCGCGCCAGCGGGACAGGAAGAAGGTAAAGGGTGATTCGCAGTGGGTAAGGCAAGAATTCTTCAGCGGGCTCCACTGGTAGGCGCCGAGCAAAATAAACGCTGCCCCCCGCGCCAATCCGTCCTCCATCATCTGCGACGACAGCACCCCGGTGACGGACAGGTACCATTGCAGCACCGTGGCGCCTATCGAGAACCCCAGCCATGCCGTGAAATACCCGGCCAGGAAGGCCGCCGCAGTCACCGGACGACGGGCGCCTGACGGTGCGCCGCGGTCAAGACGGGCAAGAGTTGCAACCCATGGGAACACCACTGGGACCATCATGGCGACCATCATCACCATCCACATCGACATGGTCCCCCAGAGCGTCAGGGCTCCCCAATGCGCCGTGCGGTGGTGATGGTGTGCGCCCGCCGTCCCCGGCGGTGCGTTCACGCCGTCCAGAACCTCCAGGCTTATGTAAACCCAGGCAGTCACTGTGAGCGCAGCCAGCAGCGCCTTCAGCACCAGAGAGCGCCGCTTCGGCACGGCGACCGCCATATCCATGCTCATCGCGTTGCTCCCTTCCAGCCTCAGAACTGCCCGCTCCAGGAGAAATGTGAATGCAGAGAGTGGGTGTTCTTGGTGACGAGGTTGTAGGGGGCTTCGGTGTACTCGGTACTGCCCATGTCCAGGACCTGGGTCGAGTTGTGAATCTGGTTGTAGGAATTCACCACGCGCACGTCGCTCTCCCGGTCGCGGCCCTTGAGCCAGGAGATGGCGCTCTTGAAGAAGGTGCCCGCGGTCAGGGTCTTGACCTTGCCCTCGTCGCTGAACGCGATGGGCACCAGCCGCGTCTCCTTCCGCTCGGCGACGAACTGCGCCAGGATCTTCCACGGCCCGTTGGCCTCGCCGCTGATGATCCGTTCGATGGCGCGCTGCTGTTCCAGGGTGGCGCGGTGGTCGACGTAAGTGGTGATGATCCAGTTGCCGGATGCCATGTGCTGCGGCGTGTCGTAGATGATGATCGCGTTCAGCCCCTCCAGCGGCACACCACCGAAGTCGCCCTCACGGAAATTGATGCCCCAGTAGCCGATACAGCGCTCGTACGTGCAGAGCTGGCTGAAATGGAAATGTCCGGGACAAACGATTTGGCAGTTGCAGTTCTCGAACAGCAGACCCTTCGCCCACCACTCGGTCGGGGTGCCCGTCATCATTCACTCCTGCGCGGTTTCATGTTGTGTTCAGCCGTTCACGCCGAGGCGTAGGCGGCCAAGGGAGCATCCTTGATCGGCAGGTGGATCGCCGCGGCCAGCACGCCGATGGCGGCGCTGAAGTGCCAGACGGCGTCGTAGGACCCTGTGAAATCGAAGGCAACGCCTCCCGCCCAGGCGCCGAAGAACGAACCGACCTGGTGGCTGAAGAAGACGATCCCGAACAGGGTGGCCATGTAGCGCGTGCCGAAAACGCCCGCGATCAGGGCGTTGGTCAGCGGCACGGTTCCCAGCCACATCATGCCCATGACCGCGGCGAAGACCAGCGTGGATCCGACCGACACGGGCAGCGTCACGAACAGGATGATCGCCACGGCGCGCAGCAGATATAGCAGGCTCAGCACCTGTTTCGGACGGTACCGCTGGGCGAGCACGCCGCATCCCCAGCTGCCGAGCATGTTGAAGCCGCTCAGCACGGCCAGCGCGATGCCGCCGAGGGCGGCCGGCATGCCGCAGAGCGACAGGTAGCCCGGCAGGTGAATGCCGATGAACGCCACGTGGAAGCCGCAGACGAAGAAGCCCAGGGTCAGCCAACGGAAACCCGAGTGGCACCACGCATCGCTCACCGTCTGGCGCAGGCCGGGCCGGCTGACGGCCACCGAGGCGGTCGCACCACCGTCCCCGACACGCATCAGCAGCGCCATCGGCACCATCGCCAAGCCAAGCCCGGCGAGGACCAGTAGAGCGGCCTGGGCGCCGAACTGCTGGGTGACGAAGTCGGCCATCGGCGACATCGCCATGGTGGCGCCGGATCCGAACATGCCGACCAGCCCCATTGCCGACCCGCGCCGTTCCGGCGGCGCGGCCCGCCCGACGACGCCGAGCACCAGAGCGAAGCTCGTAGCGCTCAGGCCGATACCCACCAGGATGCCGGAACCGACCAGCATCACCCACTGGCTGTCGGCGAACGCCGTCGTGGCGAGGCCGAGCGCGAGCAGCAGTCCGCCGACGGCGGCGACCCAGTGAGCGCCCCATTCGTCGGCGATAGCAGATGTGAAGGGCTGGACCACCCCCCACAGCAGGTTCTGAAGCGCCAGCACGAAGGCGAATGCGCCGATCGGCCACGCGTGCATTGCCGTGTAAGGACCGATCAGCACACCGTAGGCCTGTCGGCTGCCCAGCGCGATACCCAGCACGATGCTGCTGCTGATGATCAGAAGGGTGAGGCGGGACGCAGCGACCGGCATCGGCGAACTCCCTGTGCTCCGGAAAGTAGGGTGGTGAGTTTCCGGTAGGAGCCGCCGCCTGACAAACGCGACGAATTCACCTATGCGTGAATTATATTCATTCAGATAGCGCAGTAATCGTCGCTGCAGCTGCCTGCCCAACCGATTCGTGAATCCACTTGCGGAACTCCGCAACCTCCCGCCGTGCCAGCAGGTCGGCGCTGGTCACCAGCCAATAACCCGTAGAGCAGCGGACCGGCGGTCCGAGGACGGGAACGAGGCGGCCCGCGGCGATGTCCTGCGCCACCACCGGCAGGCGGCCGATCGCCACGCCCAAGCCAAGCGCCGCGCTTTCCAGTGCCATGTGGACGGTGTCGAACCGCATGCCGCGATCCAGCGGCGGAGCTTCCAACCCGGCGAGCCGTGTCCAAGCCGCCCAATCCTCGGACACTTCCACCACGTGCAGAAGAGTGGCGTCGGCGAGGTCCTCCGACGTGCGCAACGAACCGGCAAGTGCGGGCGCGCAGACCGGGACGAGATTTTCCATCACCAAGCATTCGGCGTGCAGATCCGGCCAATCGCCCCGCCCCATGCGGATGGCTAGATCAAAGCCGTCGCGCGGGAACTGCACGTGATGGTGCCCGGTGTGGACGGACACCTCGATGTCGGGATGCCGGCCGTTGAAGGCGGGCAGATTCGGGATCAGCCAGCGCAACCCGAAGGTGGGCGGAACGCTGACCGACAGACGGTCGCTCGGGCGCCTTCCGGGAAGGGAGTCGGTCACGATCGCGAGTTGCTCGATAACCTCGTGGACATGGCGCAAATAGATGGCGCCCGCCTCGGTCAGCGTCAGGCTCCGTGTAGCGCGCACGAACAACGGGATGCCGAGCCAGCTTTCCAGCGATAGGATGCCGTGGCTTACAGCGCTGGGTGTGAGGTGCAGTTCCTTGGCAGCGAGCTTGAAGCTCAGATACCGCCCCGCCGCCTCGAACAGGCGCAACGAATTCAGTGGCGGCAGTCGGTACGCCATGACGTTCTCCCACTGCCGGCCACACGGTTCCCGGTGCCCGAAAAATCGGACGCCGCCTGCGGTCCATCCCGTCCGGTGCCTCCCATTGTGCTCCTTTCCGCCGCGCCGCCGCCCGGCCCCTGACTGCTCTCGCGCGACCGCTCTGTTCCGGCAGGAGTGGCGTCAGGCCCCGCGGGCGCTTTCGTACCAGGGCTTGGTCGCTTTGACGATGCGCACCACCGATAACATCACCGGCACCTCGACCAGCACACCTACCACGGTGGCCAGCGCGGCGCCCGACCCGAGCCCGAACAGGCTGATGGCCGCGGCGACCGCTAGCTCGAAGAAGTTCGATGCCCCGATGAGCGCCGCCGGGGCTGCCACACACCAAGCCACCCCAAACCGGCGTGACAGCCAGTAGGCCATCCCAGCGTTGAAGTAGACCTGGATCAGGATCGGCACGGCCAGCACCATGATGACCAACGGCTGGGCCAGGATCTGCTGGCCCTGAAAGCCGAACAGCAGCACCAACGTCGTCAGCAGAGCCACCAGGGAGATCGGCTGGATCACGTCCAGGGTCCGCTTCAGTGCGGCCTCACCGCCCGAGGCGAGCAGGCTGCGGCGCCAGGTTTGGGCGGCGATGACGGGGGTGACGATGTAGAGCACCACCGACAACAGCAGCGTGTTCCAGGGCACCGTGATGGAGGCGACGCCCAGCAGCAGGCCGACGATCGGCGCGAAGGCAAAGACCATGATCAAGTCATTCAGGGCCACCTGACTCAGCGTGTAGTTCGGCTCGCCGCCGCACAGGTTCGACCAGACGAACACCATGGCCGTGCAGGGTGCGGCGGCCAGCAGGATCAGCCCGGCGATGTAGCCGTCGATCTGGTCGGCGGGCAGCAGGCCGCGGAACAGCGTGGCAACGAACAGCCAGCCGAGCAGCGCCATCGAGAACGGCTTGACCGCCCAGTTGATGAACAGCGTCACCGCGATGCCGCGCCAGTGCTCCGTCACCTCGTGCAGGGCGCCGAAGTCGATCTTCAGCAGCATCGGCACGATCATCAGCCAGATCAGCACGGCCACCGGCAGGTTGACCTTGGCGACCTCGGCAGCCGCCACCGCCCGGAAGACGCCGGGCACCAGGTGCCCGAGCGCGATGCCGGCGATGATGCACAGCGCCACCCAGACGCTCAGGTAACGCTCGAAGGTGCCCATTCCGGGGCGGGCCGCCGGGGCGGCGTGGATGTCAGCGGTCATGTCCGGGGTCCGTCCGAGGCTGGTCATTGGCCCATCGCGTCCAGCGTGCGTTTGAGGGCGAGGCGGTCGAGCGAGGTGATGGGAAGGCTCGCGAAGGCCTGGATGCGGCGCTCGATCTGGCGGAACACGTCGGTGGTGAAGGCGGCCTTCTCGGCATCGGTGCCGGTGGCCGACGACGGGTCGGGGAACCCCCAATGGGCCGTCACCGGCTGGCCCGGCCAGATCGGGCAGACCTCTCCGGCGGCGTTGTCGCAGACGGTGAACACGAAGTCCATGCGCGGCGCGTCCGGCGTGGCGAACGCGTCCCAGGTCTTGGAGCGGAGGTCGGCGGTCGGGAAGCCGAGCCGCTCCAGCAGGTCGCGGACGTATGGGTTGATGCGCCCGGACGGCTGGCTGCCCGCGCTGAAGGCGCGGAAACGGCCCCGGCCCTCCCGGTTCAGCAGGTATTCGGCCATGACGCTGCGCGCGCTGTTGTGCGTGCACAGGAACAGCACGTTGTAGACGGGGTCCGCGGTCATTGTGGTCTCCGTTTCAGCCGCAGCGGGAGGTGGCGGTGTCCGGTGCGCAGGCCGGCTCGCACACGGTGGCGGGGGTGGCGCGGCCGCAGCAGTTCTCCGCCAGGAATCCAACGACCGCGTTCATGCGGTCGAAGTCGGCGGAGTAGATCAGCGACCGGCTCTCGCGCCGCTGCACGATCAGGCCTGCGTGCGTGAGGTTCGACAGGTGAAAGGAGAGCGTGGCCGGCGCCACGCCCAGGGCCTCGGCGATCGCCCCGGCGGGGCGCCCCTCCGGCCCGGCCTGGACCAGCAGGCGGAAGATATCCAGCCGCGTCTCCTGTGACAGGGCCGTCAGCGCGGCAAGCGCGTCCTTCTTGTCCATGGCGGGGTGCGGTCCCAGGCGTCGTGTGAATGGCCGACAAACCTTACTTCAATATCGACATTTCTAGAAGCGTCGAAATATGAAGGTTTGGCGACGCCCCGCCTCCCGTCGCCCAGGCCGGATGACGCCACCGGCGGCCGTGGGCCTCTCAGGTCGGGGAACAAATCCCGCAGGCGGTGGCGAGCCGCATGCGCTCCCGCAACCAATCCGCCAGGATGGCCGCCGCCCGGCCTTGCACCTGTCCGTCAGCGCGCACCAGCCAGTAGGCGCAGGCCGAGGGAACGCGGATCGGGATGGGCGCCACCAAGCGCCCCTCGGCGAGGTCGCGCTCGACCAGGAGCGAGCGGCCAAGCGCCACCCCGACCCCAGCCGCGGCGGCCCGGTAAAGGCTCGCCCCCTCGTCGAAGCGCGTGCCGAAGCGCATCCGCGGCGCCTCAAGCCCTGCGGCCTCCAGCCAGTTCGGCCAGCCGCTGGGGATGTCGTCCATCAGCACGGGCACGCCGGCCAGCGACGCCGGGTCGGCGGTGATGCCGTGGAGTTCGACGAAGGCCGGCGTGCAGACGGGCGTCAGCATCTCGCGGGCGAGGAGTTCGGCCTGCATGCCCGGCCATCCGCCCTGCCCATAGCGCATCGCGAGGTCGATGCCGTCGCGCCGCAGGTCGGCGAGAGCCCGGCTGGCGTGGATGCGCAGGTCGATGCCGGGATGGCGGGCGGTAAAGTCGGGCAGGCTGGGCGCCAACCACAATGCGGCGACCGAGGGCAGCAGCGAGAGGGTCACCTGATCCTCGCGCCGGCCGCGCGACAGCATGGCGTCGTTGGCGGCCCGGATGCAGTCCAGCCCCTCGGCGACGCGGGCGAAATAGCCCCGGCCAGCTTCCGTCAACGCCACCTGCCGGCCGCGCCGCGTGAACAGCGGGATGGCGAACCAGTCCTCCAGCGTGCGGACGTGCCGGCTCACGGCACTTTGGGTCAGCCGCAGCTCTTCGGCGGCCTGGGTGAAACTGCCCAACCGGGCCGCCGCCTCGAACGCACGCACTGCCAGAAGCGACGGCTGGCCGGGTTTGGCATGAGTTGGACTCATAAAGACTGTGGCCTTTAGTCGTTTTGGCGCCGGTCCGCGGGCACCTAAGCTCATGGCAGATCCTATCCCCGCACCGAGGACGCGTCCATGAGCGAAGTCGCCACAGAAGGCCGGTCACCCGCCACCATCGGGGCGCTGCTGTCCGTCCCGCTGCCGCTGGTCATGCTGCTGGCCGCCCTGGCCCTGGGCATGGCGGCCGGGCTGGGCGGAAAGCCCCTGCTGCACGCGCTTGACGCCGGCTTCGGCGCCTCGCTGGCCGAGTACGCGCTGATCCTGATCCCCGCCTTCGTCCTGGCGGCGTCCCTGTCGCGCTCGCGCGTCCAGGCGGGGTCGGGGCGCGCTATCACCCTTCTGGCCCCTCTGGCGGGCGCGGGCATGGCCTGCCCGGACACGGCCTACGCCGCGCTGTCGTCGGTAGCGGGGACGCGCAAGTTGTCGATGCTGTTCGGCGCCTACGCGGGCTTCAAGCTCCTGGTGCCGGCCGGCCCGGCCATCGTGGCGACCGGGCTCGGCGGGTTCGACGTGCGGCTGGCGGTCGCGGCGGTGCCGGTGTTCTTCGTCGCCTGGGGCGTCGGGCTGCTCTTCGCGCGGCGGTTCGAGGTGGCGGACGATCGTGCCCAGGGCGCCGCCGGCCGGCTGGGTGGGCGCGTCCTGGCGCCGCTCGCCACCATCCTCGGGCTGCTGGCCCTGGGGCTCGTCCTGGGCCGCTTCGGAGAGTTGCCGCCGCTGCCCGGCTTCCTGGTGAGTCCCAAGGGGGCGCTGCTCATGGCCGCCGTGGTCTCCTTGCTGCCGCTGTCGGGCGACGAGCGCGCCCAGGCACTGGACAGCGGGATGCGGCGCACCGCGCCGTTGCTGCTGACGATCGGCGCGGCAAGCGCCTTGGGTGCGATGCTGGCCGAGACCTTGCCGGTGGCGCGTTATGCCGATGCCCTCGTCTCGACCGGGCTCGTCCTGCCGGCCCTGTTCGTCTTCACGGCGACCTTCAAGGTGCTGAAGGGGTCCTCCATGGCGACGTTCGCCGGGACGACCGGGATCGTCTCCGCCCTGCTGCCGTCGCTTCAGGTGTCGCCCGAAGCCGCGGCCTTGGCCATGTGCGCGGGCGCCTTCGTGTCGATCACGCCGAACGACAGCCTGTATTGGCTGGTCCGGCAGGACGCCTTCGCCGGCAAGGATGACGTATCGGCGATGCGGGTCCTCACTGTCGGTTCAGCGCTCCAGGGATGTGCCGCGCTGGCCACCGTATGCGTCCTGCAGGCCCTGGGGCTGATCTGACCGTGTAACGGGACGGCCCGCCATTCCGTCTGACGGACAGCGGTGCCGTTCAGGCCCGCCGGACCAACGAAGGACAGACGGCATGACAGCCCCAACGCCACCCCCCGACCTCGCCCTGCACCGGGCGGCTCTGCACCGCTTCGTCGTGCGCGTCGTCGGCAACGCCGACCTCGCCGACGACGTCGTGCAGGAGGCGCTCCTGCGCGCCATCGCCTCGCCGGCTGGGTTCGCCGGCCGCGCCGAGCCGCTCACCTGGCTGTCGGCCATTGCGCTCAACGTCCTGCGCGACCACTTCCGCCGCGCGGCCACGCGCCGCGAGATTGGCGCCGAGGAGAACGCGCTGGAGTCGATGCCGTCGGAGGACGAAGACGTCGTGCTCGCCCTGATGAAGGACGAGATGGGCGCCTGCATCGCCGACCACTTGATGGCGTTGCCCGACCGCCAGCGGGAGGTGCTGACCCTTCACGACATCGGCGGCGCCAGCCACGCTGAGGTCGCCGCCGCACTCGGCATCGCCGACGGCAACGCACGGGTGCTGCTGCACCGGGCGCGGGCGGCCCTGCGCGAGCGGCTGGGGCGGCACTGCTCCCTCGCCCTGGGCCGTGACGCCGTGCCCTGCACTCCCCGCGCGGGGGGCACGCCATGAGCGCCGAGCCGCTGGACGTCCCGATCCCGAAAGCCCTGCTCGCTCCCCGCCCGGAAGATCCCATGCCCCGCCCCAGACGCCCTCACAGCGCCTTGGCAGTGCTCGTCTGCGCCTCCGCCATCCTGGCGGTCTCGCTGGGCGTCCGGCACGCCTTCGGCCTGTTCCTCCAGCCCGTGTCGATGGACAGCGGTTGGGGCCGCGAGGTCTTTGCCTTCGCCATCGCCCTGCAGAATCTGGTTTGGGGCGTGTCGCAGCCCTTCGCCGGGATGGCGGCCGACCGCTTCGGCGCGGGCCGGGTGATCATCGCCGGCACGGTCCTCTACGTGCTGGGCCTGTTGGTCATGGCGCAGCCGCAGGGAGCCACCGTCTTCGTCCTCGGCGCGGGCGTCCTGGTCGGGCTAGGCCTGAGCGGGACGACCTACCCGCTGGTGCTGGGAGCGGTGTCCCGGGCCGTCCCGCCGGAGCGGCGCAGTCTGGCGCTCGGCATCGCCATGGGCGGGGCGGCCTTCGGCCAGTTCGTCATGCTGCCCGGCACGCTGGTCGGCATCGACCTGCTGGGCTGGCCGGGGGCGCTGCTCGCCCTGTCGGCGGCCACGGTCCTCATGGTTCCGCTCGCCGTCCCGCTCTCGGAACGGGGACAGTCCGTCGGCGCCGCGCCGGCGGGTGAGACGGCCGGCGCGGCGATCCGCGAAGCCCTGCGGCATCGGGGATTCCTGCTGCTGTCCTTGGGCTTCTTCGTCTGCGGCTTCCAGGTGGTGTTCATCGCCACGCACGTGCCGGCGTTCCTGAACGATCAGGGGCTTCCCGTGGAGGTCGGCTCGACGGTGCTGGCGCTGATCGGCCTGTTCAACATTGCCGGCGCCTATCTCGCCGGGCGGTGGGGCGGGCGCTGGCGCAAGCCTATGCTGCTCGCCTGGCTGTATCTGGCGCGCGCGGTGATCATCGCCGCCTTCGTCTTCCTCCCGGTGACGCAGTGGAGCGCCTACGCGTTCGGTGCCGTGATGGGCCTGTTCTGGCTGTCCACCGTGCCGCTGACCAAAGGAACGGTCTCCGACCTTTTCGGTGTGCGCAACATGTCGATGCTGGGCGGCGTGGTCTTCCTCGCCCACCAGCTCGGGGCGTTCCTGGGCGGCTGGCTGGGCGGGGTTCTCTACGACCGGCTCGGCTCCTACGACGGCGCCTGGGGTCTGGCCATCGCCCTCAGCCTTGTCGCCGCCGTGGTCAACGTGCCGATCCGGACGGGCGCGCCGGCGCGGGCGACGGCATGAGGACGACCGTCCGCGTGGCCCTGGCGGCCGTGGGCGCCGCCGTGCTCGCGCTGGCGTGGACGCTCCACCAAGGGCCTGCCATCGCCATGGCTTGGTGGGGAGCGTTCTGCCAGTGACGCCCACCCGGTCCCGGACGGCCAAAGCCCTCCGGGACCGGCCGGGCCGTCAGCGCCCCGTCCACACGGGCGGGCGCTTGGCGAGGAACGCGTCGAAGCCCTCCGCCGCATCCGCGGTCAGCATGTTGTCCGTCATCGCGCCGCCGGCGAGGGCATAGGCGTCGTCCAGGCCCATCTCCACTTGGCGGTGGAACGCCGCCTTGCCGAGCTTGAGGGCGTAGGGCGACTTGGACGCGAGCAGCGCCGCCACCGCCGCCACCTCTCCGTCCAGTTGTTCGGGCGGCACCGCGCGGTTGACCAGCCCGAGGCGCTCGGCCGCGACGGCGTCGATGGGCTCGCCCGTCAGCAACATCTCCAGCGCCGCCTTGCGGCCGACCGAGCGGGCCAGCGCCACCCCCGGCGTCGAACAGAACAGGCCGAGGTTGATGCCGGGAGTGGCGAAGCGGGCGGTCGTGGCAGCGCAGGCGAGGTCGCAGCTCGCCACCAGCTGGCAGCCGGCAGCAGCCGCGGCGCCCTGCACCTTGGCGATCACCGGCTGCGGCAGCCGCACGATGGCGGTCATCACGCGCGTGCACTGGGCGAACAGGGCGGCGACCGCGTCGCGCCCCTCCTGCGCGCGCAGCTCCCTCGCGTCGTGGCCGGCGCAGAAGGCACGGCCGTTGGCGGCCAGGACGACGACGCGGACCGCCGGGTCATTGGCGACGGCGGCCAACGCGTTCTCCAGTTCGCCCAGCAGGGCGAGGGACAGGGTGTTGAAGGCGTCGGGTCGGTTGAGCGTCAGGGTGGCGACGCCGGCCTCGGCGTGGGCCAGCAGGATGGGGTCGGACATGGGGGGCCTCCGTGGGCAGGCCACGCGCAGCACGGACGGCGCCCGCACCGTTCGGGTGCGGACGCCGTCGGCCGGGTTGCGCGGCCGGGTGGGGAATGGGTGGGGTCAGCAGCAGCCGGCGGGGGCGGCCGTGGGCGCGCAGCCGGCCGCGGGATGCCCGCCTGGGGCGCCGAGCGCCGTCTCGACGTGGTGGATGGCCTTGCTGCGGATCATCGCCGCCAGAGCCGCCACCTCGTCGAGGTGCGCCTGTGGCACGCCCACGGCTTTTGCGGCGGCGAGGTGCTTGTCGAGGTTGGCGGTGCAGTTGACGGCCAGCGAGGCGCCGATGGCGACCAGTTCGGCCAGAGCGTCCGTCGTTCCGCAGCCGCACCCATCCTGCGCGGGCTCCAGGCCCAAGGCATGGCGGCGCATGCCTTCGGTGGCGCTGCTGCGCACGCAGACGGCGCCGGCCACCGCCTTCTCGATGTCCGCGTCGGTGGCGCCAGCCCGCCGCACCTCCTTGAGGTGGTAGGTGGTGCAGGGGCGGCAGCCCGCGGCCACCGAGGCTGCCACCGCTACGAGTTCCTTCTCCAGCATCGTCAGGGACATTGTCCGTTTTCTCCGTCCGACGGCGCGGCCAATCCGCACCCGATGTCCATTGGACGGTCGTGGGTAGCGGATCGTTACGGACAGTTTCTGCATGGGGGCGGGGACGCGCCCAACGTGGTATCTCTCTGCCGGTGAGGTGAAAGCGTATAGTGGTCGGTGTTCCGCATCGCGCCAGGAGCTGCCATTGCCGATCTCATCCGGAAACCCGTCCGGCAATCAATTTGTCGTCATTCATCCTCCCAGTGGTTCGACAGATCCCGCCCCAAGGAGGACAATCAGCAAGATTCCCCGACGCTATGGAGAGGATGCTCAATTTGCCTTAAATTCACTCGGTATTTCGATATCACGGAACCGCCTCAGGCTAGGCGAAATCTTAGACAGCACTCTAGCGTTCATCTCCTTGTAGAGGGCAGGATTTGCGCTATCAGGATGCTTTTTCTGCAAACTAGTTATCGAGCTGTCTATTTCGGCGCTTTCTATGATCAAGCCCGATGCGGATTTTCTTGCGCTGAATTGATAGCCCTGTGCCGCGAAAATCCAACCGAACATTAAATCCGCTTCTAGCTCGTGATTTGACCGCTGCTTAACCAGAGTTGAGAGATTTGCGAGCCGTTCCGGGAGTTCAAGTAGTGGGATAAAGGCATCATCCCATGCTCCGCATTTAACAACCTCATCTACGAATCGGCGTCCGAGATCTGGGTCTCCTGAGGCGAAGGCAAATATCCTCTCAGCGGCTTCGTACACTTCCGGAGGGTTCGTGGGGTATAGTTCTGCGATAACCTCCAGTAATTTTCGGTAACTCTTAAATTCCAGATACTCGAGTTCAAGCTATAAAATAGTAGAGAATACATCTCTATGATGGACATTGTTCTCGACACGGCCCGCGCCCTGCGAGAAGAAAAACACTTCAATCTTGCCTGTGACGGTCTTGTACGAAACGGCTTTGGCGCCGAACAAACATGCGTCTATATGATCATAATTATACGTAAAAATAAGTTCTATATTGGCTGACGAGACCTCCTGGAAGAGCTCCGTTTGGGCCGACCGTTTTTTATCGTATGATTTCAGTTTGGGTGACACACACTGCTCCTTGGAAAGCGATTCGCTTTTGTCATTCATTATACCTTCCGTTCTCAGCAAAGTGGTATGCGAATACGTGCGAAAACTCTTGCATCTGGCGTCGGTTGGCGCCGGTTGCACGTCTCCGCCCAAAACCGTGTGGACGGCTTTCTCCCTGTACCGGTTGATTGATATGCGTGAGGTGCGTCCGTTTCTGGCGCGAAGATGCCGCCCAGGAGCGGCAGTTCCTGACCCGAAGCAGACGCTTGACCTGCGACCGGAAAACTCCTCCAAATTTGGGTAGAGTCCGCCATCTACGGAGACGGACCTATGAAGCGCAGCCGGTTCAGCGAGGAACAGATCATCGGCATCCTGAAGGAACAGGAAG
>NZ_JBPXMR010000010.1:0-170930 GCF_053470425.1 Azospirillum terrae | reverse complement strand
ATTCTGTTCGTCTCTTGCTTGGCTTGTCGGATGCGCTCCGATCGATCCTTGCGATTGTGCCGTGTCCTCTGAAACCCGAGAACCCCGACCCGCAAAGCCGACCGCCTGCGCATCCCTTCTCTTTTCGGTATTCGTTTGTCAAAGATCCGGGCACCCCCGAGGGGATGCGACGAAGCGCCGTCACCAAACGGCCCGCCACCGGCGGACCCTCGATCGTCGCTCCTGTCTGGGAGAACCGGGCCGGAGCAGCGCGCCCCGTCTCGATGGCCAGAACCTAGTCGCTCACCGCAGCACCGTCAAGAAGAAATTTGAACCGGCGCCGTTTTTTCGCCGACCGTGCCGGGCGATACCGCCAAGCTGTGGCCTGCATCCCAGAACATGCAAAGCAGCCGAGTGGATAGTGAGTATCCGCCTGATTGGCAGAACCTCATTACCGAACGTTGGCTGTTCCAACTTTGCTCTGAGATCCGTTGGACGACTGAACATTACCTTGTGTTGTGCAGCAAACACTTTTGCTGCGCCGCACCGGCTCGCCTGTCGCATCAACGGGGAGGCGGCTTATATTGGATCTCCCGATCCCCTGTCCAGACCTTTTTCGGTTCTCGGCGGCGATATCCCCCACTCCTTGAGCTTGGTGTGGCGGGGCTTGGTCTGGGTTCCCCAAACGGCCATGGCGCAGGCCCGCTTGTCGCCCACCAAAATGACCAGACGCTTGCCGCGCGTGACGCCGGTGTACAGCAGGTTCCGGTGCAGCATGATCCGATGCTGCAACACCAACGGAATGACGACGACCGGGTACTCCGAGCCCTGGCTCTTGTGAATCGTCGTGGCGTAGGCCAGGACGAGTTCGTCCAACTCGTCGAACCGGTACAGCACCAGACGCTCGTCGAAGCAGATCGTCAGCTCGCTCCGCTCGAAGTCGATGGAGTCCACCCGTCCGATGTCACCGTTGAAGACCTCCTTGTCATAATTGTTGACGACCTGCATCACCTTGTCGCCGCCGCCGAAGACCGTGCCGAAGCGCTCGGCCCGCTCCCCCGACGGCGGGTTGAGCGCCTTTTGCAGTTCGGCGTTCAGCGCGCGTGCCCCCACCGCACCGGCGTTCATCGGGCAGAGCACCTGAACATCGTGGATCGGATCGCACTTCAGACGTTGCGGCAGGTGCCGGGCAACAACGTCGATGACGGCCCGCGCGGCGCCCTGCGGGGACGGCGCGTCGATCCAATAGAAGTCGCTGGCGTCGCCCTTCTTGGGTACATCGGGCAACTGGCCGGCGTTGATCCGATGCGCGTTGGTGATGATGCGGCTGGTGGCCGCCTGACGGAACACCTCGGTCAGCCGCACCACCGGCGCCAAGCCGCCGTCGATGAGATCGCCCAGCACCCGCCCCGGCCCGACGCTGGGAAGCTGGTCGACATCGCCCACCAGCAGCAGCGCCATGGTGGACGGCACGGCGCGCACCAGGGCGTACATGAGCGGGACATCAACCATCGAGGTTTCGTCCACGACCAGCAGATCGCCCTCCAGCGGGTTGTCCCCACCACGCTTGAAGCCGCCGGTGCGGCTGTCGATCTCCAGCAGGCGGTGCAGCGTCTTCGCCTCGATGCCGGTCGCTTCGGTCATGCGCTTGGCCGCGCGCCCGGTCGGCGCCGCCAGCAGCAGGCGCACGCCCTTCGCCCCGAGGATCTTGATGATGCTGTTGACCAGCGTGGTCTTGCCGACGCCCGGGCCGCCGGTGACCACCAGCACCTTCGAGGCCAGGGCTCGCCGCAGGGCGGCCACTTGGCTGGGGGCGAGCGTGATGCCGGCCTTCGCCTCGACCCAGGGGATCGCCCGCTCGGCATCGATGGCGCCCCACGGCAGGGGACCGCCGGCCAGCGCCGTGATGCGCTCCGCGATGTTGCGCTCGGAGTGGAACAGCCAGCCCAGGAACACCGCCGGCTCGCCGGCAAGGGTGTCCTCGATCAGCACGCCGTCCGCGGCCTCCTCCCGGATCGCGCTTTCGACGAGGCCGGCGTCGACGCCGAGGAGTTCGACGGCCGCCTCGATCAGCGCGCTCCGCGGCAGCCCGCAGTGCCCCTCCCCCATGGCCTCGGTCAGCACGTGCGACAACCCGGCCCGAACGCGGAGCAACCCGTCGCGCGCGATGCCGAACTTCTGCGCGATGGTGTCGGCGGACAGAAAGCCGATGCCGCGAACGTCCTTGGCGAGCCGGTACGGGTTCTCCGAAATCAGCCGGATCGCGTCGGCACCATAAAGACGGTAGATGCGCACGGCCCGCGCCGTGCCGACGCCGTGCTCGTGCAGGAAGACCATGATGCCGCGGATGGCCCGCTGTTCCCGCCACCCCTCGACGATCTGCTTCGCCCGCTCCGGGCCGATACCGGCCACCTTGCGCAGGCGCTCCGGGGCGTTCTCGATCACATGGAAGACGTCGTCGCCGAACGCCTGGATAAGTTTGCGCGCGTAGACCGGCCCGATGCCGCGCATCAGCCCGGAGGCGAGGTACTTCTCGATGCCCTCCACGGAGGCCGGCGGTGCGGCGTGGAGGGTTTCCGCCTGGAACTGCACACCGTGCGTGCGGTCGTTCACCCACTGGCCGGCGGCCTGGATCGTCTCGCCCGGCGCGATGGCCGCCGCCCGCCCGACCACCGTCAGCGGGTCGCGCCGGCCGCGCGCCTTGACTCGCAGCACGCAGAAACCGGTTTCGGCGTTGTGGAATGTGACCCGCTCGACGGAGCCGGCGACGCTGTCGCGTTCGGAGTGTTCAGGGACGATGGTGGCCATGGGTTCGAACGAGGTCTGCGTGCCCGTCATATAGGCGCACGGCGGCTCGAAACGAACCGTGGCAAGTTGCATTGACGCAGGCTCGACGAAAGCCCTGCCGGCCGTACGATACGGCCGGCAGGGCTTTTTATGCGGTGGATGAGACGGAGTGAAACGCTATGAAACGCATTTTTGCCAAGCGTCTCATCCGCTCGGCATCGTGCGGGCGCGCCTCTCCAACGAAGAATTCAATCCGAGAGCGACCGGCCGGCGAGAGCAAGCGCGCAGACCGCCTCAGGTGGCGCCTTCGCGAAAGTCCTGGAGTTTGGTCACCCGCAGCGCCTTGCGGCCGCCGCGCGAGAACAGCGCGTCCCACGACAGGAATTCCTCGACCGACAGGCTGTAGCGCTCGCACGCCTCGGTCATGGTGATGAGCCCGGTGCGCACCGCCAGCACGACGGCTTGCTTGCGGCTGGACACCCAGCGCCGCGTATCGGGGGCCGGCAGCGTCGCCAGCGTCAGGTCGGTGATCCTCATGCTCGGTCCAAAGGTGGTAATTCTGCCCCTTTTGTAGGGATTACTCCTTTCTGAAAGATGACCGGCGCCGGGGAATCCGCCGGCAACATGGCGGTTTGCCGGCCGTCGGCTGTTACCAGTTTGGGGCAGACCGAAAAATGAGGGGGGACGGATGGACGATGCGGCAACCGGCTCCGGCGAACACGCACACCCCGTCGATGCCCAGGCGCTGGGTGTCCGGCCGGCGGTGCGCGAGGCGCTGACCGATGCGGCGTTCAAGGCGCTGGACACCGGCGACGGCTGCATGGCGTGGTTCCGCGCGTCGGATCACGAGGCGCACGTAATGATCTCCGCCAACAACGAGTTGGACGGCGATCCCCAGGCGAAGGACTGGATCGTCGGCTGCTACGGCGACGCGGGCGGCTTCGTGGAGGTGTCGGGCCTCACCCTGGCCCAGGCCATCGAGGCCGCGGGGCTGCTGCGGGCGCCGGTGCGGGCCGACGGCTCGCTGGTCGAGGCGCTGTACCCATCGGTCGAGCAGGCCATGGACGATCTGGCCTGAAAGAGTACGCCGAAACGACGAAAGCCCCCGCAAATCGGCGGGGGCTTTCTGCGGATTGTCTAAGGACTCCGCGTTCCTAACGTCCCATCGGACGTGTAATTCTATTCAGTCGTTCACAAGAGAACGATGTCACCAAGTAAGCTGCGGTGGAGTCATGATACTACTCACCCTCCAAGCTACGGCCTTACAGTATTCACCGGCCGGATGACCGGGAACCAGTTCTTGGCTTTTCAGATTTCCCATCGACCTCAGTCTTTGTTCCGTCTGATTGATAGCCTGCGACAACCGCGACCCGAAGTCAAGCGTCCGATTTCAGCGTTCTCCACTCGCCAGTTCAGGCGGCGAGCAGAGCCGCCTCGTCCAGCATCGACTCATCCCAGGCCAAAAGGTTCCGCCCGTCGTTGGCAAGGCGCTTGGCCTCGATGTGGCCGACCACCGCCGTACCCTCCGCGGACAAGCGGACGATGTCGCCATCCTCCGGCACCAGCGCGCGCTCGACACCGCACTCGCGGGCCAGACGGGCGTGCGCCTCCAGGTGGGTGATGGTGCCGTGCACGGGCACCGCAAAGCGCGGGCGGACGAGGTCGTACATGCGGCGCAGATCGTCCCGCTTCGGATGGCCCGAGACGTGGACCGGCGCGTCGGCCGGGGTGATGACCTCGACGCCCATGGCGCGCAAATGGTCTTGCACGGCGCCAATGCCCTCCTCGTTACCCGGAATCGCGCGGGCCGAGAAGATCGCCGTGTCGCCGTGCTGAAGCCACAGGTCGCGGTGGTCGTTGCGGGCGATACGGCTCAGGGCCGCGCGCTCCTCGCCCTGGCTGCCGGTGCACAGCAGAACCAGATTGCGGCGGTCGGTCCAGGAGGCCTCCTGCACGCTGAGGAACGGCGGCATGTCGTCCAGGAAACCGCAGGTGCGCGCCGCCTTTTCCATGCGCAGCATGGAACGGCCGGCCAGCACCACCTTGCGGTCGTGCGCCTTCGCCGCCAGGGCCACCGCCTTCATGCGTGCCACGTTGGACGCGAAGCCGGTCACCGCGATGGCCCCACTGCGGCCGGCGAACGCTTCCATCAGGCCAGCCTGGGCCTGGGCCTCGGAACCGGTGGAGCCATCGACGTCGGCGTTGGTGCTGTCGCACATCATCGCCAGCAGCCCCTCATCGCCGAGACGCTTGAAGGCGGCGAAGTCGGCCGTGCGGCCGAGCAGCGGGTCGGGGTCGAACTTCCAGTCGCCGGTGTGCAGCACCGTGCCGGCGGCCGTGCGGATCGCCAGCGACATCGGCTCGGGGATCGAGTGCGTCACCGCGATGCTCTGCACCTTGAACGGGCGGAGATCCAGCGTGTCGCCGATGTTGAAGGTGCGCAGGGTGACGTCGCGAAGCGCGCCGGTCTCCTTCAGGCGCTCGCGGATGACGTGCGAGGCGAAGGGGCTGGCGTAGATCGGGCAGCGCAGGCGCGGCCAGAGATGGTGGATGGCGCCGATGTGATCCTCGTGCGCGTGGGTGACCACAAGGCCCACGACGTCGGCCATCCGCTCCTCGATAAAGGTCGGATCGGCGAGGATGGCGTCGATGCCCGGCGCCTCGTCGCCCATGAAGGCGACGCCAGCGTCGACGATCAGCCATTTCCCGGCGTGACCGTACAGCGCCATGTTCATGCCGATGCGCGAGCAGCCGCCCAGGGGAAGGAACAGGATCTCGTCGTTGCCGGGCACCGGGCCGCGCGGGCGCCGGCTGGGGGTAGAGGTAGCGGTCGGCGGCAGTATGTTGCCTCCGTGTGCCGCGGTCTGCGGGCGCACGGGTCCATTCGGCGCTCTACGGCGCCGCTTCGGTTCGAAGGTCATTCACTCTCGACGTTGTTGCATGCCGGCATTCAACGCTGCCGGACGGGCGTGCATCGCTCATCGATGCGAAAGAGGGATCTCTCCAGGTCGGGAACCGGCGCCAGGATCGCGGGAGTGATCGAGGCGGCCTGACCACACCGGGCCGGAGAGAAGGGGGAGGGCACGCCGCCCAAAAGGAAACCAAAAGGGCGTTGCCAATCCGAATTGGTGTCTGGATGAGGAAGTCCGTCGCGGGCGTTTCTCGCCGCGACAGGGTCACATGTAACACTTGCGAACAAATATTTCAAGCCGCGTGCCGAACTTTCCCGTGCCGGTGTTGAGAATGGGAAACCGACAAGGGAGCCCCCGCATGGCCGAGAAGACCGAAATGCCCCCGGAAAAGCCCGCTGGCAAGCCCGGCGACCAGCGCCAGGACCCCGACCGCACGCCCGGCGACGGCACGCTGGATGGCGCCACCCCCGCCGGGCTGACCGCCGACGAGCTGCGCCGCCGCGCCGAGGAGCCGAACACCTCCAGCGACGGCGGCGCGGGCTGACTGGACAGTGCGGCGCACACGCGCAATGTTTACAGCCAACTGAACACTGCAATCAGGGGGAAGCAGCATGGACGTGCGCGCCGCGGTCGCCTTCGAGGCCAAGAAGCCGCTGAGCATCGAAACGGTGACCCTCGAAGGGCCGCGGGCCGGCGAGGTGCTGGTGGAGATCAAGGCCACCGGCGTCTGCCACACCGACGCCTACACGCTGTCCGGCCTGGACAGCGAAGGGCGCTTCCCCTGCATCCTCGGGCACGAGGGGGCGGGCGTGGTGGTGGAGGTCGGGCCGGGCGTCACCAGCCTGCGCAAAGGGGATCACGTCATCCCGCTGTACACCCCGGAATGCCGGCAGTGCGAGTACTGCCTGAGCCAGAAGACCAACCTCTGCCAAGCGATCCGCGAGACGCAGGGGCGCGGCGTCATGCCCGACGGGTCCAGCCGGTTCAGCGTCGGCGGGAAGCCGGTGTGGCACTACATGGGCACGTCCACCTTCGCCAACTACACCGTGGTGCCGGAGATCGCGCTGGCGAAGATCCGCGAGGACGCGCCGTTCGACAAGGTCTGCTACATCGGCTGCGGCGTCACCACCGGCATCGGCGCGGTGATCAACACCGCAAAGGTGCACGCGGGCGCGCGGGTGGTGGTGTTCGGGCTGGGCGGCATCGGCCTGAACGTCATCCAGGGTGCGCGCATGGTCGGCGCGGAGATGATCGTCGGCGTCGACATCAACCCCGAGCGCCGCGCCATGGCCGAGAAATTCGGCATGACGCACTTCGTCAATCCGAAGGAGGTCGAGGGCGATCTGGTGCCCTATCTGGTGTCGCTGACCAAGGGCGGGGCGGATTACAGTTTCGAGTGCGTCGGCAACACGACGCTGATGCGTCAGGCGCTGGAGTGCTGCCACAAGGGCTGGGGCGTGTCCGTGATCATCGGCGTGGCTCCTTCGGGGGCGGAGATCACGACGCGGCCGTTCCAGCTGGTCACCGGGCGGGTGTGGAAGGGCTCGGCCTTCGGCGGGGCGCGCGGGCGGACGGACGTGCCGCGCATCGTCGACTGGTACATGGACGGGCTGATCAACATCGACGACCTGATCACCCACGTCGTCCCGCTGGATCGGATCAACGACGCCTTCGACTTGATGCACAAGGGTGAATCCATCCGCACGGTGGTGACCTTCTGATGGCCGGGCTGATGACAGAGTTGCTGAAGAAGCACGCGTGCTTCGGCGGCACGCAGGCGGTGTACCGCCACCAGTCCGACGCCACCGGCACGCCCATGGAACTCGCGGTCTACCTGCCGCCGCAGGCCGAGCGCGGGCCGTGCCCGGTGCTGACCTACCTCTCGGGCCTGACCTGCACCTGGGAGAACTTCACCGCCAAGGCCGGGGCGCAGCGCTATGCCGCCGAGCATGGGGTGATCCTGGTGGCGCCGGACACCAGCCCGCGCGGGCTCGATCTGCCCGGCGAGCACGAGAGCTATGATTTCGGCTCGGGCGCCGGGTTCTATGTGGACGCGACGCAGGCGCCGTGGTCGGCGCACTACCGCATGTACCGCTATGTGACCGAGGAACTGCCGGACTGGGTGGCGCGGACGATCCCCGAGGCGGACATGGGGCGGCAGGGGATCTTCGGCCATTCCATGGGCGGACACGGGGCGCTGGTCTGCGCGCTGCGCAACCCCAGCCGGTATCGCTCGGTGTCGGCGTTCTCGCCCATCGTGGCGCCGTCGCGGGTGCCGTGGGGCGAGAAGGCGCTCGGCCGTTACCTCGGGCCGCGCTCTGAGGCGTGGCTGGCGTACGATGCCACGGCGCTGGCCGCGGAATCGCCGTGGCGGGCGCCGATCCTCATCGACCAGGGCACCGCCGACGAGTTCCTCGACACCCAGCTGAAGCCCGAACTGTTCGAGGAGGCCTGCCGCGCGGCGGGCATTCCGCTGACGCTGCGCCGGCAGCCCGGCTACGACCACAGCTATTATTTCATCGCCAGCTTCGTCGGCGACCACATCGCCCACCACGCGCGGTTGCTGACCGCATAACCTCCCTCACTCCGCCGGGTGTGGCGACGTGGTTGGGGGTGCCGCGGCCGGGCGGCGGTGCAGGCGTTCGGTGAGGTGCTGGAAGGCGACGAACAGGATCGGCACGAAGACGATGCCGACCACCGTCGCCGCCACCATGCCGCCGAACACCGTCGTGCCGATGGAACGCCGGCTGGCCGCCCCCGCCCCGGTCGCCACCAGCAGCGGCACGGTGCCGAGGATGAACGCGAAGGCGGTCATCAGCACGGCGCGGAAGCGCTGGCGCGCGCCGGTCACCGCCGCCTCGACGATGGGGTGGCCGGCCGCGCGCTGCTCGCGGGCGAACTCGACGATCAGGATGGCGTTCTTCGCCGCCAGCCCGACCAGCAGGACCAGGCCGATCTGCGCGTACACGTCGTCGGGAATGCCGGTGAGCCACAGCGCTACGCCGGCTCCCAGCACCGCCACCGCCACCGACAGCAGGACCGCCAGCGGGATCAGCCAGTCCTCGTACTGCGCCACCAGGAACAGGTAGCCGAACAGGATCGCCAGAGCGAAGACCATGATGCCCTGGTTGCCGACCCGGCTCTCCTGGTAGGACAGCCCGGTCCACTCCGTGGCGTAGCCGGCCGGCAGCGTGCGGTTCGCCACCTCCTGCATGGCGGTGAGCGCCTGGCCGGAGCTGGCGCCGGGGGCGCCCTGGCCGTTCACCGAGGCCGAAAGGAACTGGTTGTAGCGGGTGATGCTGTCCGGGGCCGGCGTCGTGCGCACGGTCACCAGACTGCGCAGCGGCACCATCTCGCCGGTCCGGCTGCGGACGTAGAGCTGCTGGATCGCCTGTTCCGTGTCGCGGTAGTTGGCGGAATCCTGCACCTTCACCTGGAAGACGCGGCCATAGAGGTTGAAGTCATTGACATAGACCGAGCCCAGATGCGCCTGGAGCGTGGTGAACACGTCGCCCGGCGTGACGCCGAGCAGCGACGCCCGCGTGCGGTCCAGATCGACGAACAGGTGCGGCACGTCGGCGTTGTAGGTGCTGAACACCGCGCGCAAGGCCGGGTCCTGGTTGGCGGCGAACAGCAGGCCGCGCAGCGCGGCGCCCAGTTCCTGCGGCGGCTGGCCGCCGGTCGCCTGGACGCGCAGATCGAAGCCGCCGGTGGCGCCCAGGCCGGGGATCGACGGCGGGTTGAAGGCGACGATGGTGGCCTGCGGCTCGGCGGCGAAGCGCGGGCGCAGGCGATTGAGGATGGCGTCCACCGTCTGGTCGGAGTTGCGCTCCGCCCACGGCTTCAGCGCGGCGATGATCAGGCCGACGTTGGAGGCCTGGCCGCTGAGGATGCTGTAGCCGGTCACGGCGATGGTGTCGGCCACGCCGGGCGTCTCCTTCACCATGGCGGCGACGCGGGTCATCACCGGCTCGGTGCGGGTGAGCGCGGCGGCGCTGGGAAGCTGCACGTTGACGAAGAAATAGCCCTGGTCCTCCGCCGGCAGGAAGGCGGTGGGCAGGGCGCGCAGCAGCACGAACGCACCCGCGGTCAGTGCCGCGAAGGCGACCAGCCCGACGATGAGGCGCCGCCCCAGCCGCTCGACCAGCCCGGTATAACCGCCGCGCACTCTCTCCAACCCGCTGTTGAACGCCTCCAAGGGGCGCCAGGGGCGGCCGGGCGGGCGCAGCAGCAGGCCGCACAGCGCCGGGCTCAATGTGAGCGAGTTGATGCCGGAGATGATGAACGACGCGGAGATGGTCACCGCGAATTGCCGGTAGAGCTGCCCGGTGATGCCAGGCAGGAACGCCACCGGAATGAACACCGCAGCCAGCACCAGGGTGGACGCGACGATGGCGCCGCTCACCTGCTGCATGGCGACCCGCGCCGCTTCGGGGGCGGACAGCTCGGGGTGCTCCTCCATCACGCGGCGGACGTTCTCCACCACCACGATGGCGTCATCCACCACGAGGCCGATGGCGAGGATCAGGGCGAACAACGTGATCGTGTTGGCGCTGTAGCCCAGCGCCAGCAGCACCGCGAAGACGCCGATGATCGACACGGGAATCGCCAGCGTCGGGATCAGCGTGGCGCGCCAGTCCTGGAGGAACACATAGATGACGGCGACCACCAGCAAAAAGGTGATGCCCAGCGTCAGGACGATCTCTTCGATGGTCGCGGTGACGAAGTTGGTGGTGTTGAAGACCACCGCGTAGGCGATGCCCTCCGGGAAGCGCTGCGACAGGCGGTCCAGCTCGGCGCGCGCCGCGGTGGCGACGTCCAGCGCGTTGGCGCCCGGCGACTGATAGATCACCAGCGTCGCCGCGGGCGAGCCGTTCAGCTTGGACGACGAGGTGTAGGTCTGGGCGCCCAACTCCACCCGCGCCACGTCGCCGAGCCGCACGAGGCCGCCGTTCTCGTTGGTGCGGACGATGATGTCGGAGAACTGCCGCGGGTCGTCGAGCCGCCCGCGGGCGATGATGGTCAGTTGCTGCTGCTGGCCGCCGTCCACCGGCGGGGCGCCGATCTGCCCGGCCGAGGCCTGGATGTTCTGCTGCTGGATGGCGGCCACCACGTCGGACGCGGCGATGCCCAGCGCCGTCATGCGGTCCGGGTCCATCCAGATGCGCATGCTGTAGTTCAGCGCCCCCAGCACCTGGGCGTCGCCGACGCCCGGCACCCGCGCGATGGCGTCACGCACGTTGATGCTGGCGTAGTTGGAGATGTAGATCGAATCGTACCGATTGTCCGGCGAGTACAGGTTCACCGCCATCAGCATGTTGGTGGACGCCCGTCGCACGGTGACACCCTGGCGGCTGACCTCCGCCGGCAGGGTCGCGGTGGCCAGCGACATGCGGTTCTGCACGTTGACGGCGGCGATGTCCGGGTCGGTGCCGGGTGCGAAGGTGACGGTCAGCGAATAGGCGCCGGTGTCGGTGCTGGTCGAGGCCATGTACAGCATGCCCTCCACCCCGTTCACCTGCGCCTCGATGGGGGCGGCGACGCTGTCGGCCACCACCTGGGCGCTGGCGCCGGGATAGGTGGCGGAGACCTGGACGGAGGGCGGGGAGATCGGCGGGTACTGCGCCACGGGAATGGCGAGCAGCGCCAGCAAGCCGGCGATCAGGGTGACCACCGCGATGACGATGGCGAGGTTCGGGCGCCGGATGAACAGGGCGGAGAACATCGGAGTCAGTCCTTCGCCCGGTTGCTGTTCGAAGGTTCGTTCGCCGGCCTCTCGGCGGTCTGCACGGCCGGCACCGGCTGCACAACCATGCCCGGCCGCGCCTTCTGCGCACCGTCCACCACCACGGTCTCACCGGGGCTCAATCCCTTCTCGACCACCAGCACCTGCTCGATCTGCTGGCCGGCCTCGATGCGGCGCTGCTGGATGCGGTTGTTCTCGTCCAGCACCAGCACATAGCGGCCCTGCTGGTCCTGCTGCACGGCGGCGACAGGGACCACCGGGCGCTGCTCGGCCTGATCGCGGCGGATCAGGATGCTGACGTACTGGCCGGGCAGCAGCAGGCGTTGCGGATTGGGGAACAGGGCGCGGATGCCGATGGTGCCGGTTTGCGGGTCGATGCGGTTGTCGACGAACTCGAGCCGGCCGGTCTCCGGGTACTCGGACCCGTCGGAAAAGCGCAAGGTGGGGATGAACCTGTCCACCGCCTCGGCCGGCGACTGGATGCCAAGCTGGCGTTGCGTCGCCAACAGGTCGCGTTCGCTGACCGAGAAGACTACCCGGATCGGATCGAGCTGCACCACCGTCGCCAGCACGCCCGTCGCCGGGTTGACGAGGTTGCCCTGCGTAACCGCGGTGGCGCCGACGCGCCCGGCGATGGGGCTGGAAATGCGCGTGTAACCGAGATTCAGTTCGGCCGTGCGGATCTGCGCCTGCGCGATCATGCCCTGCGCCTGCGCCGCGTCGCGGTCGGCCAGCGCCTGATCGAGCGTTGCCTGGGAGACGTTGCCGCGCTGGCGCAGCTCCTCGGCGCGGGCGTAGGCACGTTCGGCCTCGCGCACCTTGGCCTCGGCGCTGGCGAGCTGTGCCTTGGCGCTGTCGAGAGCGGCTTGGTACGGCCCCTGCTCGATGGCGTACAGCAGGTCGCCCGGACGGACGTCCTGGCCCTCGTGGAACGCCACCTGTTCGAGCGCCCCTTCGACGCGCGCCCGCGCGTCGAAAGACTGGATGGCCGTGACCCGCCCGATGAACGTCGAGGCCGGCGCCACGTCGCGGTTCTCGACCGGGGCCGTCGTCACCGTGGGCGGCGGCCCGCCCGGCGGTTGCTGCGCGATGGCCGCCGCCGCACCCAGCAGCAGAGCGCATAGGGTGGCGAGGGAAAGGCGGAACGGGGGCATGGCTGGATCTCCGCAAGCGTCCAGCGCTCAACAGCCCGGCCCCCTGTTGTGCTCCCGGATCTTACGGTGCGGCTGCGCTCGACCACAGCCGCGCGAAGCTCTCCAGCTCCTCGCGATTGAGGTCCGACACCGCCCAGACGACGAGGCCGGGCTGGCTCCAGCGCAGCAGATTGTAGCCGTGCCGCTCGGCAAGGCTCGGGGTGCCGGCCTCGGCCGCCGGGTCGGCCCGGACGAACAGGTTGATGACGTGCCGGCCACGCCGGTAGACCAGCGCCGCCACCGGACGCTCGGCGACATAGTCGAGCCGGCCGCCGACCAGCGGGAAGCCGTGCTCCGCCAGATCCGGCACCGGCGGCGAGACGTCGATGCGGCCGTTGAACCAGGGCTTGACCGTGTGCCGGTCGGACGAGGCGACATCGGTCAGGTGATCGGCCATCAGCGAGCGCACGTGCGCGGCGACAAGCTCCGGCACCGGCCCGTCGCCGCGGCCGGGCAGCACGACGGCCAGCGTCAGCCCCATCGCCAGCGCCGCCGACGCCAGAGACAGGCCGCCGGTCAGCCACGCCCAGGACCAGGACAAGGACCAGGACCGGTTCCACGGCACCGGCGGCGGTCCCGCCCGTTCCGGTTCCGCTTTTTCCGGTTCCGCCCCAGGAAGCGACGCGAGCAGGCGCCGGCGCAGAGCATCGGGCGCCGCGAAGGTCTCGGCGCCCGCCCGCACGCGGTGGACGAGCGCCCGGCGCCCGGTGTCGGCGGCCCGGCAGGCGTCGCAACCGGCGAGGTGGGCCTCCACCGCGAGTTGGGTGGTGAGATCGAGTTCGCCGTCGATGCCGGCGTCGATCAGGTGCCGGGTTTCCCTACAATCCACGACCGGCCTCCGCAGCGTTCGCCTCGGTCCATGCGGTCTGGAGCAGGCGCCGCGCCCGCGACAGACGCGACATGACGGTTCCCATCGGCACGCCGGCGATCTCGGCGATCTCGCGATAGGACAGGTCTTCCAGTTCGCGCAGAACGATCGCCTCGCGGTACTCGACCGGCAGATCGGCGATCAGACGGTTGATGAGCCGGCGCTCCGCCTCCTTCAGCACCAGGGTTTCCGGGTCGTCGGGCGGGTCGTGGAAGGCGTCTTCGACGCAGGCAGCGCCGTCCGGGTCACCGGGATCGAGGTCGGCGAAGCCGCGCACCTCCGCCGGGCGATTGGCGCGCAGCCAGTCGTACGCGGCGTTGCGCACGATGCGCAGCAGCCACGGCCGGACGTCACCCGGACGGCAGCCGCCGAAGAACCGGTAGGCGCGCAGGAAGGCGTCCTGCATCACGTCCTCCGCATCGTGATGGTTGCGGGTGAGCCAGCGCGCCAGATTGTACGCGGCGTCGAGGTGCGGCAGGACGGTCTCTTCGAAGCGTGTCGTCTGGCTGCGGTCCGGCAAGGGCGGCCCCTCGGTCTGCGTGGCGGTACGGCGCCCATGCCGGGTCGTACCGAAAACAGCCCCCGTTTATTCCCGGCCACGCTAACGCACGCCGCACCATCGTCACAGGGGGCATCCGGGAATAACCCGACGCCGTCGCCAGTAGGACAGGCCAGAGCCACCAAACCGGGAGGATCGGACATGTCCAGAAATGATGAGACGCAGGGCTTTGACCGCCGCACCGTGCTGAAATGCATGGCCTGGGCGGGCACGGGGGTGGTGTGGACGGTCGGCGGCGGCGTGCCGCGCTCCGTCGGAATGATCGGCGAGGCGGCCGCCGCAACCCCCGACAGCTTCAGCTTCGTGCAGATCAGCGACAGCCACATCGGCTTCAACAAGGAGGCCAACCCGGACGTCGGCGCCACGCTGCGCGCCGCCATCGACAGCATCAACGCGCTGCCGGTGCGGCCCAGCTTCGTGGTCCACACCGGCGACGTCACCCACCTGTCGAAGCCGGCCGAGTTCGACACGGCGGACCAGCTTTTGAAAGAGATGAAGGCCGGCCCGATCCATGTGGTGCCCGGCGAGCACGACATGCTGGACGAGACCGGCGCCGCCTTCCGCGAGCGCTACGCCCGCGAGTCGCGCGGGACCGGCTGGTACAGCTTCGACGAGGGCGGCGTGCATTTCCTGGCGCTGGTCAACGTCATGAACCTGAGGGCCGGCGGCCTGGGCAACCTCGGCGACGAACAGCTCGCCTGGCTGGAGGACGATTTGAAGGGGCGCGGGACCAGCACGCCCATCGTCGTGCTGGCGCACATCCCGCTGTGGTCGGTCTATCCCGAGTGGGGCTGGGGCACGGCGGATTCCGAACGCGCGCTGTCCGCGCTCCGGCGCTTCGGTTCGGTGACCGTGCTGAACGGCCACATCCATCAGGTGATGCAAAAGGTCGAGGGCTCCGTCGCCTTCCACACCGCCATGTCCACCGCCTTCCCGCAGCCCGCCCCCGGCACGGCGCCCTCGCCGGGGCCGATGAAGGTGCCGGCGGACCAGTTGCGCCGGATGCTGGGCGTCAGCCGGATCGACTACGTCCAGGGCAAGGCGCCGCTGGCGCTCATCGACACGCCGCTGGCGGGCGGCACCTGAGGGGAGACGGCCATGCTTGCATCCCATCGGCTGCCGGGGGTGGCGCTCGGCGTCGCCCTCGGCCTCATGGCACCGCTCGCGGCCGGAGCGGCCGAGCCCGCTCAGGTGGTGCGGATCGACAATTTCACCTTCAACCCGCCGCTCATCACGGTCCGCAAGGGAACCGTGGTGACGTGGCTGAACGCCGACGACATCCCGCACAAGATCGCCGGCAGCGACCGCCCTTGGAAGTCGCCGGTGCTCGACACCGACGAACGCTTCTCCTTCACCTTTACCGAGCCGGGGACGTACGCCTATTTCTGCTCGCTGCACCCGCACATGACCGGCTCGGTCGTGGTGACCGCAGAATGAACGTTCACCCGTTCAGATAATGCTCGCGGAAGCGGTCGCGCAGCGAGGTCTTCAGCAGTTTTCCCGTCGCCGTGTGCGGAAGGTCGTCCACCACCACCGCGGCGTCGGGAATCCACCACTTCGCCACCTTGCCCTCGAAGAAGCGCAGCAGGTCCGCCGGGTCGGGCGCCCTGCCCGCCTTCGGCACGACGACCAGCAACGGCCGTTCATCCCATTTCGGGTGGCGTGCGGCGACCACCGCGGCCTCCGCGACATCCGGGTGGGCGACGGCGATGTTCTCCAGCGCGATGGAGCTGATCCACTCGCCGCCCGATTTGATGACGTCCTTGGAGCGGTCGGTGATCTCCATGTAGCCGTCCGCGTCGATGGTGGCCACGTCGCCGGTGCGGAACCAGCCCGCCTCGTCGTGCGACAGCCCGTCCGGCTCCACGTTGTAGTAACCGCTGCACACCCACGGCCCGCGGACGTACAGGTCGCCAAAGCTCTCGCCGTCCCAGGGCAGCTCGCGGCCGTCGCCGCCGACAATCTTCATGTCCACGCCGAACACCGCACGCCCCTGCTTCATGCGGGTGACCATGCGCTCCTCGCCCTGGACGGCGGCGTTGCTGGCCTTGGGAGTGTTGTAGGTGCCGACCGGGCTCACCTCGGTCATGCCCCAGGCGTGATCGACGCGCACGCCGTACTCGTCGCCGAACGCCTCCATCAGCATGCGCGGGCAGGCGGCACCGCCGATCACCAGCCGCTTCACCGTGTCGAGGCTCGTGCCGCTGCTGCGCAGGTGCTGCAACAGCCCAAGCCAGATGGTCGGCACGCCGGCCGCGAAGGTCACCCGCTCGTCGTTCATCAGCGTTTGCAGAGGCTCGCCGGCCAGATGCGGGCCGGGGAACACCAGCGCGGCGCCGATCAACGGCGCGGCGTAGGGCGTGCCCCAGGCGTTGACGTGGAACATCGGCACGACCGGCAGGATGCGGTCCGTGGCACTCATTCCCATGACGTCCGGCAGCGCGATCGCCATGGCGTGCAGCACGGTCGAGCGGTGGCTGTACAGCACGCCCTTGGGCTCGCCGGTGGTGCCCGAGGTGTAGCAGAGCGAACTGGCGGTGTTCTCGTCGAACTCCGGCCAGACGTAATCCTCGTCCGCCGCCGCCATCAGGTCCTCGTAGCAGTGCAGCGCCATGCCCGGCGGCAGGGCGATGTCCGGCATGTGCGCGGTGTCGGTCATCATGACCACCGCCTTGACGGTGCCCGCCACGCGCGGTGCCAGCCCTTCCACCAGTTTGGCGAAGCTGGTGTCGGCGAACAGCACGCGGTCTTCGGCGTGGTTGATGATGAAGGCGATCTGATCGGCGAACAGGCGCGGGTTGATGGTGTGGCAGATCGCTCCCATGCCGGACGCGGCGTAGTACAGCTCGAAATGCCGGAAGCCGTTCCACGCCAGCGTGCCGACGTGGTCCTGCTCACCGACGCCGAGCAACCGGAGCACGCGCACCAGCCGGCGGGCGCGGCGCTCCGCATCGGCGTAGGTGTAACGGTGGACGTCTCCCTCCACGGTCTTGGAGACGACTTCGGCCAGCGGGTGATGGCGGGCGGCGTGGGCGAGCAGCGAGGAAACCAGCAGCGGGCGCTGCTGCATCAGACCGAGCATGGCGAACCTCCCTTTGGGTCGGCGGCCTTCGTGGGCCGCTCGTAGTTGACGTATACGTCAATCTGACACCGCCGGATCAGCCGCGCAACCGATTCGGGACGGCTAAACCTTTCCCTCCTCGCAGGCCCGCACGGCGGCCTTCGCCAAGTCCGTCAGCTTGTCGTCCACCGCGTCGGGGCCGAAGCCCGGCAGGTCGGTCAGAAGGTCGCGCAGGCGCATGGCGATCAGCTCGCCGGTGTGGTGTTTTTCGTAGAGCCGCACGTCGCCCAGGGCGTCGGCGACGCGTTTCAGCAAGTCCCGGTCCATGGTCCCGCTCCCGTTGGTCACGAGAACGGCAACAGGCCGGCGCGGCGCTTCGTCACAGGGTGGTGGGGGTGTCGCCGTCGATGGCGCGCCGCACCTCGTCCACCAGATCGGCGGCCGGTAGGCCGTAGCATTGCCCGGCCTCGCCCAGCGTCATGAACGGCGCCATGGCGCAGCCGGGGCAGGCCATGCGGTGCTTGAGGAAGACGGCGAGGGTCTGCGGCCATCGCTCCAGCACGTCGGCGATCAGCACGTCAGCGATGGGGAAAGGCGGCTCGGTCATGGGCGGACGATAGATCCGGCGCACGACGCGGTCTTTGCGCACGCGCAAACTCCGCTCAGGCGGGGTCCTCGTCGGAGACCGGCATGTCCTCGGCGATGGCGACCAGCCGGTGCGGCTGGCGGATCATCACCTGCTGACGGCTGCTTTCAACGATGCCATGCACCTCCCACGCGCTGAGGATGCGGCTCACCGTGTGCAGCGTGGTGCCGGTCATCTCCGCCACGTCCTGGCGGGTCAGCGGGAAGGAGATCTCCACACCGCCCTCCACCCGGCGTCCGGCCTGGCGGACGAGGCGCAGAAGCGCGTGGGCGACGCGGCGCTCGACGCGTTCGGTGGACACCTCGCGCAGGCGGTTCTGCACCTCCTGCAAGCGCCCGCCGACGATGCCCAGCGCGTTCAGCGCGATGCGCGGATGGCGCAGCATCAGGTCGGTCATGGTGGCCGCCGACCAGGAGACCTCCACGCAGTCGGCCATGGCGATGGCGTCCACCGGGAAATTGGCTCCGGTGAACACCGCCACCGTGCCGAACGTCTCGCCGGGGCCGATGAAGCGCACCACCACCTGCTGCCCGTCCGCGCCGGTCTGCACCATCTTGATCCGCCCGTCGATCAGCGCGTGGCAGGTCGCCGCCGGGTCGCCCTGGCTGAAGAACTTGGCGCCCTTCGCCACGCGGCGGGTCTGCGCGAAGCGGATCACGTCGGCGAGGTCGGCCGCCTCCAGCCCGGCGAACAGCCGCATGCCGTGCAGCACGGCGGGATCGGGGGCGAGCGGACCGGCCATGGGGGCTCCGGCAAGGGTTGCGGGGCAGAAGTTACCAGAAAGGGCCCGACAAGATGTTGGCAACGCACCGCCGCGCGCAACCGCGAACTGGCCGCGCCGGAAGTTTGTGCTGGAACAAAGACGCTTTTCCGGCGCCGCGGTACCCCTCGGGCATCCTTCCCGCAACCGACACCTCCGCGGAGCACCATGCAGACCACTCTCCAGCCGGCCGCCGGCGAGACCGTCATCGACGTTCAGGCGATCCCGCCCTACGAGCGCCACCCGCTGATCTTCCAGACGGTGCAGCGGCTGAACCCCGGCCAGGCGTTCACGCTGGTCAACGACCATGACCCGCGCCCGCTCTACATGCAGCTCCAGATGCACTTCGGCGACAGCTTCGGCTGGGAATACCTGGAGCGCGGCCCCGAGGTGTGGCGCGTGCGCATCTCCAAGCCGGACGGCACGGCCGACGCCTCGTCGTACTTCGTGTGCATTCAGCGCGGCGGTACCGTCGTGGCCACCGCGCCCGGCACCGAGCTGGGTCCGACCGCCGAGGGCTCCCTGGTGGTCGAGATCACCGAGTGCCCGCCGGGCACCACCGAGGCCGACGTGCTCGACCTGATGCGCGGCCTCGTGCCGCCGCCGGGCATGCACCGCCTCGCCTTCGAGCGTCTGGTGGCGCGCCGCGGCGGCTCGTGCTGCGGCGGCATGTGCGGCTGATCCGACAAGGTTCCCCTCTCCCGCAAAGGGAGAGGGGCTCAGATTTCCAAGGAACGCGCCCATGAGCACGAACGTCTTCGACGATCACCCGGCGAAAGCGCCGCCGGTCCTCTTCGCCTACGGGTTCCGGCCTTTCTTCCTGCTGGCGGGGCTGTCCGCGGCGGTGCTCGTACCGGTGTGGGCGTGCGTTGTCACCGGGGCGTTCGGCTTGGGCGGCACCATCCCACCGTCCGGCTGGCACGCGCATGAGATGCTGTTCGGCTTCGCCGCCGCGGCCATCGCCGGATTCCTGCTGACGGCGATCCCCAGCTGGACCGGCTCGGCCGCCGTCAAGGGGCGGCCGCTGATGGCGCTGGTGGCGCTGTACCTCGCCGGGCGCGCCGCCTCGCTGCCGGTGGTGGCGGATTCAGGGTTCGCGGCGCTGGTGGACCTCGCCTTCCTGCCGGCGTTCGGCGCCTTGGTCGCCGTGCCGCTGATCAAGGCCGGCAAGGCGCGCAACACCGCCTTCCTGCTGCTTCTCGCCCTGCTGACCGCCGCCAACGCGCTGTTCCGGCTGGAATGGATGGGCGTCACCCAGGGCACCGCAGCGCTGGGCATCACGCTGGCGATCGGTGTCGTCCTGCAAATGGTCACCGTGGTCGCCGGCCGCATCGTGCCGAGCTTCACGCAGAATGCGCTCCGCCAGAAAGACCCCACCCTCGTCATCAAGCCCCTGCCCGCCGTCGAGTACGCGGCGCTGGTGCTGACCTTGTTGCTGATCCCCGCCGACATCCATTTCCCCGGCAGCCAGCTCGCCGGCCTGCTGGCGCTGGCTGCGGCGGTGGCGCACGGGGTGCGGCTGGCGCGCTGGAAGGGGCTGCGCACGCTGTCCGAGCCGGTGCTGTGGATCCTGCACGCCGGCTATGCCTGGATCGTCATCGCCCTCACGCTCAAGGGGCTGGAGTACGCCGCCGGGCTGCCGCTCGGCCGGGCGTGGCTGCACGCGCTGACCGCCGGCGCCTTCACCACCATGATCCTGGCGGTGATGACCCGCGCAGCCCTGGGCCACACCGGGCGCGCCATCGTGGTGGCGCGGATGACGGTCGCCGCCTACGTCCTCGTACAGCTGGCCGCCACGGTGCGCACGCTGCTGCCGATGCTGCCGGACGGCGCCTGGACGGGCGCGGTGCACGCCGCCGGAGCGCTGTGGACGCTGGGGTTCCTGCTGTACGTCTGGGTCTACGCGCCGATCCTCACCGGGCCGCGCGCCGATGGACGGCCGGGCTGAGGGGGCGACGCCCTACTCCGGCGCGCCGAACAGGTCGGGCTGGGGGGCGGTGCGCGGATCGACCAGCTCGGCGCAGCCGATGCCGATCAGCCGGTACTCCCGCCCCTCCCCCCCTTCGCGGTCCAGCAGCTCGCAGCCCGCCCGCCACAGCGCCTCGGCCGAGCGGGTCGGGCTGATGCGCTGGGAACGGGTCAGCGTCTGAAAGTCCGCCGTCTTCAGCTTCAGCACCACGTTGCGGCCCAGCACGCCGGCCTTCTCCAGACGCATCGCCAGCTTCTCGGCGATGGGGCGCAGCTCGTGCTTGAGCACCTTGAGGTCGCCGATGTCCCAGTCGAAGGTTTCCTCGGCGGAGATGCTCTTGCTGGGGGTTTCGGGCTCGACGCGGCGGGTGTCCTCGCCCAGCGAGAAGCGGTAGAGCCGCCGGCCCATGGCGCCATAGCGCCGCACCAGCCAGATCTCCTCGCGCTGCGACAGGTCGCCCACCGTGCGGATGCCGTCGGCCCACAGCCGCTGCCGCAGCGCCGGCCCGACACCCCAGAGGATCCCCACCGGCTTCGCCGCCAGGAAGCCCACCGCCTCCGCCCGCCCGATCACCGAGAACCCCCTGGGCTTGTCCAGATCCGAGGCGATCTTCGCCAGCAGCTTGTTGTAGCTGAGGCCGATGGACGCGGTGATCCCTAAGTCGCGCTCGAAGCGGCGGACCAGCTCGACCAGCGCCTGGGCGGGGCTGATGCTGAGCCGCGCCTCGATGCCGGTGAGGTCGAGGAACGCCTCGTCGATGGAGATCGGCTCGACCAGCGGGGTGAACGCTTCCATCAGCGACCGCGCGCGGTGGCCGACCTCGCGGTACTTCGCCATGTTGGGCGGCAGGACCACGGCGTCGGGGCAGCGGTCCAGCGCCTCGCGGATCGGCATGGCGGAGCGCACGCCGGCCATGCGCGCCACATAGCAGCAGGCCGCTACCACGCCGCGGTGGTCGCCGCCGACGATGACGGGCTTGTCGGCAAGGTCGGGGCGGTCGCGCTTCTCGACGGTCGCGTAGAAGGCGTCGCAGTCGATGTGGCCGATGGGCAGAGCGTGCAATTCGGCATGTGCGAACACCCGCCGGCCGTCGCACTTCGGGCAGCGGCCGGTGCGCCGGGGCAGAGCGGCGGCGCAGTCGCGGCAAACGGCGATGTCGTCGGCCATGGACTCAGTACCGATACAGGCCCTGGAACAGGTCGCCCAACGCGCGGCGCAGCAGGATGGTGACGCGGAAACGGCTCCGCCGCACCTCGCGCTCATGGCGCAGGTGGCAGCGGCGACACAGCGCCATCAGGTTGTCGGGATCGTTGTTGGCCGTGTCGTGGTCCTTGTGGCAGGCCGACAGCACCACCCGCGTCGTGCGGTGGCGGGCGTAGTCCACCACGTCCGGCCAGGGCGCCGGGCGGCCCTGCCCGTCGCGCCAGCTGTGCGCCTCCACGTCGAACCAGCGCCCGTCCGGCAGGCAGCGCACCTCGTGCCCGTGCGGCCGGCCGCACTGCTCGCAACGCCCCTTGGCCCTCACGAAGCGGACGTGGTGGCTGATCTGCGGCCAGTCGATCGGGTTATACACGGTCTGACACCGTTCAGAGCTGCAAGGCCGAAGAAGCCTCGGAAACTCCATACGCCAAGCCGCGTGCAGACATCCATCACCTCCAAAATCCGACGCGGAGCCGGATCATTGCACCCTGCCATAAACGTAGCAGACGGAACGTTCTGTTAACAGCCGCTGAAAGGCTGGCGGCTTCCGGCGCGGCTTTTTCGGCCTTCCCCGACACCAGCCTACTCTATGGCCTTGCGCCAATGGCACCCAGACAAACATCGAAGCTGCGGCGCAAGATTTCGGCGGTGCATAGACGACTTGGCGGAGTTCTACAGCAAAGGGTCAGTTGCTGGCAGCAGCCCCGTTGTGCAACGCTTCCCATCGTTTTCGTTAACCAATTAGGGAAATGGCGCCGAGCGCGTGACCCGACCCGGTTTCCATAACGATCTTGGGATAATTCGGTCGGAAGCCGCTCCGCACGCCGTGGAGATGGACATGAGAGTGAAGACACCCCGGTTTGCCGCCGTTCCGGTGCTCCACCTGCTGCTTGCGGCCTCCTTGCTCTGTCCACTCCTGCTCTATGCCGTGTGGGCGGTGGTGTCGTACGGCGATGCTTTAAAGGCCGGCGAAGGGGCGCTCGGCCGCCGCGCGGATCGCGTCCAAGCCGTTGTGCAGCGGGAGTTCGACCGCCAGCGCATGATCGGCGAACGCGCGTCGGACATGGTGGTGCGCCTGCGCGCGCCCAGCGATCCGAAAGCCGAGAAGCCGGTGCACGATACATTGCGAGCCCTCGCCCAGCGGCACCCTGGCCAGACGATCTGGCTGTTCGACCGCAACGGCCGCGCCGTGGCGAGCAGCGCCCTCTTTCCGGCGCCGCGGAGCCTCGACATCTCGGACCAGGCGGTTTTCGAAACCCTGCGCACCACCGGCGCGGAGGTCGGCGTGGCCACCCTCGCCCTTGGCGGGGCCGAGGCGGAGCGCAGCGTCGGCGTGGCCCTGCGGATTGCCGACGTCTCCGGCGGCTTCGCCGGCGTGGTCGTCGCCGCGCAGCCCATGAAGCAATTCCTTCAGACGTTCCAAGAGATGGCGGGGCCAAGCCAGAACGCGATCATCCTGGTCCAGAGGGACGGGCGCTATCTGCTGAGCCTGCCGGCCGAAGGGCATGGCTGGTCGGCGCAGCCCCGGCACGCCGCGGATGTGGCCCTGCACCGGGCGGTGCAGGAGGGAGCGGACGGCCTCTACCGGGACGGCGCCGAGTGGCTGGTCGCCGCAAGGCGGCTCGACGGCGTGCCGGTCGCGGCGCTCCTCTCCATGCCCGCACGCGATGCCATGGCCGGCTGGCGCACCTCCCTGTTGCACGGTGCGCTGTTCACCATGCCGATGGGGCTCCTGCTGTGCGGGACCGCCGCCGTGGCGTGGCGTCGGGCGCGGCGCGAGACGGCGTCCCATGCCCAGGTCCGCGAGGCGCTGCAACGGGGCGAGGCGGCCGAAGAGGCGCTGCGGCGCGCCCAGCGGATCGAGGCCATGGGCCAGCTCACCGGCGGGGTCGCGCACGACTTCAACAACCTGCTCCAGATCATGGCCAGCAGTCTGGTTCTGCTGCGCATGGGCTCCCTCGACGCGCGCCAGCGGCGCGCCGTGGACGCCATCGAGACCGCAGCCACGCGCGGCGAGAGCCTGACCCGCCAACTGCTCAGCTTTTCGCGCCGCCAGACGGTGGCGCCGACGGCGCTGGACCTGCGCGAGCAGCTGCCGAAGTTCCTCGACCTCATGCGCCACTCGCTGCGCGGCAACATCTCGGTGATGTCGTACGTGGCGCCCGACCTCTGGCCGGTGCACGTGGACTTGAGCGAGCTGCAGCTGGCCGTTCTGAACCTGGGCGTCAACGCCCGCGACGCCATGCCCCAGGGCGGTTCGCTGTCGCTGGAAGCGCGCAACGTGACGCTGAACGGTCAGGCCGAGGCCGGCGGCCTGCGCGGCGACTTCGTGATGTTGACCGTGGCGGACAACGGCTGCGGCATTCCGGCGGACATCCTGCCGAAGGTCTTCGAGCCGTTCGTCACCACCAAGGACATCGGCAAGGGCACTGGGCTCGGCCTCAGCCAAGTGTACGGCTTCGCGCAGCAGGCGGGCGGCCTCGCGACCATCGCCAGCGAGCCCGGCCGGGGAACCGCGGTGACGCTGTTGCTGCCGCGCAGCCGCGTGGCCGTTGCCAAGGCCGCGGAGGAAACCCCCGAAACGGTTGCCAAGCCGGTGGCGGAAGGAAACCGCGAGACCATCCTGCTGGTCGAAGACAACCCGCAGATCGCCGAGGCCACGTCGCAGGTGATCGAGACCCTGGGCTTCCATGTCGTGCACGCCGCCGATGCGAAGGCCGCCCTGGAGGTGCTGGGCAGCGGGATGCCCATCGACCTGCTGTTCTCCGACATCATCATGCCCGGCGGCATGACGGGGCTGGAACTGGCGCGGCTTGTCCGGGAGCATGAGCCGAGCCTGCCCATCCTGCTCACCACCGGCTACAGCGGCTCGGCACGCGACGCGACGGCCGAGGGCTTCACCATCCTGCGCAAGCCCTACAACTTCTCGGACTTCTCCGGCATCGTGCGCCGTCTGCTCCCCACCGGCGTCAACGGGCAGCGAAACGAGAGAGCCGACCTGATGACGGCCTGAGCGCGCACTCCCTCGCCGGCAGACAGTTCAAAGCCCAAAGGTCCGGGCGGGCGAACCGGCGGATTCCCGGTACCGGGACCGCTCGGTGCCGGCGGTAAACGCTGTGGTCAGGTGCGCTTCGAGCAGTGCGGCGAACCGCTCCTGAGCCGTGCGCAGCATCAGGCTGTGATCGGCGCCCTCCAGCGTCTCCAGGCGCAGGGCTGTGAGGCCGCTCAAGCGCTTGGCGCCGCGCCCCAGGCGGCTTTCCAGTTCGCCCAGCGTGATGTCGTCTGCGCTGTAGAGCAGCAGCGTGTCGACGCCGCGCTCGGACAGGCGGCGGAACCACTGCGCCACGTCGCCCGCCGCATGGCCGGTGCCCAGGACGCGGCCACGCACCCGTTGCACCGTCACCCGCAGCACGTCCAGCGCGCGCCGCGTCAGCGTGCGGGCGACCCGCGCCACCTTGCGGTCGTTGCGCAGCACCGCCCGCCACGCCCGCGGGTCGGCCATCATCTGCACATAGTCGCGGGTGCGTTTGGCGGCGGCCTGGATCACCGCCTCCGACGTTTCGCCACGGCCAAGGAAGAAGCGTCCGGGGTTGACCAGCACCTGCCCGACCACGCGCGGGTCGCCGAGCGCGGTGTGCAGCGCCAGCGTGGCGCCGGCGCACAGCCCGATGCTGACGACACGGGCGTACCCCCGCGCTTGCAGCCAGTCGAGCGCCGCCCGCGTGTCGCCGCGGGAATCCTCGCAGTAGATGAGGTTGTCGCACCGCCCCGCGCGCGGCGCACTGTCGCCCAGGCCGGCGATGTCCATGCGCAGGGACGCGAAGCCGCGCGCCGCCAGCCGCCGCGCCAGCATCACCGACATGCGGCCGGAGCCGACATGGTGCGTGGCGCCGCTGTTCAGCAGCAGCAGCGCCGGCCGGTCCGGCCCGGTGCGCGTTGCCGGCTCGCACAGGATGCCGGCAAGGCTGCCGCCGGGGCCGAACAGCACCGGTGTCTCCACCGCGCCGGGAACCTCCAACATGGCCGGGGGAATCCGGGCCGGGGCGGGCGGCGTTCCCGCGGTTTCGCCCGCAGGCATGTCGGCGCTCAGCCATTCGGTCACACGGGCCAGCGGAACCTCCGGCAGCATCGCCCGATGCACGCTGTTCATCAGCGCGGCGAGGTCGGTGAACGGTTCCTCCTCGACCGCGGCGCCCAGCGCGCGCAGCCGGTCGGCGAGCCGCCCTCCTTCGCGCACGTCGGTGCGGTTCAGCAGCAGCACCCGCCCGGCCGGCGCCGCGGGCAGCCCCGCCAGATCGAGGGCGCGCAACGCCGCCAGCGTCTCCGCCGTCAGCAGGAAGCCGGCGAATTCCACGGCGTCCGCCTGGGTCTGCGGCGTGCCGGCCAGCCGCGCCATGGCCTTGACCTCGTGCGCGTAGGCCTTGCCCGAGGCGCAGGGGGCCATCAGCACCAGCCGCTCCACCCCGCCACGCTCCGCCGCCGCCATGGCCGCCAGCGTGGCGCCGAGGCGCAGGCCGACCAGCGCCACCTCCTGCACGCCGGTGCTGGCGCGCAGTTGGCGGATGGCGGCGTGAATGCCGTCGAGCCAAGCGCGGACCCGTTCCGGGTCCTCGTCGCCACCGGCCGAATTGCCGGCGCCGGGATAGTCGAAGCGCAAGGTCGGCAGGCCCGCCTCCGCCAGCCGCTCGGCGAGGGTTCGCCATGTGCGGTGCACGCACAGTTCCTCGTTGCCGTGCGGGCTGCACAGCACCACGCCGCGCCGGCCCGCCGCCGGGTGCAGCCATCCAAAGCAGCCCTCGAACACCACTGGCGTCATGCCATCCCCTTGAAACGTACCGGATATCGGTTGTTGATCGCGTGCACCTCGCCGTCGGGTATGCCCGCCGTCCCGCGGCGCGGCAGCAGCCGCACCGTCCGCTCGACTTCGGGCGGCAGGTGGAACCACGAATCCTCGGCGCGGTAGCCGTCGTCCTCGATGTGAACAGCGCGCGCGAGCCGATGGCTGCGCAGGCGCAGAACCCACCCATTCTCAGCGCGCTGCACCTCAGCGGTCAGGCCCAGGTCGGAGCGCTCCGGCGGGCGCGGGAAGTGGAAGGCGTCGGCAATCGGGTTGCCGTCCGGGCCGATCAGCGTCGCCACTGTGGCGTCGTGCGCCGGTGGGCCGAAGCGATACGCATACGTCGTGTCGAAGAAGGCGTCGAAAAGCGCCGGGACCGCCAGTTCCAGCGCACCGCGCGCCGGGAGGGTGAGGTCGTGCCGCCCGCGCGCCACGGGCACCGCGCCGTCGCGCAGGCAGACCACCGACAGCGTCGCCGCCACGTCGCGGGCCGTCTCGTTGATCAGGTGCGCGGCCAGCCCGTTGACGCCCTCGTCGGTCAGCAGCACCTGCACGGGGCGGAAGACGCGCTTCAGCGCGTGCCAGGCCGCCTTGGGCGTGCCCGCAGAGTCCACCACGCCCCAGCCGGCGCCGGGCCAGAGGTCCTGGAACATCCACACCAGCCCGCCGGCACAGGTCGAGCGGCCCCGCCGCCACTCGGTGAACACCGCCTCCATGATGTCGCCGGTCACCGCGCGGGACAGGCGCAGGTAGCGGTCGGGGTCCTCATAGCGCAAGGTCGGCGGATCGACCTCGTACAGACGGCGCAGATAGTGCTCGCGCACGTCCTCGAAGTCCCACGGCGCGCCGATGTCGCGCGGCACGCGCTGCTTCCAGCGGGGATCGTGCACGGCCGGCACCCCGGCGAGCATCGGCGCGTCCGGCACGTTGGCGAAGGCCAGACACTCCGACGCGAAGCCCACCTCGGCCCGCCGCGAATCCTCCAGCGGGCGCATGTAGGCGCCGACGCCATAGTAATGGGTGACGCCCGCGTTCGCCGCGAAGGGCAGCGCCCCGCCGCTGGGCGCGTTGGCGACGTACGGCACGTCCGCCCTCAGGCGCGCGCATTCTTGCGGCAACACCGTGTCGAACAGCGGCTGCGCCCACGAGGCGCGCGGCAGGCCGAGCATGGCCGCCTGCTGCATCGCCTCGCTGCCGCCGCACAGCACGGCCAGGGACGGCGACGCCTGCACGCGGTCGAGGAATTGCGCCGCCTCCCGTCGCGCAGCGTCGAGGAACCCCTCGTCGGCGGGGTAGTCGAAGTTGGCGAACATGAAGTCTTGCCAGACCAGCAGGCCCAGCTCGTCGCACAGATCGAAGAAGGCCGGGCTCTCATAGGCCGTGGTGCCGGCAACGCGCACCATGTTCATGCCGGCCTGCACCATCAGCTCCAGCCACGGCGCATAGGCCGCGCGCGTGCCGGGCAGCGACACGATGTCGGCGCTGCTCCAGCAGGCGCCACGGCAGAACACCCGCTCGCCGTTGATGCGCAGCGCGAAGCGTGGACCGTCCTCGTGCGTAATCTTGCGGAATCCGATTCGGCCGAGGTCGATGCGCGCCTCCCCCACCCCGGCCCGCACGGGGTGCAGCGTCGGTCGCCCATGAGTGTGCGGCCACCAGAGCTCCGCGTCCGCGACCCGCACCGTGCCGTGCAGCGTGTGCGGATCGCTCCATGCCAGCGGGGCACGGACGCCGGCCACCTCGACGAACGCCGGGGCACCGGAAACGCCGCACCAGTCCACCGACAGGGTCAGCGCCAGCACGCCGTCGAGGCCCTCCACCACACTACGCATGTCGGCGTGGCGGACGCGCAACGGGCCGCTTTCCTCGACGCACTCCACCGGGCGCCACGGCCCCACCGCGTGCACCGGCGGGCACCAGCCGGGGATATGGCCGAGCAGCGTCGTGCGCACGCCGCGCAACGCCTGTGTCTCGATCATCCGCGGCCGCCAGCGCGCCCGTCCGCGCGGCTTGCCCTGGAGGGCGGGCGCCAGCGCGCGGAACGCCAGGCACAGCTCATCCTCGCCGGTCAGGCGGACGGGCACCGCGTGCGCCAGGAACATGCTGTCGGACGATAGGAGCCGCTCGCCGTTCAGCCACACCTCGGCCAGCGTGGCGAGGCCGTGGAAGACCAGCGTGCGCTCGCCCTCGCCGTGCAGGCGGGTGCGGTACCAGAAATCCTGGCCGTGCAGCGGTGCGGGGGACTCCAGCGTCCAGCGGCCGGCGTCGCGCAACGCCTGCGCCACCGTGCCGGGCACCGGCGCCGGCAGCCAGTCGCGGCCCCCCTCCAACCCGGCCGGGCTCGCCACCGCGCCGGGGGCGGTGGCGGTCAGCTCCCACCCGGCATCAATGGCAACGGCCGTGCGGCCGGTGACGCGGAGAACGCGTGCCATGGACTCACCCGTAGCACTGCACCAGCCTGCCGACGGCAGTGTCGTAGGCGCGCTCCATGGTGTCGAGGAGCGGGGTGTAGTCGCCGAACTTGCGCCGGTGCACCGCGCGGGCGAGCTGGAACTGCATGGCCTTGGCGGTCGCCGCCAGCGTGTTGCAGGACTCGGCCGGCTCGGCCAGCCCGCGTTCCCCCTGGCCACCCAGCCAGCACAGGTGGCTGCCCAGCAGCTCGGCGTTGGCGCCGAGTTGGCGCAGCACGTTGAAGGCGTAGAGATGGAAATACTCCATGGGCCGCTCGGCCAGCCGTTCCAGGTGCACCGGGAGCATGTCGCGGTACGCGGCGATGGGGTTGCGCTGCGGCCGGCGGCGCAGATGGTGGACGAGCAACTCCCGCGCACCGTCCAGCAGCGCCGCGCCCTGCGGCGCCGGGCCGTTGCGGCGGACGAACTCCACATAGGGGAACAGCACGTCCTGGTTGTCGCGCAGGTGGGCCAGACGGCGGAACACGCCGTCGTAGTCCTTGCCCTCCAGCGTGAAGCGGCCGGCGTTGTGGAAATAGTCCAGGCGTCGCGACTCTGTGTCGAGGCTGTTGAGCGCGATGGTGGTCTTGACGTGCTGGGTGTAGTAGGCGGTGCCGCGGGTGTCGGGCAGGTAGAAGCTGTCCACCTCCACCAGCACCGGCCGGTCGCGGCGAAGCTGTTCGGCCGCGTGCGCCTCGACGCTGTCGTAGATCGCCAACTCCTGCACCTCCAGGCGGTACAGCGCGCGCAGATCCTCGGGCGGGAACTTGAAGAAGGTGAACTGGTCGCCCTCGAAGTCCTGCGCCACGGTAAAGCCCAGCCCTGCCAACGGCTCGAAGCCTTGGGCGCACAGCAGTTGAATCCACAAATCGATGTAGCAGTTGGTCTCCGGCCACGCGCGGTCGGGGGCGAGCAAGGTGTTCGGGAGGTGGAAGGAACCGGCCTGCATCCGCTATCCCCACAGTACCGTCCGCACGGCGTCCGGCCACTCGGCGACCTCGAAGCCGTGGTGGCGGAACAGCGCCAGCGCCACGCGCTCCATGCCGAAGCCGACGCAGGCGGTGTGCGCGATGTCACCATTCGCCGTGCGGATGTCCCACAGCAGGCCGAAATGGTCCTGGTGGTAGTTGAAGCTGAGGCAGGCGGTCGGCTTTTCCTCGCTGGTGATCGGGATCAGCAGCTCGAACTTGAGGCCCTGGTCGCGCTGGTTGGCCGCCAGCATTTGCCCGGCGCGCCCGAAGAACGGGTCGTTGGCAACGTCGATGGCGACCGGCAGCGCCAGCGATTCCATCAGCATCCGTCCGCGCTCCAGCCAGCCCTGGCGGAACTCCATGACCTGGCCCGGCGTGCCCAGGCCCACGTACTCGCGCATGCGGAACAGCTGCATGCGCGCCGGGTCGAGCGACGGCTCGTGGCGGAAGCAGTAGGAATACACGTCGGCGGTCCGCCCCCGCTCCGGCAGGCTGCCGCGCGCCGCGAAGGCCGGGTAGACGGGATAGCAGGCGGCCGGCGTCATCACCACCTCGGTGGCGGTCTGCGTGCCGGTCCAGTCCTCCCCGGCGGCCAGCCTGCGCAGCAGGGTCTGGTGGTCGCGCTCGTCGCCCGTGAAGCTGTGCACCGTGCCGGCAAGCTGCGGGAAGCTGTTCAGGTACTCGCTCTGCTCGAAATGACGGCGGTTGAGCGCGGGTGGGAAGCGCATCACTTCCGCTCCGTCGTCACGGCCCCATTCGGAGATGAGGGCGTTGAAGCGCTCGACCACATCCTCGAAGAGTCCGCTGCGCCCGTACAGCCCCTCCACTCCCATGGGGATCAGCAGGCCATGCCGGACCAGCGCGTCGCGGAAGGCGGTATGCGTGTCCATGCTCATCCAAACAACCCTATGTTTTCCTTGTGGACCAGCAGCAGATTGGCGGTGTTGCCGAGAATCCGGTCGTTGCTGATCATCAGCGGCGCGGAGTGGGCGTCGCGCAGGTGGCGCGCCACGCTGTATTCGCCGTCGTTGCGGTAACCGTTCAGCCCGCAGACCAGCAGCGCCTGCTCGACGATGCACACCAGAGCCTGCGCCGCCCCGACCTTCAGCGTGTTCATGGTGATGGCGAAGGACATGGAGGTCAGCCGGTCCGGCTCGCCCTGCGCCTCCTCGTACTGGCGGATGGCGGCGACGATGGTGGCGCGCATCTGGTTCAGCAGCGTCGTCGCCTCGGCCACCCGCAAGGCGCCCGGCGGCGTCGAGCCGGGCTTCCGGCGCGCTTCGGCCCGCACGAAGGCACGGGCGCGGTTGAGCGCGTCTGTGGCGATGCCCAGCCACATGCTGGCCCACAGGATGTGCGTGATCGGCAGCATGGTGCGCGCCGAGATGTCGGCGTAGGGCAGCGGCAGGATCTGTTCCGTCCCGGCCTCGGCGAACAGGCGATAGCCCAGGCTGCACGTGCCGCGCATGCCCAGCGTGTCCCAGCCGACCGTCTCCTCCAGCCGGCAATCGTCCTTGAGGACGGCGACGATGACCTGATCGGAGGCCGGCGCGTCCGGCGCGCGCCGGGCGGTCACCAGGATGCCCTGGGCGTCGGCGCCATAGGAAATGACGGTGGCGTGCTTCTCCAGCCGGAAGCGCCCGCCGCTGGCCTCCACCGCGCAGGATGAACTGCGCACGTCGCCGCCGATGCCTGCCTCCGTCGTGGCGGAGGCGAGCAGCAGTTGCTCCTCCGCCAGCCGTCCCAGCAGGTCGCGGTGCCACGCGGCCTCCTGCCCGTGCCGGACAATGCAGGCCACCTGGATCTGGTGCATGGCGTAGATCATGCCCGAGGACGGGCAGTGCTGGGCCAGTTCGTGGCAAAGCGCCGCGATGTCGGCCAAGCCGGCGCCCTCGCCGCCGTAGTCGCGCGGCACCATGGCGCCCAGCAGCCGCTCCGCCTTCAGCGCGGCGAACGTCTCGGCCGGGAAGCGGGCGTCGCGGTCCACCGCATCGGCGTGGCGAGCGGCGATCTGACTGCCGATGTCGCGCGCCCGCTTGAGCAAGGGGGTCATGGGCCGGATGTCCCGGCACGCAGGCTGGTGACGGCAGCGCGGATGGCGGCGATGCTCTCAAAGGTGCGGCGGCGCAGCAGATGTTCGGGGAATTCGATGTCGAAGCGCTCTTCCAGCGCCAGCATCAGGTTGACGGAGCCATGCGAGGTGAGGCCGGCAGCGTACAGATCATCCTCGTCCGATAATTCGGCGACATCGGCGGCAAGCCAGCCGCTCTCGGCGAGGATCTCCCGGATCGTCAGATCCATCGAGTCCGCCAGCGAGTCCGCCGCTGCGCCGATGTTCGGAAATGCCTCATTTTCAATTGCCGGCCATGCAGTTACACGCATGAATTTTGCCTCCAAAATCCGGTAACCCGTGCGCTGTTAACATTATTTCCCGCGGATTGTTCAAAATTACATTCAGCTTCCGGGAGGGAATTTTGGGATTCCGACGTGCGTAATACCTGACATCGAATGTGCTATTCATATGGGTACACACCTGTACCAACGTTAGTACAATTTGGTGGTGAATATGACTTTGTTCCGCCCCAATCGGATAGGGAAGGCACGCAGTCCGCGCCGTTCACGCCGCGCCGGTGTTAAGGCCCGGTTTGAGCGCAGCACGACGAGGAGGAGAGCCGTGCAAAACCGCCTTGTGCCCCTGGAGCGCGGTGTCATCGACCGCGACGGCACCGCCATTCCGGCCGTTTTCGGGGCGATCCTCTCGGGCAACCCGAGCGAGGCGTGCGTCAACGTCTTCGACGCGGCCAACGAGCGGTTCGCCTGCGGCGTCTGGGAGTGCACGCCGGGCGTCGTCGCCATGTCCGACTGGCCCTACGACGAATTCTGCATCCTGTTGTCCGGCCGCGTCGTCATCACGCCCGAAAGCGGCAGCGCACAAGAATACGCACAGGGCGACGCCCTGGTGATCCCCAAGGGCTTCACCGGCACCTGGGACATCCGGGAAACCGTGCGGAAATATTACGCGATCCAGAAGCACCCCGGACCGCTGGGCGCGTTGAAGAGGGTGGTGCGCGGACTGCTGTCCCGGTAGGCGTCCCAGTAGGCGTCAGGGAGTTGGCATACTCTCGACGGCCGCGTCGATGGCCATCCGGCTTTCCGCGCTTGGACGGACGGGCGTGCCGTAATCAAGCGCGCCGGCACGGTCGGCCTGTTCCTGCCAGCGGGCGATCTCCGGTTCCGGGACGGCGGACAGCTGGAAGCGGTCCGGCAGATCCTCCGCTCCGAAGGCTTCGAAGCCGCGCTTCGCGCCGACCAGACGCCCCTGCTGCGGCCGGGCGAGTTGGCGCGACAGGCGCCAGATCAACGGATCGATCTCGTCGGCCGAAGCGTCGCGCCACGCACCGCTCCGGCCGGGAGTCAGCAGCAGGATGGCCTGCTCGAACTCCTCCGCGTACTGGGCGGGCGCGGGGCCGGACAGAAATCGATACGCAAGCCGGACGACGAGCCGGCGCGGATTGCCCGACTGCAACTGCCGGAGATGCTTCGCGGGATTGGCCGACGACGCCACGCACACCGGCCGTTCGCTGGCGTCTTCCGCAATCACATAGAGGAAATACTCGGCCACCGCATCGCCCCCGCCTGCACGAGGCGGCACACTACACGTCCGCGACTCGTCCTGCAATTTTCGGACGGCCGCTTGGCGGGCCGCTCAAGAGCGACAGGTATTGTCTGGTACGGTGCACCCGGCAGGGAGGCAGGCATGTGGGAGAAACTCAGCGGTCGCGCGATCATTCTTATGGTGGGCCTGTTGGCAGCCCTCGGCATGACGGTGCCCAGCGCGCCCGCCCAGGCGAGGATCGTCATCGAACCCACGGTCCGGCCGGCCACCGTGAAGGTGGCGCCTCACGTTGGGGAATGGCTGCCGAGCGCCCTGTTCCTCAGCAGCGCGCTGCCATCGGCCGCCGCCCCCCTGGTCTGCGACGCCCGCTACAATCCGGTCCTGCGGGCGCGGGTGGATCGCCTGTTCCAGCAGCAGCAACTGTCCCACACGCTGGCGCGGGCGCGGTTCTGGCGATCCCAGCGCTAGCCGGGCCGGTCATGAGGCCTCTGGCCGGGCGACGATCCTCGGGCTACGGTGCTTGCGCACGCAGCCCGACGGAGCCGCCCCCTTGAGCACCGGATTGATCGCACTGCTCGATGACGTCGTCGGTTTGGCGAAGGTCGCCGCCGCGTCCCTGGACGATGCTGCCGCGCAGGCGGCGAAGGCGGGTGCCAAGGCCGCCGGCGTCGTGGTCGATGACGCTGCGGTCACGCCACGCTACGTGGTCGGCTTCACCGCGGACCGCGAGTTGCCCATCATCGGCAAGATCGCGCTGGGTTCCCTGAAGAACAAGCTGGTGTACCTGCTGCCGGCGTCCCTGGTGCTGAGCCTTGTGGCGCCGTGGGCGATCACGCCCCTGCTCATGCTCGGCGGCGCCTTCCTGTGCTACGAGGGGGCCGAAAAAATCCACGAGGCGCTGCACGCCACACCCCACGGCCAAAGCGAGGACGTGTCGGATGCCGACCAATCTCCCGGCCAGCCCCCAGGCCAGATGGAGGACGAGAAGGTCGGCAGCGCGATCCAGACCGACCTGATCCTCTCGGCCGAGATCATGGCGATCACCCTGGCGACGGTCGCCGCCGAAACCTCCTCGTTCTGGATCCAGGCGCTGATCCTCGGCATCGTCGGGGTCGGCATCACCGTGCTGGTCTACGGGGCCGTGGCCCTGCTGGTGAAGGCCGACGACGTCGGCGTGGCCATGGCGCGGAACGACAGCCCCGTCTCCAGCCTGTTCGGCCTGCGGCCGCGCGGCACCTCCCAGCCGAACGGAGCGGACCGGACCGTGCGTCCGCTGACCCAGGGCATCGGCCGCGGTCTGGTGTTCGGCATGCCCTTTCTCCTCAAGGCGCTCAGCGTGGTCGGCACCGCCGCGATGCTCTGGGTGGGCGGCGGGATCATCATCCACGGGATGGAGGGCTATGGCGTGCCGGCCATCGGGCACGCCATCCACGCCCTCGCCGCGGTTGCTGGCCAAGCCGTCCCGGCGGCCGGCGCGGCGGCCGAATGGCTGGTGTCCGCCGCAGGCGCGGGCCTGTTTGGTCTTGCGGTGGGCGCGCTGCTCATCCCCCTGGTCCACAAGGTCGCGGCGCCGGTGCTGGCGACGCTGAAGGGGGCGAGTCGGGCAAGGCCTTGAAAGGCTCACGGGCCACCCCACTTTACCATCCAGTTGGATGGTTATGGGATGGAGCAGAGATGGCCGACAACGTACACGAGATGCGGCCGAAGGCGACCGACAGCGAGAAGATCACGATCAATCTCGGCTTCGTCGATCTGGGCCACATCGACCTGCTGGTGCAGGAAGGGTTCTATTCGAACCGCACCGACTTCATCCGCACCGCCATCCGCAACCAGATCGACCGGCACGCCGACGTGGTCCGGCAGGCCGTGACGCGCAAGAGCGTCGACCTCGGCCTGCGCCACTTCACCCGCGCGGATCTCGAAGCGGCACGGGATGCCGGGCAGATGCTCGACATCCGCGTCCTTGGCCTTGCCAGCATCGCCCAGGACGTCACCCCGGACCTCGCCCGCGCCACCATCGCCTCGTTGGCCGTGCTGGGGGCGCTGCACGCCAGCGCCGCCGTCAAGGCCGCCCTGGCAGACCGCATGCAGTAACCGCTCTCCGACCTGAAAGGGGAGACGCACAGTGTCTCTCCACGGGGACGCTTGCCCAGTTTTTCGAGCACAGAAAGCACCGACATGAATTTCCGACTCCCCCCTGAGATGGCCGAGGCGACCCGCCTCACCAACGCCGGCAAGCTCGCCGAGGCGACCGCCCTCATCCAGCGCCTGCTGCACGGCGGGGGTGCCGCCGAACCGGCCGGCACCGGCGACTCGTCCACCATCATCGATGTGGAACCCGTCACGCTCGACGCGGAGGCCCCGCAGCCGACACGGCCCGCCGCCACCTTTGCCGGCCGGCTGCGCACAAAGCCCCTGTCCGGCCTGGGCGACACTCTGCGCGACCTTGCCGCCCGGGGGGCCGCCCGCGGAGGCATGCCGGCCGGTTTGCGGCCCGCCCCCGATCCCCTGCCCGATGGCGCCTCCTTCGTCACGGCGTCGTACACCGGCACGGCCGGGACGCGGGACTATAAGCTCTATGTTCCCGCCAACCGCACCGGCCAGCCGATGGCGCTGATCGTGATGCTGCACGGCTGCACCCAGTCGCCCGACGACTTCGCCGCAGGAACCCGCATGAACGCGCTCGCCGAGGAGCATGGCTGCCTCGTCGCCTACCCGGCGCAGCCGTCCTCGGCCAACACCCAGAAGTGCTGGAACTGGTTCAGCCCCGACGACCAGCGGCGCGACCGGGGGGAGCCCTCGCTGATCGCCGGGATCACCCGGCAGATCATGCGCGACCACCCCGTGGACCCAAGCCGTGTCTACATCGCCGGGCTCTCGGCCGGCGGGGCGGCGGCGGCCATCATGGGGAACGCGTATCCCGATCTCTACGCCGCGGTCGGGGTGCATTCGGGGTTGCCGGTCGGAGCGGCGCGCGACCTTCCCTCCGCCTTCGCCGCCATGCAGCAGGGGGCAGCGGGCAATGGCCGGAGCGGCCGTGCCGTGCCGACCATCGTCTTTCACGGCGACAAGGACACCACCGTCCATCCGCGCAACGGCGACGCGGTCGCCGCCCAGTCCACGGCGTCGACGAACGGGCTGCGCCCCACGGTGCAGCGCGGCCAAGCGCCGGGCGGCCATGCCTACAGCCGCACCATCCACGCCGACGCGTCCGGCCGGGCTCTGTGCGAGCACTGGACGATCCACGGGGCCGGGCACGCGTGGGCGGGGGGCAGCCCTTCCGGCTCCTACACCGACCCGCGCGGGCCGGACGCCACGCGGGAGATGCTGCGCTTCTTCTTCGAGCACCGAACCGCGTAGGCCCTACACCGGACGCGGCCGGAGCGGTTCCCCCAGGGCGCATTCCAGCGCCTTGCGGTCCCAGCCGCCGAGGTCGGCCGCCGCCCGGTAGGTGCTCTCCAGAAAGGCCAAGAGCGTCGCCTCCGGGTTGTCCGCCCGGCGCACGGCATCGTAGGGCAGCAGGAATTCGCCGAGGCTGCGGTCGTATCGGGCTTCCCCCGGTTCCACCCGCGCCTCGGCGAACCCCTCGGGCGCCGGGTAGGCATAGGAGTAGAAGGCCGGGAAGTCGATGGGTCCGCCGCCGGGCCAGAATCCGGCGGAGGAGACCTCATGGCTGTAGGCCTCGCGCGTCACGTCGTCGGGCAGAGCCGGGACGCCGCCGGGGTGCCGTGGGGCGGCCCTGCCCGAGAACCGCGTCACCGCCAGATCGAAGCTGCCCCAGAACAGATGCACCGGGCTGGCCTTGCCCAGAAAGCCCGTGCGGAAGCGCTTCAACACGCCATCGACCATCACCAGCGCCTGGAAGAAGCGCCGCACCGCGTCCGCTTCATAGGGGCGCTCGGCCCGGTCCTCGGCGAACGGCACCGGGTCGGGCAGCTCGTTGGGCCGGCCATGCAGCCGGGGTGTCGCCCCGAGCGAACCCAGCAAGCCGAGGAATTGCCTGTGGAAATCGGCGACCGACATCGGAGCGAGGGCAAACCGCCCGACGCGGCCGTCCGAGGCGTATCCAACCACCGTATGGTCGATGAGGTCGAAGGCGATCTCGACCCCCAAGGCTCCATCGGCGACCAGCGCGGTGGTGAGCCCGCGCGCGTTCACGTACAGCGTGGCGTGCCAGGAGTGGTTCGCCCAGGGGGTGCGCGCCAGGCGGTACTTGCCGACGATCTGCGTGTAGAGGTGCAGCGCCGCGCAGGTCTCGCGCCAGGGCTGGTAGGGGATGTCCGGCCACATGGGTGTTCTCCGCCGATCCATTCTCCCCACTGCAACAGATCGGCGGCGACTATGGCTTGCGGAAGCCGGGGGCGCGTCAAGCGGATCGTCTGGTACGCGGCCACTCCGCTTGACGCACGCCGCTACATCTTCACGTATCCGACATAATATACGCCGATGATGTTGTTGCGCGAATCACGAATTGGTTCGTAGCCGGTGGTGTACGGCTTGCCCAATATGTCGACGACGCCGTAGAAGCTCTCTCCCTTTGCAAGAGCTGCGATGGCTTTTCCTTTCGGGTCCAGCACCGTACCAATTGCTCGTGAGCCATCGTCTTTTTTGACGTTCGTTGCCACTCGAACGAATTCCTCTCCGCTTTTAACAAAAATCGTGGCCGTGCCACCCTTTTCCTTCTGAACGTCGTCAACCAGCGAGAAATTGTTGTTCATTTTGGTCTCGCCGAAGTACAGAGCAGGAACAGCTTTCCCAGCGACCGGATCTTCCCCTTTGAGGCTGGGGGCGCCCAGTGTCGCGGCCTTCGACTTGAGAAGCTGCATCGCCGCCTGCACATCTTCTGCAGGTCCAGCAAACGCTCGTACAGGTGGCTGAACCGTGACTTCGGCAACAAAAACCAGCAGCAACAGTGCGAGTGTGGATGTTTTCATTGCTGCCTCCTTCCGGCCTCACAACATCTCGATGTGACACCTATCGGGTGGCGAGGCCCATGGTTATGATTGCTCCAGGCAAAAAGTGAAGAACTCTCTCACGTCTTTGTCAAGTGATGACGCAGCAAAAGCCAAAATGATTTTGGAGCCTGCTCAAATAGCGGTAAGGCAGACGTGCCGGCACGCCAAAGGACGAGCCTTGTTCTCAGGATCATCATCGCGTTGAAGTCTGCGTTCAACGCCCCGGTTAGCGGATTCCGCGGACGAACAGGGCGACCGCCTTGGCGACGAAGGCCTCGCGGTCTTCCTCCGTGGGCGGCTCGCACAGGCCGAGGCTGAGCGCGCAGTAGGGGCCGCCCTGCAAGGCGGCGAGGAACTGCATGGCGACGAAGACCGGATCGTCGGTCTGAAAGGCGCCGCGCGCCACCGCGCGTTCGAAGAATGCGACGAAGCTGGCGATCGCCTTTTCCGGTCCGGCCTGGAAGAACAGCCGCGCCGCCTCGGGCACGCGCGTCGCCTCCCCCGTCACGGACTGGTGCATCTTGATTGCCGCCGCCGACCAGATCAGGTCGACGAAGCGGCCGCCGATGTGGCGCAGCGCGTCTTCCAGCGGCAGATCGTCGAAGGCGTCGGGGGAAAAGCGCACGCCGCTGCGGTCGCACTCCGCCGAGATGGTGGCGACGTACAACTCCTCCTTGGACGGGAAGCGCGTGTAGAGGGTCGTCTTCGACACCCGCGCGCGCTGCGCCACCAGATCCATGGAGGTGGCCGCGTACCCCACTTCCAGGAAAATTTCACGCGAGGCGGCGAGGATCTGCTCGGTCTTCGGATCGAGCGGCTGGGGATCGGACAGCTGGGAGAGAGATTCTGAACTCATCTGCACTGAACTGTATCGTTCACTCTTGACGGACGTCGGGCTTCGGCATAGGAGTGTATCAGTACGATACAGTCCAGTCCAGCGGGGAGCGTGCCATGGTTCGGCGAAGGGTGTATGGGCTGACGGCCATTCTGCTCCTGGGAACGGTGGCGCTGTCCGCCTGCAAGGACGAGAAGACCGCCGCCGCAGCACCGCAGCCACCGCGCCCCGTGCGCGTGGCCACGGTGGCGCTGGAGCCCGCCGACGACACGGTTCGCTACCCCGCCGTCATCAAACCGCGCATCGAGGCGGACGTCGGCTTCCGCGTTGCCGGCAAGGTGGTCGCCCGACTGGTCGAGGTCGGCACCCGCGTCGAGGCGGGGACACCGCTGGCGAAGCTCGACCCCGCCGACATTCAGCTACAGGTCCGCGCCACGCAGGCGCAGTTGGAATCGGCAAAGGCCGACGTCGCCAACGCGCGCGGCGATTTCGACCGCTACGCCCAGCTGCGCAAGGGCGACTGGACGACGCGGCAGGAATACGACCGCCGCAAGACCGCGCTGGAGAAGGCCGAGGCCCGCGTGCGCGAGATCGAGGCGCAGCAGCGCGTGCTGGTCAACGCGCAGCAATACACGACTCTGCTGGCCGATGGGCCGGGCGTGGTCACCGCCGTGCTCGCCGAGCCGGGGCAGGTGGTGGCGCAGGGGCAGACCGCGCTGCGCGTCGCCAAGCTGGGCGAGGTCGAGGCCATCGCCAACATCCCCGAACAGCAGGTCGCCGGCCTGCCCCAGCGCGCCCTGTCGGTGGAGCTGTGGGCGCAACCCGGCCTGAGCATCCCCGGCACGCTGCGCGAAATCAGCCCGAGCGCCGATCCCGGCACCCGCACCTATCAGGCGCGCATCACGCTGAAGAACCCGCCGCCGGTCGTGCAGTTGGGGATGACCGCGACGCTGAGCGCCCGGCTGGAGCGCGGCGGCATGATCGCCCGGCTGCCGCTGAGCGCCGTGACGCAGAGCGGCCAGAGCGCCGCCGTGTGGGTCGTGGCCGGGGACGCCGCCGACCGGCTGGAGCTGCGCCCGGTGATGGTGGCGGCCTACGCCGGCGACCTCGCCATCGTCGCGGGCGGGTTGAGGGACGGCGAGCGCGTGGTCACCGCCGGTGTTCACAAGCTGGATGCCGGGCAGAAGGTCAGCGTCTGGGCGGAGCCGGGGCAATGAGCAACAAGCACAACCGCGGCAACCTGTCGGCGTGGGCGCTGGAGCACCGCACGCTGGTGCTGTTCTTCATCCTCGCCAGCGTTCTGGCCGGCGCGCTGGCCTACAAGAACCTGGGCCGGGCGGAAGACCCGTCCTTCACCTTCAAGGTGATGACCATCCGCACGGAGTGGCCCGGCGCCACCGCCCGCGAGGTGGAGCAGTTCGTCACCGACCGCATCGAGAAGAAGCTGGAGGAGGTCCCCTACTACGACTTCGCGCGCAGCTATTCCAAGCCCGGCGAGTCGGTGATCTTCCTTCAGCTCAAGGACCACACGCCGCCGCGCAAGGTGGCCGACCTGTGGTATCAGGCCCGCAAGAAGGTGGGCGACATCCGCCACACCCTGCCGGACGGCGTGATCGACCCCTCGTTCAACGACGAGTTCGGCGACGTCTACTCCGCCATCTACGCCTTCATGGGCGAGGACTTCACCCCCGCCCAGCTCAAGAAGGTGGCGGAGGACGTGCGGGCGAAACTGCTGCACCTGCCCGACGTGGAGAAGGTGGAGCTGATCGCCCCGCAGGAGGAACGCATCTACGTCGAGATCTCCAGCCAGCGACTCGCCAGCTTCGGGCTGCCGGTGGAGACGGTCATCCAGGCGCTTCAGCGCGAGAACGCCATCGCCGCGGCGGGCGACGTGGAGACCGGCTCGCAGCGCGTGTTCGTGCGCGTCGATCTCGGCATTGACAAGGCCGAGGAGGTGCGCGCCATCCCCGTTGAGACCGGCGGGCGCATGCTGACCATCGGCGACGTGGCCGAGGTCAGGCGCGGCTATGTCGAGCCACGCCGCTCCACCATGCGCTACAAGAACCGCGACGCGGTGGGGCTGGGCGTCGTCATGGCCAAGGGCGGCAACGTCCTGCACCTGGGCGAGGCGCTGAAGGCCGAGATGGCGAAGATCGAGACCGCGCTGCCCATCGGCATGGACGTGGCGCAGGTCGCCGACCAGCCCAGTGTGGTCGAGCATTCGGTCGGCGAATTCACCGAATCCCTGGCCGAGGCGCTGGGCATCGTCATCCTGGTCAGTCTCGTCAGCCTGGGCTGGCGGACGGGCATCGTCGTGGCGCTGGCGGTGCCGCTGGTGCTGGCTCTGACGCTGGTTGCCATGCAGATCCTGGGCATCGACCTGCACCGCATTTCGCTGGGCGCGCTCATCATCGCGCTGGGGCTGCTGGTGGACGACGCCATCATCGCCGTGGAGATGATGGTGGTGAAGATGGAGCAGGGCTGGGACCGGCTGCGGGCCGGTGCCTATGCCTACACCTCCACCGCCTTTCCCATGCTGACCGGCACGGTGGTGACGGCGGCGGGCTTCGTGCCGGTGGGGCTCGCCCAGTCGGCGGCGGGCGAATACACCAACGCCATCTTCTGGGTGGTCGGGCTGTCGCTGCTGCTGTCGTGGGTGGTGGCGGTGATCTTCACGCCGTACCTCGGCTACAAGCTGCTGCCCAAGCCGAAGCACGTGCTGCATGAAGGCCATGAGCATGGGGGCCACGAGCACGACATCTACGACACGCGCGCCTACCGCATCCTGCGCCGCATGGTCGAGGCGTGCGTCCGCGCGCGCTGGGTCACCATCGGCGTGACCGTCGCCGCCTTCTTCGGCGCGCTGGTCGGCTTCGGCTTCGTGCAGCAGCAGTTCTTCCCCAGCGCCAGCCGGCCCGAGCTGCTGATGGACATCCGCCTTGCCGAGGGCTCGTCCTTCGAGGCGACCAGCGCCGAAGTGCGCAAGATGGAAACGCTGCTGGCCGCCGATGCCGGCGTCGATTACTGGGTCGCCTACACCGGCGGCGGTTCGCCGCGCTTCTACCTGCCGCTCGACCAGCAGCTCCAGAACGCCAACTTCGCGCAGTTCGTGGTGATGACCAAGGGCCTGGAGGAGCGCGAGGAGGTGTTGAACCGGCTGGAGGCGCGGCTGGAGACCGCTTTCCCGGCGGCGCGCGTGCGCATCAGCCGGCTGGAAAACGGGCCGCCGGTCGGCTACCCCGTTCAGTTCCGCGTCACCGGGGACAACCCGGCGACCATTCGCAAGATCGCCTACGCGGTGCGCGACCGCATGCGCGCCCACCCGAACATAGCGAACGTCCATCTGGACTGGGACGAGCTGTCCAAGCGCGCCCGGCTGGAGGTCGACATCGCCAAGGCGCGCGCGCTGGGCATCTCAAAGCAGGATCTGTCCACCGCCCTGCAACTGCTGCTGAACGGCCTGCCGATCACGCAGTACCGCGAGGGCACGGAGCTGATCGGCGTCGTCCTGCGCACCACGCCGGAGGAGCGCATGGACCTGTCGCACCTGGGCGAGCTGAACATCCGCACCGGCAATGGCAACGCCGTGCCGCTGAGCCAGGTCGCCACCGTCAAGTACGAGTTGGAGGAGCCGGTCCTGTGGCGCCGTGGCCGTCAGACGACGATGACCATCAAGGGCGACGTGACCGGCGGCGTCCAGGCCCCGGTGGTCAGCCTGCAGCTGGACGCCGAGCTGAACGCGTTGCGCGCCACGCTGCCGGCGGGCTACGCCATCGCCATGGGCGGCGCCATCGAAGAGAGCGCCAAGGGCCAGGGCTCCATCAACGCCATGCTACCGCTGATGCTGCTGATCATGGTGGCGACGCTGATGCTCCAGCTGCAAAGCTTCTCGCGCGTCTTCATGGTGCTGCTCACCGCACCGCTGGGGCTGATCGGGGTGACCTGTTCGCTGCTGCTGTTCAACCTGCCCTTCGGCTTCGTCGCCATGCTGGGCGTGATCGCGCTGGCCGGCATCATCATGCGCAACTCGGTCATCCTGGTGGACCAGATCGAGCAGGACGTGCGCCTGGGCCGCTCGCGTTGGGAGGGCATCGTCGAGGCCACGGTGCGCCGCGCCCGCCCCATCGCGCTGACCGCGGCGGCCGCCATCCTCGCCATGATCCCCCTGGCGCAAAGCGCCTTCTGGGGGCCGATGGCGGTCGCCATTATGGGCGGGCTGACCGGCGCGACGGTGCTGACGATCTTCTTCCTGCCGGCGCTCTACGCCGCGTGGTTCCGCGTGAAGGCGCCGGCACAGCAGGAAGCCGGCGCCGTCCCGCACGGGGCGGTGGGCGCCATGTCGGGGGCGTCGGACTGATACCGGCGGCGCCGCGCGTTACTCCGCGCCACCCTCGCCGCCGCTGCGCTTGCCCTTGGAGGTCAGGCGCACATAGTCGAGTATGCGCTTGAGGTCGCGCCGCTGGCGCTCCGGCAGCGGCGCGACCGTCACCGTCGCCGCAACGTCCTTGACGGCTTGCGCCGCCAGCCGCTTGGCCTGTGCGGCGGCGGCCTTGTCGGCCTGCGTTCCCTTGCGTTGGGCAATGCCCAACGCCCGCTCCGCGCTGTGGTACGCTTCGATGGCGCGGTCGAGATCCGTCAACGGCATCCTGTTCGTCTCCGTGAAACCGGCACCAGCGCCGGGGGCCGTCCATATGTCACCATTCGCGCTCCCAGGCACGACAAAAGCGTTTCAAGTCTCGACGTTGCGCCCGGTCCCCGGTACCACTTGACGGACCACAAGAAGGAGAGACTCGGATGACCACGCGGCCATGGGAAGGGCGTGATCGGCTGGTTGCGATCGACATCGAGACGACCGGACGGCGGACGCCGAGCCTCGCCGACATCCGCAAGGCGCCCAAGGGCCTGCGGCAGCCCGGCATCATCATCGAGATCGGCTGCGTGGAGATCCTGCGCGACGGTGCCGCCTGGACGAAGGCCCGGACCTGGGAGGTGCGGGTCAACCCCGACGCGCCGCTCAACCCCGATGCAATCAAGGTGCACGGCATCCGCCCGGCCGACCTGAAGACGGCCCCCCGCTTCCCGCAGGTGGCGGACGAGTTGCTGGCCTTCCTGGGCGGCGACCTGCTGGTCGCCCACGCCTATGAAAACGAGATGGACTTCCTGAACTACGAGTTCTCCCGCTGCGGGCGGGCCGCGTGGGGGACGGACACCTTCGAGAGCAGCCGGTTCATCTGCACCAAGGAAATGTCGCACGACGCCTTCCCCGGCGCCTCGGGCTCGCTGGACGCGCTGTGCGACCGGCTGTGGCTGGACCGCAGCGACCGCTTCGCCCATCACGGCGCCCTGCTCGACGCCGACCTGACGGCCGACGCCTTCTTCAAGATGGCGCTGGGCGATATCGGCCCCCGCGGCGCGGCGTTCGAGTGACGCGCAAATAAGGGGCGCGGCTCTACGCGAGATGCTCGCCGGCAAACCCGCCGCTCACGTGCCAACTTGGCGCGAAAGCTGACGCAATCGCCTTAACCGCGCCCGGCGATCCGGCGTTTCATCGCCTGGATGCGCCGGGCGAGGGCGCCCTGCCCGGCTCCCGCGCGCCAGCGCTGGAGCGCCGCCCGGCTGCGCCGCACCAGCGCCGGGATGCCGGTCCGCTCGAAGCCGGTGTGGATCACCTCGTGCACCCAGGTGACGAAGGCGTAGCAGCGGGCGAACCAGCGGATCGACAGCAGCTTCTCCCGCCCGACCACGAACAGCCGCGCGGCGTAGGCCGTGCCCGTCACCTTGGCGCCGATCAGCACGCCCAGGCCTCCGGCCACATGGCCGGAGGTCATCAGCCACAGCGCCGCCAGCTTCACCGGGAACAGAGCCACCACCGGCACGGTGAACAGCGCCAGCAGCGTCCAGCGGTCACGGCCCGCCACCCACGCCTCGATCCGCGCGATGGGTGCCCAGCGGGCGATCCGGGCGACCAGCGCCTGGAGTTGGTCCCAGAACAGTTCCTCAAACAGCACGACGACCGCGGCCAGCGCCAGCAGAGGCGCCAACAGCGCGCGCCGCAACCGGCGGTGCCGTAGTATCGGGGCGGGCCGCGCGGCGGCTGAGCTCGTCGTCTGGCTCATGGCCGTCAGTCGTTGAGGAACGGGTTGTACAGGCGCTCCTCGCCGATGGTGGACATCGGGCCGTGTCCGGGGATGAAGGCGGTGTCGTCGCCCAGCGGGAACAGCTTCTCGCGAATCGCGCGGATCAGGTCGCCGTGGTTGCCCTTGGGGAAGTCGGTGCGGCCGATGGAGCCGGCGAACAGCACGTCGCCCACCACCACCAGCTTCGACGGCCCGTGGTGGAACACCACGTGGCCCGGCGTGTGGCCGGGGCAGTGGTAGACGCTCAGCGTCTCGTTGCCGACGGTGACGGTGTCGCCGTCCTCCAGCCAGCGGTCGGGCGTGAAGACCGGCGTCGGCGGGAAGCCGAACATCTGGCTTTGCTGCGGCATGCCCTCGATCCAGAAAAGGTCGTCGCGCTGCGGCCCCTCGATGGGCACGCCGAGGCGGTCGGCGAGCGGCTTGACGCCGCCGGCATGGTCGATGTGCCCGTGCGTCACCAGGATCTTCTCGATGGTCACGCCGTGCGTCGCCGCCGCACGGACGATGCGGTCGAGATCACCGCCGGGATCGACGACGGCTCCCTTCATGGTCGTCTCGCACCAGAGGAGGCTGCAATTCTGTTCGAAAGGCGTCACCGGAACGATGGCGTACTTCATGCCGATCCCTTGCCAAGAAAGCCGTGAACCACGCCCGAACCTTAGGGCGCCCCCGGTCCGCCGACAAGCGCCGTTGGAGAGCAATCTGTAATGGCGTCCATGGGGTTCTGTCGGGTTGGCGGGCGCGCCCTGCCGCGGCAGGTTTCCGCTTTCCGGCCACGCTCATCACTCCAGAGCAGGCCGAGCTTCGGACCGCACAATCCGGTGCCCCTTTTCTCGGGGGAAGCTCGCTGTCCGCTAGATCCAGTAGCGCGGATAGACACGGCCGTGACGCAGATTGTTGACCAGCAGCCCCATGCCGACCAGCAACAAGGCTCCGGTCAGCACCGAGGCGACGAGGGGCACGCCCTCGACCCCAACGGTCGGTGCAAGCAGTGGCACCGCACCCGCGGGCGCGTGCAGCGTCCGGGTTACCTGCATGACGGCGATGGCGGTGGCGACCGCGCAGGCGCCGACCCACGGCCCGCTGCCGAGCCACAGCGCCGCCCCCGCCCCCACCAGCGCCGACACCAGATAGCCGCCGACGACGCTGCGCGGCTGCGCCAGCGGGCTGTCGGACATGGCGAAAATCAGCACGCAGGTGGCTCCCAGCGGCGCCACCAGCAGCGGCAGCTTGCTGAAGACGGAGATGCCGGTAATCGCCCCGATCCCGGCGCTGCTGCCGACCCAGGACCACGCCACGTCCCGCAAGGGCGGTCGGGCCGGCGACCGCTCCTCTCCCTTCATTCTACGAAGGTAGATCCCGAGCCGCCTCATGGCGTCCGCACCCAGCCGAGCATCCCGGCAGCACAGGCCAGCAGCAGCAGGGCGACGACGAACCCGGCCTCCGGGGACCGAGCGTCCTCCGGATGCCAATCGAGCACGGCGCCGGTCACATGCGGCTCATGCGGAAGATGGCGATGAACATGATGGCGACGCCGACCTCAGCGATGGTCGGCAGCCAGACAGGGTGGAACACGATCGCCAACGGCATGATCAGCAGGAGGACGAGCGCCGGGAAGACGATGAAGGGGTGGTCGAAGCGGCGTCCGGTTGCCTCCGCCTCCTCGGCGGGCGTGTCGGCGCGGCACACGGCTTCCATGGATTGAACGGACATTCCTTCGGTCCTTCCTGGTCGGAAATCACACATCGCCGGCACCGTGGCCACCGCCTAGCGCAAGCGCGGCGGAGAATAAGCCGCGTCGAAACTTGACGAAAACGAATTCATTCGATAGATGAAATCGATATTTTCTATAAAAAGGCCGTGCGCCGCATGGATCTCGACCTCGCCCGCACCTTCTTGGAGGTGGTCACGTCCGGCAGCTTCATCGCCGCGGCGGAGCGGCTGCACGTCACCCAATCGACGGTGAGCACGCGCATCCGCCAGCTGGAGGAGTTGCTGGGCTGCCGCCTTTTCGTGCGCAACAAGACCGGCGCCAGCCTCACTCCAACCGGCATGCAGTTCCAGCGCCACGCCATCGCCTTGGTGCGCATCTGGGAACGCGCCCGGCAGGAAGCCGCCCTGCCCGCCGGCCACCGCGCCCTGCTGCGCATCGGCAGCGAGGCCGGCCTGTGGAACCGCCTGCTGCACCGCTGGATCCCGTGGATGCGGCACAACGCCCCCGACATCGCGCTACGCTGTGAGGTCGGACTGGCGTCCAACCTGATCGCTGCGGTGCAGGAGGGCACGCTGGACCTTGCCGTCGCCTACACGGCTCGCAGCGCGCCGGGGCTGCGCGTCCAGCTCCTGTGCGAGGAGGAGATGGTGCTGCTGAGCGTCGAGGGGCAGGACAGCGGGGCCGGCGACTACGTCCATATCGACTGGGGCGACGATTTCCGCCGTCAGTACCAGCTCCACAATGTCGAGGCTCCGATGCCGCCGCTGTCCATCGCGATGGGCACGCTGGGCCTCGACTACCTGGTCCAGTGCGGCGGGACCGGGCATTTCCCCAAGGCGCTGGCCGAGCCGCTGGTCGAGGCCGGCTCGGCCCGCATATTGGAGGAGGTGCGCCCTTACCGGCTGCCCATCTACGCCATCCATCCCACGGATGCGGATGCCGGTGTGCTGGAGGCCGCCTTCTCCGGCCTGCGCGTGCGTGTCGCAGGGATGGAGCTGGGGGAGTAGCCAGAGGGGCGAGAGAGATATCCGGCCGCAACCCGGGAAGGAGTTGGAATGGCGGCGCATTTGGGAAATCGCAAGGTCATCTATGCGGCGCTGGCCGGCAACCTTCTGGTGGCCCTGACCAAATTCGCAACGGCGATCTACACCGGCAGCTCCGCGATGCTGAGCGAGGGAGTCCACTCCCTCGTCGACACCGGCAACCAGGGCCTGCTGCTGTACGGCATGCGCCGCGCCGCCCAGCCGCCGGACGACGCCTACCCGCTGGGGCATGGCCGGGAGCTGTATTTCTGGAGCTTCATCGTCGCGTTGCTGGTGTTCGCCCTGGGCGCGGGCGTTTCCATGTATGAGGGCATCTCCCACATCCGCAACCCCGTCCACATCACCAACCCGCTGGCCAATTACATCGTGCTTGGGCTGGCGATGCTGTTCGAGGGCGCCTCCTGGCGGGTGGCGTACAAGGCCCTTCGGGCTGTGAAGGGCAGCCGAGGCTGGTTCCAGACAGTGCGGGAGAGCAAGGACCCGACCACCTTCACCGTGCTGTTCGAGGACAGCGCGGCGCTGCTTGGCCTGTTCATCGCCCTCCTGGGAACGGTCGGCGCCGAGATCCTCGGCAATCCGATGCTGGACGGTGCGGCCTCGATCGCCATCGGCTTGGTGCTGGCCGTCACGGCGACGCTGCTGGCGCGCGAGACCAAGGGGCTGCTCATGGGTGAAGCGGCGCGCCCCGAGTTGCGCCGGGCGCTGGAAGCCATCGCGGCGTCGCACCCCGGCGTCGATCACGCGCGCACTCAGTTGACGGTGCATCTCGCGCCGCATCAGGTGGTGGGCATCGTCGGCGTGGACTTCTCCGACACGCTTACGTCGTCCCAGGTGGAAAGTGCGGCCGAGGCGATCGAGCGGCGTGTGCGGGAGGCCCATCCGGAGATGGTGATGGTGATCGTACGCCCCAGCTACGGCACGCGATTTGTGCCGGAGGTGGTGGAGACGAAAGCAGAAGGGATCTTTGCAAGGACATGCAGCGTTGAGCGGGCGCGGGAAAACGACCCGTCTCGAAGACCTGGAGGAGATGTGTGATGAAAGAGCTGCGCTTTGCGACTGTTGCGATGCTGGGCTTGGTCCTGGCTTTCCCTGTCATGGCCCAATCGCCGTCAACCAGCCCGTCGACCAGCAAGAATTCGACGGCAACGGCTCCGCCGCCCAGCAACGCTCCTGCCGCGAAACCGGGCGCCACTTCGGCAAATCAGAACTCTGGCTCAACGACGTCGTCCCCTTCGGCCAACACGTCGGCAGGCACGACCAGGAGCGCGCTTATCGACCTGAATTCGGCCTCCAAGGAGCAATTGGACACGCTGCCCGGCATCGGCGAGGCTCGCGCGGATGCGATCATCAAGAACCGGCCCTACAAGAGCAAGGATGAGCTCATTACCAAGAAGATCGTTCCCCAGAACGTTTACAATGACATAAAAGACAAAGTTGCCGCCGTTCAAATGAAGAAATAACGACCGCTCATGAAGCGACGCTTTCGTGCCGGACCCGCCTGATTTAACGGCGGGTCCGGCGCCTTCACCCAGATCGTCGGATCACCGCGTCGTCGCGACCGGAAAACCGCGCTCCGCGCGGCCTGCATGCACCGACATCCTCGAACACCAGATCTTCGGTGAGCCGAAGTCATGTTACCGTTTGTTACAATTATTTCCGAGAGATGGCTTCCAGCGGGCGGAATAAGGGCCAGCAGCGGGCGTTCGTGTACTTGAGCGTACGAAGCACCGTTGACAGAGGCTGAAGTCATGAAATTCGTCCGAACAACGATCATCCTGATCTGCGGCGTCCTCGCACTGGGCGGGTGTGCGGTCTACGAGCCTTACCCTGCCTATCCGGGGCCGGTGGTGGTTGGTCCGGCGCCGGTCTACGGGGGCGTCGGCGTCTACGGTGGGCGCGGCTGGGGATGGGGGCATCGCCACTTCCGCTAGCGCGGACGGCGCCGAAGGCTCTATTCATCCATTCATAAGCCGCCATGCGCCGACAGCAGGAGAGGACACATGAAAGCCCATGCACTCTGCGGAGGTTTCGCTCTCGCGGTGATTCTCGGCATCGCCGTCCCGGCTTACGCTCAGGGCTGGCACGAGCACAGGGGCGAGCATCGGGGCGACGAGCGGCGGATCGAAGAGCACCGGCGCGAGGAGCACTTCCGCGATCGTGACATTGCGCGTTTCCGTGAGCATGACCTGGACCGCTGGCGCGGTGGCCGCTGGTACCACGGCCACCACGACGGGCGCCGGGGTTGGTGGTGGATCGTCGGCGGTGTCTGGTACTTCTACCCGGTGCCGGTCTATCCGTACCCCGATCCGTATCTGCCGCCGGTGGCTCCGCCGCCGCCGCAGCCCTCCTATTATTATTGCCCGAGTCCGCCGGGCTATTACCCTTACGTGCCGGAATGCCCGACCGGATGGCGGGCCGTCCCGGCTCGCTGAAGCACGCGGTTCGGTCTATCCGCCCAGGATCACCCCGCGGCACCGGCACCGGTAAAAAGTGGACCGAGCAGGCTGGAGCGGTGGAATTCGTCGCACAGCGCCTCCAGCGCCGGGCGGCTCGCCGCAACCTCGCGGGCGCCGTAACAGCGCGACAGGTCGCCGACGATCCGATCCAGCCCGTGCCCGCGCAGCAACCCGTCGAGCACCGCCAGCGACACCGCGTCGAGTTGCAGGCCGACGCGCTGTTCCGCCGCCAGGGCTCCGATGGTCCGAACGATGCGGGCGACCGGGTCCTCGCCCGGATGGCGGGCGTTCATCATCGCCAGGATGGCGTCGCGGTGCGGCAGATTGAGCAACAGCGCCATCAGGTAGCGGTGATCCGCGTCGGTGATCGCGGCACGGCGCGCGGCGATGTTGGCCTCCCGCCGCAACTCCGTCAGGCAGGGCAGCGTGTCGCGCACCCACGCTCCGGTGCGCCGGGCGGCGGTGTCGGCAAGGTCGGCCAGCGTCGCCGCATCCAGCACCGGGGCGACGGCCTCCAACGTGCGCAGCGTGAGCCAGGGATGGCCGCTTGCCAGCGCCGTTCGGGCAAATTCGGGCAGGCGCAGGTGCTTTTGCGCGGCCAGCATGACCAGCAGGCGCGTCTGCGTGGCGAACGGTTCCGGCTTGTGGAAGGGATCGATGCCGAACCACGGCTTCATATAGCTGAATTGCGGTCCACTGGCGTCATCGTCGGTGCGCACCACGACGCTGACCGAGGGGTGGTGCAGATGGAACAGGGCGTGGATCAACCCCGCACCGCTGCGGATTTCGCGGATGTCGCCCTGTTTCAGCAACTCCGCACCGCCAAACCGCACGGCGCCGCGGACGATGTGCGGGTCGATGCGCTCGGCCAGATCGAAGTCGTAGCGGCTGTGCAGACTCGACCCGGCGAACACCTGAAAAGCACCGGAGAAGTTGTGCTGGTGGATGTCGGTGGTGGCGTCCATCCACGTCAGCACCTCGATGTAGAAGCCGGGGCCGACATAGAGGTTCAACGGCGGCTGCCCGAAGGCGGACCCGAACTGCACGGGCCAGCGCGGATCGGCAAGCACATCCTGGATGATGTCCTCATGGGTCAAGCGGCTGTGCAGCGCGTGATCGGCAAGTGCTGCGGCGGCGATGGCCGGGAAGGCGGCGCGGTCGAAGCGCTTCGCCGACCAGCGTTGGAGCACGTCGTCGCCGAGTTTTGTAAAGGCTTCCATGGGGCGTCCTTCGGTTGAGGCGGGCGCGGGCGAGGAGAACACGCCCCATCGTACCGGCGCTGTGTCGGCACTCACAAAACGCGGGAAGGAGCGTTCACCGGCTCGCCCGTATCGCCTCCGGCAGAAGGCTCGGTGAAATGTGGGCTGGCTAACATCGGGGGCTTCTCACCCCTCCTAAGCTCTGGTCGTCGCGTCGAACAGGACGTGACCGGCCCGGCAAGACGCCGGTTCGAACCCAGCAAACGGAGAGTGTGATGAAGTCGAAGGAAGCCAAACCCGTCCGCATTGAAATCGAGGACCTGGAAACCGTCGTCGGCGGCGCCGACTTGCGCTCCGGCGCGCTCTCGGGCGGGATCGCCATCCGCCCTCTCGGGGAAACCACGATCAGCCCGCTCATTCCCAAGCTCGGCGAACCGCGCATGGAGCAGACGGTGATGTGCGGCGGCAGCCCCAAGCCGCCGGGTGGGCCGAAGCTCCCCATCGCTCGGAACCTGTTCCGGTTGCGCTGACCGGGACGCGTCCCCCGCGGGAGCCGGTCCGTCATGAGCCGGCTCCCGCTGTCTCCCAACCGCCTGATGAGGGACCAATGGCCAGCCGCCAGATCGGCGAGACCATCCTGCTCAGTCTCGCCTACAGCGACGACACGCCCTACGGCAGCATGATCTCGGGACGGATGGAAGCGACGCTGTGCGACCGCGCCGCTCGCGTGCTCGACCGCGTGCCGCGGCCGTTTTCCCACGGCGATCTTTGGGCGGCACTGGCGGCGCCCGAGGGCTTCGGCGACTGCTACGACACGGCGACCCGGCTGAAGCCGGACCTGTTGTATCCCGACCCGGCCCTGGTGGTGCCGACGGCGCTGTCGGTCTCCGACGCCGCCACCGAGCGCCGGGCCACGGTGGCGCTGCCGCCCGGTCTGGTCCCCGAGCTGGCCGCCTGGATCTCCGAGTGGCAAGTCGCGGCGCAGCCGCCGCGCACCGGTCCGGCCCGCGCCCTGTTCGACCGGCTGGAGGCCGCCGGCGCCTTCACGCCGGTCACCGCCGAGGCCCCCGTTCCCGACGCGCCGCTGACCTTCGTCGGACACGCCACCGTCCTGGTCAATTCCGGGCGCACCCGCATCCTCGTCGATCCGTTCCTGCTGCCCGGCGACCCGGCGCACGCCCGTGGCTACCGGCCGATGCCGCAGACCCGCTGGCCGGTGGACGCCATCCTGATCACCCATTCCCATCCCGACCATTTCCATCCCGGCACCCTGCTGCGCTTCGCCCCCGACACCCGCATCCTGGTGCCGGAGGTGGCGCGCGAGTCGGCCCTGTCCATCGCCATGGCGGCGCGGCTGCGCGAACTCGGCTTCCGCCGGGTCGAAACCCTGGGGTGGCACGCCCAGACCATGATCGGCGATTGCCGCGTCACCGCCCTGCCCTTCCACGGCGAGCAGCCGTCAGCCGCCGAAGTGCTGCATCCCGAGGTCCGCAACGCCGGCAACCTCTACCTCGTCGAGGCGGGCGGGCGGCGTTATGCCTTCGCCGCCGACGCCGGGCGCGACGCCCTCGGCGACACCCGCGCGGTGGCGCAGGCGGCGTGCCTAACCCATGGCCCCGCCAATGTCGTCTTCTGCGGTTACCGCAACTGGGCGGTCTACCCCGCGCAGTTGGTCGGCAGCTCGGTCACGCGGTACGCCCTGTTCGTGCCTCCGTCGCTGCGCTCGGTGCGCCAGTCGCTGATGAACGGCCCGGACGAGGCGCTCGACGTCGCCGAGTGCTGGGGTGCGCGCCACCTCGTCGGCTATGCCGATGGTGGCGCCCCGTGGTACTGGCGGCAGGGGCTTGGACCGGTGCTCGACGGCTCGGCCCCGGCCGGCGACCCGCACACCGATCCGCTGCCAGAGACGCTCGTCGCCGCCGCGGCGCGGCGCTCGACGTGGCAAGACGAGCCGGTACCGTCGCCGGTTTCGGTGTTGACGCTGCGGCCGGGCGACGGGTTGCGCCTCGACGGTTCCGTCCCCGCCATCGAGCGCCGGCCCGACCATGCGTGGCCCTACGCGGCCGGGGTGGCGACCAGCGGCGAGGAGTTGCTGCTGGCGCGCAAGAAGGTGTTGCTGCGCATCCTCGCCCCCTATGCCCTCGACGCTCTCGGGCTGGCGGTGGCGCCCGAGGCGGCGCAACGGCTGGCCGACCAGCTTCGCACGCTGTATGGCCTGGAGCGGGCCGACAGCATGCGCGCGTGGCTGTCCGAGCACGGCCTCGCCGACACGGCCTTCGCCGAGCTGATGTGGGACTGGGCTCGCGGTCTGGCGCTCGAATCCCACTTCGCCGCGGAGATCGAGCGGCGCCTGCCCACGCAGCTGGCCCTTCAGGCCATGCCGGCGGAGGTGCAGCCATGACCGCGCCTCACGAACTGGCGCCGCGGGTCGTGGTGCGCGCCGCGCTGTGGCCCATCGAAACCCTGTGCGGCTTGAGCGATCCCGCCCTGGCGGACGCCGCCCGCGGTGCCGTCACCGACGAGGCATTCGCCGGCCTGCATGCCGAGGCGATGCGCCGCCAGCAGCGGCGGCTCGCCACTGCCACCATCGACGATCCGGGATTTGCCGCCGCCCTGGCGCTGGCCAACCCGACCGCCTATCGCCGCCTCGCGGCCCGGCCGATGACGCCCGACCGCGACAAGCGCAGCCGCCAGACCGAGCGCACCCTTTACCGCTATCTGGCCCGTGCGGTGTGGCGAACCACCCCCTACGGATTGTGGGCGGGAACGGCGCTCGCCGCCTGGGGGACGCACACCGCCATAGTGCCCGTGCCCGGCCGTCGCTGCGTCACCCCCGACCTCGCCGCCTTCGCGGCGCTGTTCGCCGCGCTGACAAGCCGCCCGGCCTACGCCATGCGGGGGCGCTTCAAACTCAACCCAACCCTGCGGCGGGGCGGGACGCCGCAACCCCACTGGTATTTCCAGCAGGGGAACGTCTGGCGCGCCGCCAGGGGCACCCCGGCGCTCGATGCCGCCATCGCCGCCTTGGCGGACGGACGGCCGCGCCGCTTCGCCGAATGCGCCCGGCTGGCCGGAGCCGCCTGCTGCCGCGGCTTGCTGGACGCCGGCCTGCTGGTCGGCGGCGTGACCTTTCCGCGCCGGTTCGCCACCGTATGGGAGGCGTTGAAGCGGGCCGGCGACCAGTTGGCCGAACCGGAACGCGGTGCCTGGCGCCGGATGGTCGCCGAAACCCGGCGGATCTGCCGCGCGGTGGACGGCGACGCCTCCGCCCCCACGATCCTGACCGCGCAGGAGCGGCTTCTCGATGGACTGCGGGGCATGGCCCGACAGTTCGGGGTGCCGGAGCCGGCCGCCGCGGGGTTGCGTTGCGACGCCGCCCTTCCCTTCCGCGTTACCCTGGGGACCGATTGGCGCCGTCGACTCACCGACGCGCTGGCCGACGCCGAGCGGTTCGAGGCCGGACAGTCGGTCACCGCCATGGCCGCCCGGCTCTACGCGCGGCGCCGGCTGGAGGGCGGCGAGGCCCAGCCTCCCTCGCCCGGCGCGGACTGGCGCGACCTGCTCGCCGCGGCGGGGGCGGACCATGATGCGCTCGCCCGCATCGAGCACCTCGAACACGCTCTCGGCGGTGACGGCCGGCTCGATGCGCCGCCCGCCGCCTCTTTCGTTTCGTCCGCCGCCGCCGGGACGCTGATGCTGCGGCTGGGCGCCGGCGAGGCCGCCATCGCCGGGTCGAGCGCCGAGCCGGCCCTGGCGTTCGGCCGTTTCACCGGCCTGTTCGGCACCACCGGCGGCTGGCGGGCGCTGGTTGCCTGGGCCGCCCGCACGGTGACGGAGACGGCCCAGGCGCGCGGCGCACAGGCGTGCGAACTGGTGCCGCCGAAGGGCACGGTCCACAACACCCTGGCGCGGCCGCAACTCGGCCGGTTGCCGGTCCTCGACTACTGGGGCGTCGAGCCCGACCAGTTGCCCTGCCGCCATCTGGTTCCCACCCCGGACACCGCCGACGGCCAGATGGTGGTCGCCACCGAAGACGGCAGCCGGCTGGTGGTGTCGCTGTTCTCGGTGCTCGATCTCGGCGGCGGCGACCCGGCCAGCGAGGCGCTGCTGTTCAGCTCCGGCCGCGTCCATGTCCCCGGTTTGGCCGAGGAACTGGTGCCGTTCCCATCCGAGCGCACCGGCGGGCGCGTCTCGCCGGCCCTCCGCCTGTCCGGCGGCACCGCCGTGCGGCCGTCCCGCCTGCATCTGCGCGGCGAGGAGTTGACCGCCCTGCTGGTCGGCTCGGCGGCGAGCCGCTTTCGCGCGTGGCAGCGCCTGGCCGCCCGCCACCACCTGCCCGAGCTGGTGGTCCTCACCCCGGCCGAGGACGCACCGATCCTGATCCACCGCGACAGCCCGCTGGCCTTCGACGCGGCGCTGAAGGGCTGCGGACCCGACTTGCCGCTGCTGGTGCTGACCCTGCCCGCCGATGGCTTCCTCCTCACCGATGCGAAAGGACGACGCTATGCCACCGAGATCGGACTGCCCTGGCGTGCCGCTGCCGGCGTTGCGCCGGCAGGACTGGCTGCAGTTCAACGCCGCGCCGGCGGCGGGGGCTGAGATGGTGGTGCTGGCGATGTTCGGCGAAACGGCCGAGTTCCTGCGCGCCGAGGGCGCCGCCAGCCTGTGGTTCTGGCAGTGCAAGGAACCCGGCTTGCGCCTGCGCATCCTCCCGCGCCGCGGCCTGCGCGATCTGGTCGTCGCGGCCATGGTCGCGCGGCTGCGGTCCCTGCGCCGCGACGGCGGCGTGGAGTGCTGGTTTGCCAGCCGCTACGAGCCGGAGATCCATGCGCTGGGCGGGCCTGTGACCGCAGCGGCCTTCCACCGCCACGCCGCCGCCGATGCCCGCCTGCACGCGCTGGCCGCGCCGGCCCTGCACGGGCGCCTGTGGTCGCCGACGGTGCTCAGCCTCGCCCTGCTCGACGACCTGTTCGCCCGTGCCCTTCCCGACAACCCCGAGGAGGTCTGGGACGTCTGGTGCCATCTGGCCGAGATGCATGGCCAGCCGCCGACACCGGCGGCCTCGCCGCTGCACCCGCCGTCGCTGGCCCGGCTCGCCAGCCTCTGCCCGCGCGACGCCGAGGGCGACCGGCTGCGCCGCGGCCTGGCCGGGATGGCCCGCGCCAACGCGGCGCTTGCCAGCGCGCTCGGGCGCGCCTGGAGCGGCGGCCGGCTGCAAGGCGGACAGCGGCGCTTCCTCGCAATCGTCGCGCTGTTCCACTGGAACCGCCTACGCCTGGGCCAGGCCGAACGCCGGCACCTGCTCGCCGGCATGACCGCCCGCCCGGCGCTGTTCGACCGCCCCCTTCTCCGCGCAGCCACCCCTTAGCCCCCGTCAAGGAGCACCGCCATGGACCCATTCACCCGCCTCGGCGACGACATCCAGGACCGCTGGACCGCCGCCCGCAACGACCTCGACCGCTTCCCCGCCATCGCCGCCGCGGCGCTGCGCGACCACGCGCTGCACCAGCGCGCCGGCTTCGACGATCTGGCGCGATGGACCCTGTCGGCGACGCGGTGGCTGCCGCAGACCCCCGGTCAGGTCGGCCAGCCGCCGGTCCCCGTCTACATGGGCTCGGGCTTCACCATCACCGCGCTGACGTGGCTGGACGCCACCACCGAGATCCATCAGCACGGCTTTTCCGGCGCCTTCCAGGTGTTCGCCGGCTCCAGCCTGCACAGCCGCTACGACTTCGAGCAGCGGGAAAAGATCGACGCCCGCCTGCTGGTCGGCGAGATCCGCTGCCGCGACAGCGAACTGCTGCGCACCGGCGACGTGCGCGAGATCGGCAGCGGCCGGGCGCTGATCCATTCGCTGTTCCACCTCGACCACCCCTCGGTCAGCATCGTCGTGCAGAGCGTCGATGAGCCGGTCGGGCCGCAGTTCACCTACCACAAGCCGTTCATCGCCATCGACCCGTTCCACGAGCCGCAGCCGCAGGTCACCCAGCTGCGCATGTTGCAGACCCTGTGCGACCTCGCCCATCCCGAGCTGGCCGGGTTCTTCGAGCTGGCGCTCGCGCGCTCCGACGCCTGGGGCGCCTTCCGCATCCTCGAACTGGCCGGCGCGCGCTGCACCCCAGAACTGACCGAGCGCCTGATCGCCGCGGCGCGGCATCGCCACGGCGACTGGATCGACCTGGTGCCGGCCTGCCTGACCGAGCGGCGGCGGATCGAGAACATCACCCTGCGCCGCGCCCGCACCACCGACCCGGAGGAGCGCTTCCTCCTCGCCCTGCTGCTCAACCTGCCCGACCGCGCCGCCATCCTCGACACCATGCGCCTGCGCTTTCCTGCGCGCGAGCCGGTGACGGCGCTGGTGGAGATCGTCGGGCGCATGTCGCAGGCCGGCAGCATCGGCATGGACTTCAACGAGGTGTCGCTGGCGGTCCTGGAGCGGCTGCTGCACGGCGACGGCGACGACGCGGTGCTCGCCGCGCTGGCGCACCGCCATGGCGAGGCGGCGGTGCGGGCGCAGGAGAGCGGGCTGCGCGCGCTGCTCGACGAACTGCGGGCCTCGGTGATGCTCGCCCCGCTGTTCGCCGATAAGGAGGCGAGGCGATGAGCTTCCCCGGCCCGGACATCGCCGAGACCGTGGCCGCCGCGTTCGAGGCCGACCGCCTGCCCACCGAGGTGCTGCGCACCTGCCCGCCCTCGTTGTGGCTGCCGATGGCTGTGGTCGCCGTCCTGGTGCTGACCGGCGGCGCCATGGCCGCAGGAAATGGGCTCGGCAGCCTCGCCCCGCACGTGCTGGCCCCCCATGCCGTGGCAGCGCCCTCCTGCCAGACCGGAGGCACGGCGCCATGATCGCCCGGACGCGACGGGTGGAGCCGATGTTGCAGACCGAACTGTCGGATTGCGGCGCCGCCTGTCTGGCCATGGTGCTGCGTCATCACGGCTGCGCGATGCCCCTCGACGACGTGCGGGAGGCCTGCGGGGGTGGACGCGACGGCCTGTCGGCAGCGGCGCTGGCCCGTGCCGCGCGGGCGTTGGGGCTGGAGGTCGAGGCCTTCCGCGTCGACGCCGCCGGCCTGTCCGGATTGCCGATGCCGGCGGTGGCGCATTGGCGCGGCTCCCATTTCGTCGTCGTCGAGCGAGTGAGCCGGCGCGGCGCCGTCCTTGTCGATCCGCGCCGGGGCCGGATCGAGATTGACGGCGACGAGCTGGCCCGCAACTTCGGCGGCGTCGCGTTGACCTTCCACCCCACCCCGGCGTTGATCCGGCGCCGACCGCGCCACACCGCCCACGCCCACATCGGCCGCGCCCTGCGCGGCACCGGCCACACCCTGCCGGTGATGGTGGCGGCCCTCCTGATGATCGAGGCGCTGACGCTGGTGCCGCTGGTCGGTCTCAACCTCGTGGTGGACCGGGTGGTCGCTGCCGGCGACCGGCTGATGCTGAGCGTCATCGCCGCCGGGCTGGCCGCGGCGGTGCTGGCCCAGGCGGCGCTGCGGCTGGGGCGCGACCTGATGCTGCACCGCCTGATCTTCGCGCTCGACATCGGCCTGACCGGCGCCTCGGTCCGCCATCTGCTCGGGCTGCCAGCTCTGTTCTTCGCCCGGCGCAGCCCCGGCGACCTGATGCAGCGCCTGCAAGCCAACACCGAGCTGCGCGCGCTGGTGCTGCAACTGGCCGAGGCCGCGCTCGACGGCGTGCTGGTGCTGGCCTATGGGGCGGTGATGCTGGTCCTCGACCTGCGGCTCGGCACCATCGTCCTCGGCGCCAGCCTGCTGCGGCTGGCCCTGCCCTGGCTGGGGCTGGAGCGTCGGCGGCGCCTCGCGGAGGCGGAGCTGGCCGCCCATGCCGGCGAGGTCAACGCGCTGATCGACGCCGTCGCCGCCCCGGAAACGGTCAAGGCGCTGGGCTTGGAGGCGCGCATGGGCCTGCGCCATGCCGACCGCATGGCGGTGCGTCTCAACATCGGATTGCGGGCCGGCGCGCTGGAGCAGCGGCTGGGCGGCGCCATTCAGCTGTTCGACCTCGCCACCTCGCTGCTGTTCCTGGGGGCCGGCGGCGTGGCGGCGATGGCGGGCGAATCCTCACCGGGAACGCTGGTGTCGTTGCTCGGCGCCCAGAGCCTGCTGTCCAAACCGCTGGCCTCGCTTGCCGGCCTGGGCGAGCGCCTGACCGCCGCGCGGGCGGCGATGGCACGCCTCGACGACGTGCTCGCCGCCAAGCCCGAGCCCAGCGGCGGCGTGGTGCTGCCCGGCCTGCGCGGGGCCATTTCCGCCCGTGACCTGAGCTTCGCCTACGACGGGACAAGCGAGCCGGTGTGCCGCGGCGTCACCCTGGACATCGCCGCCGGTGAGACGGTGGCGATCCTCGGCCGCTCGGGCAGCGGCAAGTCGACGCTGGGCCGCCTGCTGGTGGGGCTGCTGCCGCCCAGCGCCGGTATGGTGACCATCGACGGGGTGGCGATGGCGGATCTCGACCGTGCCGCCTTGCGCCGGCGGTTGGGCGTGGTGCCGCAGGAGACGGTGCTTTTCAACGCCAGCCTGCGCGACAACCTGCTGCGCTTCCTTCCCGACGAACACCACGACGGCCAGGCCGACACCCCGGCTGACACCGAGGCGCGGTTGGCCGAAGCCTGCCGCCTCGCCTGCCTGGACGAGGTCGTGGCCCACCTGCCCGCCAGGCTGGACACCACCATTGGCGAGAACGGCTGCCTGCTGTCCGGCGGGCAGCGGCAGCGCTTGGCACTGGCCCGCGTGCTGCTGCGCCGCCCGCGCATCCTGCTGCTCGACGAATCGACCAGCGCCCTCGACCCGGACATCGAGCGGCGGGTCGCCGCCAACCTCGCCAGCCTCGGCTGCACCCGCATCGTCATCGCCCATCGGCCGTCCGCCCTGCGCGGCGCCAACCGGGTGCTGACGATGGCGCGCGGCCGCATCGCGGAGACCTGTCCATGACCGCCACCCTCCTCGCCCGCCGCCTGCTGGCCGAACTGACGGGCGACGCCGCCGCCGACCTGTCCGCCGCGGGTGGCCCCGAGACGCTGGCCGCGGCGCTGCGCGAGCACGGGCTCGGCGCTCGCGCCCTGCGCCCGGCGGCCCGAGACTGGCGGCATCTGTCCACGCCCTGTCTGGTGCTGAACGGAGCGGATGAAGCCCGGATCCTGCGCCGGGTCCGCCGCGGGACGGCGGAGCTGGAAGACGGGGACGGCACGCGGACCCGCGTCGCCGTCACCACGCTGGCCGCCCAGGGCATGACGGTCATCGAGGCATCACGGCCGCTGCCGCCCGGAGCGAACCTTCCCGTCCGCCTGCTGCGCGCCCTGGTCGGCGAGCGGCGGCTGGGGCTGCAACTGGCCGGACTCTGCCTGCTGGTCCAGGCCGGCAGCGTGGCGGTGCCGCTGGTCACCGGCGGCCTCATCGACCGGCTGATGCCCGGCGCCCAGCCGGACGCGCTGGTGCTGGTCGTCGCCGGTCTGGCGGTGATTCAGTTGCACCTGCTGGCGCTCGATGCCTGCCGCGAGTGGGTGGCCCGCCTCCTCGGCGCCAAGCTCGAGGCCAGGGTGCTGGGTGCCTCGTTCTCCCACATTCTGGCCAAGCCCCTGGCGGCGCTGCTGGGCCGCGACCTGGGCGGGCTGCTGCAACCGCTGGCCTCGGCCGACACCCTGAACCGCACCGTCCTCCAGACGGCGAGCGGCTTCGTCCTCGACGCCGCCATGCTCGCCGCCGCCCTGGCCGGACTGGCGGCAACACCGTCGGGACTGGCGCTGCCCTTGGCTGGGTTCGGCATCCTGCTTTTGTCGGCCTGCGCGCTGCTCGCCACCCGCCACGCCGCCTTGCAGCGCGCCGAAATCGCCGCGGCCGAAGAGCAGACCGGCGCCTTGTACGAACTGACCGCAGCGGCACCGACGCTGGTGGCTTGCGGTGCCGGGCCGAAGGGCTTCGCCGCTTGGATCCGGCGGCTGGTCGATCAGGAGACCGCGGTGCTGCGCCGCCAGCGGTGCGCCTTGTGGCTGGATCTTCTGCTCGACGGCGGCTATGGCGCGGCGCGGGCGGCGGTGCTGGTGTGGGCGGCGGCACGCTGTCTGGACGGAGCGATGAGCCTGGGCGGCCTGTTCGCCGCCGTGATGATGGCCGACCGGGTGATGAAGGCGGTGCTCGGCTTCGCCCATGGCCTGCTCGCGGTTTCGGGAGCGGCGGTCCATCTCGGCCGGGTCGAGGAGATTTTCGGCGATGCCCCGCGGCCGACCCCGCGCCGCCCACTGCCGCGCCGCAGCGGCGGTCCGGCCATCGAGGCCGCGGGGCTGTGGTTCCGCTACGGCCCGGACCTGCCGTGGATACTGACCGGCCGGGACTTGCGGGTGGAATGGGGATCGGTGGTGCAGCTCGATGGCCGTTCGGGGAGCGGCAAGACCACCCTGCTGCGTATTCTCGCCGGGTTGCAGCAGCCCGAACGGGGCGAGGTGTCGGTCTGCGGCCTCGACCCCGAGGCGGCGCGTCAGGCGGTTTATTACCTGCCCCAAAACACCCGGCTGTTCGAGGGCACCATCCGCTCGAACCTCGAACTGCTGTCCGGCGTGCCCCTATCGGAAGCCATGGCCGCCGCGCGCCGAACCGGCCTGTTCGCCCTGATCGAGCGCCTGCCGATGGGGCTCGACACGCCATTGCCTCCCGGTGGCGGCAACCTGTCGGGGGGCCAGCGCCAGTTGATCGCCCTGACCGCCGCCTTCGCCTCCAGCCGGCCGATCCTGCTGCTTGACGAGGCACTGGCCAACATCGACCGCGCCACCCAGGCCGAACTGTGGAAAACGGATCTGTTGCGCGGGAGGACGGTGGTGATGGTCAACCATGACGCGGTGCTGCCACCGGATTCGACGGGGTCATGCAACAAAGTCGAACAAGGCAACGCCGCACGATAGCCGGCACCTTGACTGCATTGGGACACTGCTGGCGTGGCGGCGACGGCTCGTGGTCCCGGCACCTCGCGTGCTGCACAGCGACCGGCACGCCGGTTGACAGTACCGTCAACATGACTCATCGTGCGCGGTATTCCGGAAAGGAGGATCCCGTGGCGCACGACATGAGCGGCGAGGAGCTGCGCAGCTACCGCGAACAGCGCGGCATGAACCAGCAGGAGTTGGTCTCCTGGCTCAACCAACGGCTGAACCGGCGCTACGACCGGGCCAAGATTTCCCGCTGGGAGACCGGTGCGGAGCGCATTCCGCAAACCGTCGCCGCGACGCTGAAGGACGCGACCGAGCCGGTGGGCATCCCGGCGGCGCACGCCGTGCGCCACGCGCCGGTGGTGTTCTGCGCGGCCAACCAGAAGGGCGGCGTGGCCAAGACGACGACCTGCGTCAACGTCGCGTGGCTCCTGGCCAGACAGGGGCGGCGGGTGCTGCTGATCGATTGCGACCCGCAGGCCAACGCCACCGTCCATTTGGGCATCGACCCGCACGAGCAGGAGCTGGCAAAGGCGACGCTGACCCACGCGCTGCGCTCCACCCGGCCGATGCGCGAGTTCGTGACGCCGGTGTGCGGCGGCGTGTTCGACCTCCTCCCCTCCTCCATCTCGCTGGCGGCGGCCGATCGTGAGCTGCTGCGCCAGCCGAACGGCACCCTGATCCTGCGGGCGAAGATCGCGCAGTTGGCCGGGCATTATGATTACGTGGTGCTGGACTGCCCGCCGCATCTGGGAGAGCTGACGGTGTCGGTGCTGAACGCGGCCGATCAGCTGCTCATCCCGACACAGACGGAGATGCTGTCGATGATGGGCATCCCGCAGCTGTTCGAGACCATCGCGGGCGTGCGCGAGCTGGTGAACCCGCGGCTCGAGGTGCTGGGCATCCTGCCGACCATGTTCAGCCCGCGCCGGCTCCAGGACGAGCAGGTGATGAACGAGCTGCGCGAGTTGGCAGCGGCCGAGAATCTGCGGCTTTTCTCGCCGGTGCGGCGCGCCGCCGACTACACCAAGAGCGTCATGGCCGGGCGGCCGGGGCTCGCCATCAACCCGAACTCCGCAGGGGCAGAGAGCTATGCGGAAATCGCGTCCGCACTGCTGAATCTCGCCAGGGAAGGGGTGCGCCATGGCGCGTAAGTTCGACACCTCCAACGCCGGGCTGTTCAAGCGGGCGGTCAGCCGCACTGGATCGGGCGGCGGCGGCAACGCCGCGCTGTTCGGGCTGAGCGCCAAGATGCGCTACCGCGAGATCCCGCTTATCCAGATCGAGCCGGACCCCGATCAGCCGCGCCGCAACGCGCAGGATGCCGATGTCGGGACACTCGCCGCTTCCGTCGAGCAGAAGGGGCTGTTGCAGCCCATCAACGTTCGGGAAGTCGCGGCCGACCGCTTCCGCATCGTCGCCGGCGAGCGGCGTTACTGGGCGTTCCGCCAACTGGACCGCGAGACGATCCCGGCGCTGATCCTCGACACCGACGATGCCCAGGCCCTGGCGCTGATCGAGAACGTGCAGCGCATCGACCTGCATCCGGTGGACCTCGCCCGCTCGCTGGAGCGGCTGATTTCCGACAAGGGACTGACGCAGGAGCAGGCCGCCGCCCTGATTGGCAAATCGCAGGAGTATGTGGCCCGCCTGCTGGGTATCCTGCGGCTGCCGGCGGACATTCTGAACGAGGCGCCGGAACACGCGCAGGTGTCGGTCTCGCTGCTGATGGAACTGGCTGAACTGACCGACCCGAAGGCGCAGCGCGCCCTGTGGGCGAGCGTACGAGCTGGCGCCGGGCTGACGGTGAAGGCGGTGCGCGAGGCCAAGCAGCAGCACAAGGCTGCGCCCTCCTCTGGCCACAGCGTGGCCTCGTTCCGCCCGGTGCTCAAGGCCCTGCACAACGGCGTCGCCAAAGTGCGCGACCTGAGCCATGGCGGCGCCAAGCTCGGCGACGAGGAACGCCGGGCTCTCCTGGCGCTGCGCGCCGACATCGACGCCCTGCTCGACCACTGAGCCTATTAGACGTCTAATCGCGACGGCGGATTCCCTTCGACGATTAGACGTCTAATAACCCCCTCGACCGGCGCTCAGCAACACGTCAACCCGCCGCCGCAAGCCCTATTCCCAGCCCGTCACCTGCAACGCCAACACATTCCAGGACCCCGCGGCGCTCAGCCCGCTGATGCTCTGCGACGCGCCGACCTCGCAGAGGATGGATCCGAGCCTGCCCGCCACCATGACGCCGGCGCTGATCCAGGAGAGCTTAGGCACCGTCTCCTGGCAGAGCTTCGTCGCGCTGAACTGGTCGGCCGGCGGCGCGACCATCGGCAAGAACGCGAGCCCCGGCGGCGACGCCCCGGCGGTCCGGCAGGGCTGGGCCGACGCCTTCACCCTGATGACGCCCAACCCACCGGCCTGGGGAACCACCGCGCCGCTGCCGGCGGCGTGCAAGCGCGTGGGGCAGGGGCCGCTGCTGTTCATGGTCGGCAAGACGCCGGACTTGCTGACCGCCTCGACCCAGCCCTTCGACAGCGGCCCGCTGATTGACCAGAACGGCCGCTACACGCGCTTTCAGATCCTGGTCAACAAGCCGATGTACGACTTCATCATCGGCAACCGGCTGAACACCAAAGAGGGGTAGGCCGCCTACAAGCCGACCGTCACCCCGCCGAACTCCACCGTGCCGACCATGACCTTCCCCGGCAGCTTCCAACAGACGCCGATCACCAAGGGCACTCCAGGCGCCGCTGGCCGGAACGGTGTGGGCGAACTATGAGCCATCGGTACCCAGTGGCCGACCCAGCCCGACAACCAAGGCAGCCCTACCGGCTATCCGTTCCCGCTGTTCCTGGCCAACACCACCAGAGAAACCTACACGCAGGACACGGTGCCGCAGAGCAGCTCGACCTGCATCGGCTGCCACAACAACGCCGTCGATACGGCCGGCCGCCCGTCGGACTTCACCTATATCCTCTCGCTGGCCGGCAAGAAATCTTCCCCCGCCCATGCCCCCTGACCGACACCGGAGCGACCCTCGCCATGAGCGTTTCCAACACCGCGTCCGACATGGACACTTTCGTCGCGCTGTCCGCCATCCTGACCGGCGTCGCGCAGAGCATCATCGCCCCCTCCTTCGACACCTTCAACCTCAAGGTGCAGGTCTACGCCGCAGCCCGTACGGTGAGGGCGAGGCGGAGATCGGCGTGTCGGCCGACGCCGCCGATCAGGCCTTCCTGGGCATCACCTTCCCGCCCGGCTACGAATACCCAATGCCGGCGCTGCCCGACACACTGGTGGACCAATATGTGGCCGCGGGCGTAGACGGGCTGAAAGTGGACGGACAGACGGTGAACGTCACCGTCACCCCGGCCGGCTGCAACTCCCGCTCCTACCAGCACCGCCGGGCGTGCGGCGGCAACACCAACGGCATTCCGATCTGCCCGATCCAGGCCAAGTACGATCCCAGCATCAACGGCCTCTACACGCGCCAGTTCCGCATGGCCTTCCTGGTCGAACAGCCCCTGCCGCGGCCACAGATCGCCTGTTCCCTGTCCGACTACACCAAGGGCGGCTTCGAATCGGCCCGGCGCACCGCCGACCGGCTGTTCGAGGCGATGGGGACGGAGCAGGCAACGGACAAGACTCCGGCCGCCAGCCCCACCACCTTCACCTACAACGGCCAGAGCGACCAGTACTACGGCGCCGGCCACGTGGTGGGCACCTGTCGGATGGGCGCCGACCCAGCGGATTCCGTGGTCGGCCCCGACCTGCGGAGCTGGGATCACGACAATCTGTACATCCTCGGCAGCAGCACCTTCCCCACCGTCGCCACCGCCAACCCGACCTTGACCATCGCCGCCCTGACATTGCGTGCGGCCGAAGGGATCAAGGCCCGGCTGGCGGGGTAGGGGAGCGCTCTCCGGATCCGGCGGGGGTGGCTTTAGGGCCGCCTATTCGTCGAGCAATTCGTCGATCTGCCGACGCAGCGCGCTCAACTCGGCGCGCTGCTCGTCGGTGATTCCGCCGCGATACCCCTGCACGTCGGTTGCCTGCTTGCGGGCCAGCCGCACGGTGGTGAAGAACAGCGACAGCGCGGTGGGCTCGGGCGGCGGAGTGCGCGCCTTGCGGGTGCGGGCGGCCTTCACCGTGCCCTCGCCGGCCTTGACGCGCTGCCACAGCGCCATCTGTTCGGCCTCGTCCTTGACCCAGGCGATCTCGACCAGCACCGAGCGTGAGACCTCCCTATGCGACGTCGCATACTCGCGCTTGATGAGGTCGGGCAGGGCGTTGAGGCGCAGCGTGTGGCTGACGTAGCTCTGGCTCTTGCCGACGATGCCGCCCAGTTCCTCCTGGGTGTAGCCGTGCCGCTCCATCAGGCGGCCCAACGCCATAGCCAACTCCAGCGCGTCCAGATCGACGCGCTGCACGTTCTCCACCAGCGCCAGCTCGTCGGCGTCGCCCGAGGTGATGATGGCGAAGATGGTGTCGCGGCCCAGCATCTCATGGGCGCGGAAGCGGCGCTCGCCGGCCACCAGCATGAAGCCGCTCTGCCCGGCCTCCTGCACCAGGATCGGTTGCTTGAGGCCGTAGCGCTGGATGGACTCGGCCAGCGCTTCCATCTCGTCGGGGTCGAAGTGCTTGCGCGGCTGCTCCGGGTTGCGGGAGATCCGCGTCAGGTCGACCTCGACCAGCTTGGGAAAGTCGGCGCTGGTGCCGAACAGCGCGTCCTTCGCCTGCGTCTCCACGGCGCCGCGGAACATGCCGAAGTTGCGGGTCTTATCAGGCTTCGCCATGACCAATCAGTTCCCTTGCCAAGTCCACATAGCCCTGTACGCCAGGCGTGTCGGGCAGCACTTCCAGCGTCGGCTTGCCGGCGGCTGCCGACTGCCCGTATCCGGTCGAGCGGTTGATCGGCGCGAAGATCCGGGTCTTACCCCCCAAGCTCTCGCGCAGTTCCTTCAGCGTCTCGTTGTCCTGCGTGTAGCGCGGATTGAACATGGTGGGCAGGATGCCGAGCACGGTGAGCTGCGTGTTGCCGCGCCGGCGGATCTTCTCCACCGTGTCCAGCAACAGCGGGATGCCCATGATGTCGAGGAACTCGGTCTTGACCGGGATGATCACCCGATCGGCCGCCGACAGCGCGTTGACCGTCAGCAGCGACAGGTTGGGCGGACAGTCGATGACCACGTAATCGTAGCTGGTGCGAACCCCCTCGATCTTCTCGCGCAGCACCGACGAGGCGAAGGGCTCCGCCATCAATTCGGTGTCCGCCGCCGCCAGCGTGATCGAGGACGGCACCAGATCGAAGATTCCGGGGAGGACGATTCCGCCCAGCTCCTGGTCCTTCAAGAGCGCGTAATAGATGGTGGCCTTGCGCTGCTCCAACGCTCGCGGGTCTTGGCCGAGGAAGATGGTGGCGCTGGCCTGCGGGTCAGCGTCGATCAGCAGCACCTTCTCGCCCTCACGAGCCAGCGCGTAGGCGAGGTTGACCGCCGTCGTCGTCTTGCCAACCCCACCCTTCTGGTTCGCCACCGCCACGGTGACCGCCCGCCTAACGCGCGGCTGCGGCTTGGGCGAGCCCTCGGAACCGGTCTTGATGAACAGCTCGACGCGCGGCGGGATGCGCTCCGCCCCGCTTTCCCAGCGGCTGATGCGCGCGCGGTCGTAACGCCGGCCGAGTTGCTCGTTCAGCCACGCCGCGAACTCCTGTTGGGTGACGCCGCGCGCTTCCCGAATCGCTTGCAAATCCTCGCCGGTCATGGAGTCCCCTCGGCCCGCTACCTCTTCCGGGCGACCGTGCCTCTGTTGACAGTGGATGTCAACAGCGTGTTGACGCGGCATCGTGATATGCGACGTCGCATGGAGGGCGTCACCGGTTAGGTTGATACGCCGTAAAAATGGTAGTGTCAACTTACAGCGCCGATTTCACAAGGCCCCGAGTCGCGGAGACTGCGCTCCATCGTCGGGGCGACCATCAGCAGGAACAACGTTTGATGACCCGTATGGATCGTCCTCACCGATTCGGGTAAGCTCTTCGAGGCCGTGCCGAGTCGTTCCGATTCGCGTGCCGACAAGACAGACTGTCCACAGCGGCGGCGTTTTTTCCCGCGTAATCTGGTGCGGGATCTGCGTATTCTAGTGGGCGCGACTCGGGTTTCCCCGCGTAGTCTGGTGGCACATACTAATAGTTAGAATCAACTAATACCTACTAGGTTTCTCCACAAGAATACGAGTTGACGGTCGCCGTCAACAGAACCAGATTGCTGCTGGATCGTTCAGCTTGCGTAACGGTCGGGAGACAGCCATGGCCGAAATTCACCAGCTCATCATCCAGCACGGTCGCGACCGTGCCCGCGAACTCGTGCCGCGCGAACAGCGCCCGTTGGTCGACGCCGCTGCCGCGGTGCTCGCCGATGAATCGCGGGCGATGGGCATCACCTACAGTGGCTTCTGCTTGACCGCCTTGCCGCACAAGCGTTTGGCCGACGATCAGACGTGGCGCCGTGACGGCCACCGGGTGACGCTCGTGGTGCAGCCGGGTGTTCTGCTGCTCAGCGGCAAGGAGAAGATGTACGGCGTGCCGTATGGCTCGCGGGCCCGGCTGATCCTCCTGTATTTGCAGACGAAGGCGCTCCAGTCCAACAGCCGCGAGGTCGAACTGGGCGGCTCCATGCGCGACTGGATGAGCCGTATGAACGTCTCCACCGGCGGCCAGTCGTACCGCGACGTGAAGGAGCAGTGCAACCGGCTGTCCGCCTGCCATCTGACCTTCTTCTGGGACGATCTGGAAACCAAGGGCCGCGGCGGCAGCAAGTTCGCCAAAGATTCCATCGTCGTCGGCGGCCTGACCTTCACGGCGGACGACGACCGCCAGGGCACGCTGTGGGAAGAGCGCGTGCTGCTCTCCGAAAGCTTCTTCAAGTCGCTGCGCGAGCATCCGGTGCCGGTCCTGGAGTCGGCGATCCGCGAGATCTCGTCCAAGTCCATGGCGATCGACGTCTATATTTGGCTGGCCTATCGCCTGCATTCGCTGAACGAGGCCACGCGGATCTCCTGGCAGTCGCTGTACGCGCAATTCGGCGCCGGCTACGACGAGCTTCGGCACTTCAAGACCCGCTTCCCGGAGACGCTGCGCGTGGCGCTGAACGTCTATCCGGAGGCTAGGGTGGAGGTGGGCCGCGAAGGGCTGACGATGCACCCGTCCCTGCCGCCGGTGGCGTCGGATCGCCGCCAGGCCGCGCTGATCGGCATGTAAGGCCGGTTTCCACCAGATTACGCGCCAAAAACGCTTTAGAATCAGCAGCTTCCACAAAATTACGCACGGCGGCCTTGGGCACCCACCCAAGCCGCCGTTGCCGTTCCGGGGCACGCGCTGTCTGGTGGAAACGACCAAAAACGACTCAGGATCAAGGGCATCCACAAGACTACGCATCGGCAGGAGGCGACGCGGCGGCCGGGCAGGGCTCCACAAGATTACGCGGTGCCACAAGATTACGAATCGAGGAGGCGTTCCGGCGCCCATACAGCGGGCAAAAGGGTCGCTTTTCGGCTGCTCCAGGCCCGGTTCCGCAGAACCCGTCCGACTCGGCCTCCACAACATTACGCAGCCCGCCTCTGCCGCCTGGAGGGTGCCACAAGAATACGTATTCCTTCCGTTGGGCGGGGGTTGGGGGATCGCATCGGCAGGGCCATTGTTACAAAATGATGGTCCCGCATTCCCCAACCCTCGTCCTGATCGACATACTGGGAGCTGTGGCCCTGCTGCTGTGGGGATTGCGGCTGGTGCGGACCGGCGTGTTCCGCGCCTTCGGCGCTGGGTTGCGGCGCTGGGTGGGGCACGGGACACGCAATCGGGTCGTCGCCTTCCTCGCCGGCTTTGGAGTGACGCTCGGCCTGCAAAGCAGCACGGCGACGGCTCTGATGGCCTCGGCCATGGCTGGGCAGCGGCTGATGACCACCGCCATGGCGCTTGCCGTCATGCTTGGCGCCGACATCGGCACCAGCGTGGTGGCGGGGCTGCTGTCGCTGGACGTGCGCTGGCTGTCGCCGGTGCTGGTGCTGCTGGGCTCGGCGCTGTTCGCGGTGGGCGAGGGCCGCCGGCCGCGCCGCGCCGTGGGCCGGACCTTCGTCGGGCTCGGCCTCGTGCTGCTGGCGTTGCGCCTGCTGGCCGAGGCCACGGTGCCGGTGCGCGAGTCCGAGTTGATCCATGCGCTACTGACCGGTTTGGCGGGAGAGCCGGCGTTCGCGTTGATTGTCGCGGCGGGATTGACGGCGCTGCTGCACTCCAGTCTGGCGGTGGTGCTGTTGATCGCCTCGCTGGCCGGCGGCGGGTTGCTGGATCTGCCGGGCGCCGCGGCCATGGTGCTGGGCGCCAACCTCGGCGGGGCAGTGCCACCGCTGCTGGCGACGGCGCGCGACGCACCGGAAGCGCGGCGGGTGCCGCTCGGCAACCTCATCATGCGGGCGGTCACGGCGCTGGCGGCTCTGCCGTTCGTAACGATTCTGGCGGGAGCGGCCGACGCCCACGCGACGGTGCTGCTGCACGCCGGCTTCAACATAGCGCTGGCAGCGCTGTTTCTGCCCCTGGTGGAGCCGGTGGCCCGCCTGACCGTGCACGCCTTCCCCGACCGTCCGCCGGGCGAAGACGCGGCGCGGCCAAGGCACTTGGACGAATCCGTGCTGGAGGCGCCGACGGTGGCGATCGCCTGCGCGGTGCGCGAGACGTTGCGCCTGGGCGATCTGGTGGAAGGGATGCTCTGCCGCACGCTGGAGGTGCTGCGCCACGACGACGAGCGCCTGATCGCGGAGGTGAGCCGCACCGACGACGCGGTGGACGCGCTGCACACGGCGATCAAGCTCTACCTCGTCAAGCTCGGCCGCGGGCAACTGGAGGAGGAGGACAGCCGGCGCGTCGGCGAGATCATGGCCTTCGCCATCAACCTCGAACACATCGGCGACATCGTCGACAAGAGCTTGGTGGAGATGGCGGCCAAGAAGATCCGCCTCGGCCTGCGTTTTCCGGCTGAGGATTTCCAGGCCATCGAGGCGCTGCACCTGCGCACGGTGAGCAATCTGCGCACGGCGCTGGGGATCTTCATCTCCGAGGACCGGCGGCTGGCCCGCCAGCTGATCGCCGAGAAGGATGCCATCCGCACGCTCGAACGCGCCTCGGCCGAGGGCCACCTGATGCGCGTGCGCGAGGGGCGCACAAAGAGCATCGAGACCAGCGCGCTGACCCTCGACCTGCTGCGCGACTTGAAGCGCATCAACGCGCACGCCGCGTCGGTTGCCTACCCGATCCTGAAGCGGACCGGCGAACTGAGCGAAACCCGGCTGAAGGGCGCCGGGCTGCGGCCGGTGCAAAAGGACGCGTGATGCCACCTCACCAGCCCAGCAACACTTGGGCGACGCCGCCGAGCAGGCGGCGGGAGTCCTCGAACAGAGTCGCCATCTGGAGCGTTACCACGAACGCGGCGGAGTAGAGCAGGCCGGGTTGCGCGCTCTGCAGTCGGGTCAGCCAGATGGGCAAGGCGGCCGGCAGCGGCATGCGCAACACCACCGCCATCACCGCCACGCCGACCACGGCCCCGGCGAGGATGTCGGTGGGGAAGTGCAGGCCCAGATAGACCCGCGGCAGGCAGATCACCACCAGGGTCCACACATACGCCGCCGCACCCACCCGGCGGCTGCTCCACCACACCGCGGTGGACAGGGCGAAGAACAGCACGGCGTGGTCGCTGGGAAACGAACTCCAGCCATCCAGCGCGGCGATCTTGACGTCGGTCGTCACGTTGAAGCCGACGCTGGGATCGTGCACGGGGCGCAGGCGCAGCGGCAACTCGTTCTGCATCAGCCGTCCCACGATGATGGCGAGCAGGGCGCCGCCGATGGTGCGGACCGCATAAAGGTCGGCGCCGATCAGAGTGCCGGTGCGCCGCGACCAGCACCACCACAGACACGCCAACAGCACGCCCCCCTTCAGCGAGTGGCTCTGCGCCACGACGTAGATGGCCTTGTCGAACGTCACGCTGTGGTAGGCGAAGCCGTTCAGGAAGTGGATGATCGCCAGATCGAAAGACATGAAGACGCCCCCTTCCGTTCATCGCCGCCCCCGGTGCAACACGGGGCGACGGCGGAGAGGGGGACGGGGGGATGGGCGTACTTCGCCAAGGCGACCTCGCCCGTGGCGCGCCATCCCCCGATGCGTCTACCGGCTGTTCGTAATCTTGAGCGCCAGCGGCGGCGGGTTGGCCAGCGTCTGATAGACGACGCAATAGCGCTCGGTCAGCTTGGTCAGCGCGTCGATGCGCTCCTGCGGTTCGTCGGTGTCCAGATCGAAGCGCAGGCGAATCTCGCGGAAGCCGACCGGCGCGTCCTTCGCCACGCCCAGCGTGCCGCGGAAGTCCAGGTCGCCCTCGGCCGAGACGCTGCCGCCGCGCAAATCGAAGGCCAGCGCCGTGGCGACCGCCTTCAGCGTGACACCGGCGCAGGCCACCAGCGCCTCCAGCAGCATGTCGCCCGAGCACGCCTGGGTGCCGGGGCCGCCGGTCGCCGGGTGCAGGCCGGCCTCGACCAGCGCGCGTCCGGTGTCCACCTTGCAGGCGATGCCTTCGCCGTCGAGATCGCCGCGAGCCTTCAGAGTGACCACAGCGGAGTTGGGGTCTTGCTTGTACTGGTCCTTGAGCGGCGCTTGCAGCGCGCGCAGCGCGTCGGCATCCATGCCGTTTTCCTCCGTTTGGTTTTGCGTACTGTAACGGTGGGGCCGGGCGGGCGTCTATGCGACGTCGCATGAAAATATTTCGCCTTGCGCGCCCCCGCGCTCCGGTTGCTTAATGGACGAAATACCGCGAAAGACGGGAGGGGAGGGCATGAAGAGGCGCAGCTTCCTGACGGCGGCAGGGACCGGGCTGGGCGCCGCGGCGCTGGCCGCACCGGCGCTCGCGCAGGGCTTGCCTCAGATCGAATGGCGGCTCGCCTCCAGCTATCCCCGAAGCCTCGACACCGTTTACGGCGCCATCGAACTGATGGCCGAGCGCGTTGGCGAGGTGACCGGCGGCCGCTTCCGCATCCAACCGTTCGCGGCCGGCGAGATCGTGCCGGCGTTGCAGGTGCTGGACGCCGTGCAGGACGGCACGGTTGCCTGCGGGCAGTCGGCCGCCTCCTTCTACATCGGCAAGGACCCGACCTTCTGCTTCGACACCGGCATGCCGTTCGGGCTCAACACCCGTCAGCAGATGGCGTGGATGACGCACGGCGGCGGGCGGGAGCTGATGCGCGCCTTCTACCGTGACTTCAACGTCATGGCGCTCCCCGCCGGCAACACCGGGGCCCAGATGGGCGGCTGGTTCCGCAAGGAGATCCGCACGGTCGCCGACCTGCGCGGCGTCAGGATGCGGGTGGCGGGCCTTGCCGGGCTGATCCTCTCCAGGCTCGGCCTGGAGCCGCAGCAGATCGGCGGCGCCGACATCACTCCGGCGCTGGAGCGCGGCGCCATCGACGCGGCGGAGTGGGTCGGCCCCTACGACGACGAGAAGCTCGGCATCCACAAGGTGGCGAAATACTACTACTACCCCGGCTGGTGGGAGGGCGCGGCGCAGATCCCGCTGTTCGTCAACCTCCATGCCTGGGAGGCGCTGCCGCGGGCGTATCAGGTGGCGCTGGAGCAGGCCTGCGCCGAGGCCAACAGTTGGATGCTGACCAAGTATGACGCGCTGAACGCTGCGGCGCTGCGACGGCTGGTGGCGGCCGGCGCGGTGCTGAAGCCGTTCCCGCGTGAGGTGATGGAGGCCTGCTACGAGGTGGCCTTCGATCTGTATGACGAGATTGCCGACGGAAATCCGCGCTTCCAGCGCGTGTATGAGGCGTGGAAGGCGTTCCGCGACGAGGAATATCTGTGGTTCAGCGTCGCCGAGAACAGTTTCGACAGCTTCGTCTACGGCGCGGCGGCCCGGCGCAAGGCGTGATAAGGGGCGACTCGGGCGGTGGCCGGGGCAGGGCATGGCGGGCGGGTGATCGGTGGGGCGCATGATGGGGGCGGCGGACGGACCGCTGAATGGGCAAAGCGGCGCTCACACGGCGGTCATGAGCGAATTTTCTGCACAGTCGCGCAGCAATTCGCTCATTAGCATGGTGATCTACGCAACAGCTTGTCGAATTTCTTAAACACGTGGTACGGTCGCGTCCTGGTTTGAGAGCTCACGGCGCGCAGCGCACGGGACCCACGGGGAGGACAAGGACCGATGGACGGCGGCATGGTGGAAGCGACAAAAGAAACGCTGGTTCGCTTCACAGGCGTTCAGAAGACCTACGATGGCGAACACCTCGTGGTGAAGAACCTCGACCTCGACATCAAGCGGGGTGAGTTCGTGACGCTGCTCGGGCCGTCCGGCTCGGGCAAGACGACGACGCTGATGATGCTCGCCGGGTTCGAGATCCCGACGCACGGCGAGATCGTGCTGGACGGGCGTCCCATCAAGAACGTGCCGCCGCACAAGCGCGACATCGGCATGGTGTTCCAGAACTACGCGCTGTTCCCGCACATGACGGTGGAGGAGAACCTCGCCTTCCCGCTGTCGGTGCGCAAGACGCCGAAGGGCGAAATCAAGGAGCGGGTGGCGCGAGCGCTCTCCATGATCAAGCTGGAGAATCTGGCGACGCGCCGTCCCGGTCAGCTGTCCGGCGGCCAGCAGCAGCGCGTGGCGCTGGCGCGCGCGCTGGTGTTCAGCCCGACGCTGGTCCTGATGGATGAGCCGCTGGGGGCCCTGGACAAGCGCCTGCGCGAGCACATGCAGTTGGAGATCAAGCAGATCCACCAGAATACGGGGATCACCGTGGTCTACGTCACCCACGACCAGGGCGAGGCGTTGACCATGTCGGACCGCATCGCCGTGTTCAACGACGGCGTCATCCAGCAGATCGACAAGCCCGATTCGCTGTACGAGCGCCCGGTCAACAGCTTCGTCGCCAACTTCATCGGCGAGAACAACATGCTGCACGGCACTGTTGAAAATCTCGAACAGGGGTTCTGCTCCGTGCGCCTCGCCACCGGCGAACGGGTGATGGCGACGGCGGTCGGGGTCGACCGCGCCGGCCAAGCCACCTCGGTCTCGGTGCGGCCGGAGCGGGTGAGCATCCTCAAGGGCAGCGAGGGGGCGGGGCAGCCCAACCACCTGCCGGCCCGCGTGCAGAACACGATCTACCTGGGCGACCACGCGCTGACCGTGCTGACGGTCGCCGACAACGAGGAATTCATGGTGAAGCTCAGCGGCGGCAGCCACGCCGGGCTCACGGCCGGCCTGCCGGTCACCATCGCCTTCCGCGCCGAGGACTGCCGAGCCCTCGATCGGGCATAGGTCGCCGGACATCAGCCTTCACCGTCTTTCAACCAAGCATAGAAGAGGAACAGGGAAGATGCGCAGCATGTGGAAGTCCTTTGGATTTGTGGCGACGCTCACCGCCGGTGTGGCGCTGGCTTCGGCCGCCAACGCCCGCGACCTGACCGTGGTGTCCTGGGGCGGCGCCTATCAGGACGCCCAGAAAAAGGTCTATTTCGAGCCGTTCAAGAAGGCGACCGGCGTCCCCATGAACGACGAGTCGTGGGACGGCGGCATCGGCGTGCTGCGCGCCAAGGTGCAGGGCGGCAACGCCACCTGGGACGTGGTGCAGGTCGAGAGCGAGGAACTGGCGCTCGGCTGCGACGAGGGGCTGTTCCAGCCGATCGAATACGCGAAGATCGGCGGCGAGCAGCAGTACCTGCCGGAGACCGTCAACCCCTGCGGCGTCGGCGCCATCGTCTATGACTTCGTGCTCGGCTACGACAAGGACAAGCTGAAGACCGCGCCGAAGGGCTGGGCCGACTTCTTCGACACCACGAAGTATCCGGGCAAGCGCGGCCTGCGCCAGGGCCCGAAGACCACGCTGGAAATCGCGCTGATGGCCGATGGCGTGGCGCCGAAGGACGTCTATCAGGTGCTCGGCACCGAGGCGGGCATCGAGCGCGCCTTCAAGAAGCTCGACGCCATCAAGAACGACATCGTCTGGTGGAAGGCCGGCGCCCAGCCGCCGCAGCTGCTGGCTTCGGGCGAAGTGGCGATGACCTCGGTCTACAACGGCCGCATCGACGCCGCCAACAAGGCCGAGAAGAAGAACTTCGGCATGGTGTGGAACGGCGCGCTGTTCACCATCGACAGCTGGGTGATCCTGAAGGGCAGCCCGAACACCGAGGCGGCGTACAAGTTCCTGAACTTCGTCGGCCAGGCCGAGAACCAGGCCAAGCTGCCGCAGTACATCGCCTACGGCACGTCCAACAAGAACGCCACGGCGAAGATGGACAAGGCGATGCTGGCCGATCTGCCGACCGCGCCGCAGAACATGGCGAACGCGATCGAGATCAACACCAACTTCTGGCTGGAGAACATCGACCGTCTGACCGAACGCTTCAACAAGTGGGCGGCGAAGTAAGGGTCTAACCCTCTCCCCTCCGGGGAGAGGGTGACGCCGAAGGCGTCGGGTGAGGGGGATGTCGGGGGACGCTGAACGTCCGCTGTGCGCAACCCCCTCACCCCAACCCTCTCCCCAGAGGGGAGAGGGAGCAACGACAGGAGTTTTTTCATGGCCGCATTCGTCGCCGGGGCGGATATCCCATTGAAGCGCCGGCTCCGCCGGTCGGAGCGGGCGCGGCAGTTCAAGGCGCTTGGGCTGGTGCTGCCGCTGCTGGTTTTCCTGCTGTTCACTTTCCTCGTGCCCATTGGCGGCATGCTGTGGCACAGCGTCGAGGACCGGGAAGTCGGGCGCACCCTGCCGCGCACGGCCGAGGCCGTCGCGTCCTGGGACGGCAAGGAACTGCCGGCCGAGCCGGTGTACGCCGCTCTGGCCTCCGACATCCGCCAAGCCACCGCGGACCGCACGCTGGCGGTGGCGGGCAAGCGGCTCAACTACGTGTCCAACGGCTTCCGCACGCTGCTCGCCAAGACCGGGCGGGCGCTGAAGGAACAGCCCGCTGCGGGTGAGGCTAAGGCGACGCTGGTCGGCATCGACCCGGCCTGGGGCGAGCGCGTCACCTGGGCGGCCATCAAGAGTGCGCGCGGGCCGGTCACTGACTATTACCTGCTGGCGGCGCTCGACCTGCAACGCAATCTGGACGGCTCCATCGTCCACGCGCCGGAGGAGCAGTCCATCTACCAGGGCATCTTCCTGCGCACCTTCGGCATCGGCCTGGGCGTCACGCTGACCTGCTTGGTTCTGGGGTTCCCGGTCGCCTATCTGCTGGCGACGCTGCCGCCGAAGCAGTCGAACATGCTGATGATCTTCGTGCTGCTGCCGTTCTGGACGTCGCTGCTGGTGCGCACCTGCGCCTGGATCGTGCTGCTCCAGGACCAGGGATTGATCAACGAGGGCCTGCGCTGGCTGGGCATCGTCGACCACCCCGTGCGGCTGATCTTCAACCGCATCGGCGTCTTCGTCGCCATGACGCACGTGCTGCTGCCCTTCATGATACTGCCGCTGTACAGCGTCATGAAGGCGATCTCGCCGGCCTACATGCGGGCGGCGTCCAGTCTGGGCGCACCGCCGGTCGTGGCGTTCGTTCGCATCTACCTGCCGCAGACGCTGCCGGGAATCGGGGCGGGCAGCCTGTTGGTCTTCATCCTGGCCATCGGCTACTACATCACGCCGGCCCTGGTCGGCGGTGCCAGCGACCAGATGATCAGCTACTTCATCGCCTTCTACACCACCGAGACGGTCAACTGGGGCCTCGCCTCGGCGCTGGGCGCGGTGCTGCTGTCCGCCACGCTGGTGCTGGCCGTGGTCTACGGCAAGCTGGTGCATGGGCAGGCGACGACGGGAGGACTCAAGAATTGAGCGAAAATCACGCCCCCCGCACGCTCAGCCAAAAGCTGGGTTGGAACGGCACCATCGTCGCCGCGACGCTGGTGTTCGTCTTCCTGATGGCGCCGATCCTCGCCATCGTGCCGCTGTCCTTCAGCTCCTCCACCTATCTGACGTATCCGCTGCCCGGCCTGTCCATGCGCTGGTACACCGACCTGTTCGCGTCGGACAAGTGGATGCTGTCGCTGAAGAACAGCTTCATCATCGGCATCGCCTCGACCGTGCTGTCCATGGTGTTCGGCACCCTGGCGGCGCTGGGGCTGGCGCAGTGGAAAAGCCGCTGGAAGCCGCTGGTGATGGCGGTCGTGCTGTCGCCGATGGTCGTGCCGGTGATCATCACCGCCGTGGGCACCTACTTCTTCTTCGCACCGCTGGGGCTGACCGGCAGCTATGCCGGCCTGATCCTGGCGCACACGGCGCTGGCGACACCCTTCGTGGTCATCACCGTCAGCGCGACGCTGCAGAGCTTCGACACCAACCTGTCGCGCGCCGCCGCGTCCCTGGGGGCGCCGCCGGTTCTGACCTTCTTCAAGGTGGTGCTGCCGCTGATCCTGCCGGGCGTGGCGTCGGGCGCGCTGTTCGCCTTCGCCACGTCTTTCGACGAGGTGGTGATGGTGCTGTTCCTCGCCGGGCCGGAGCAGCGCACCCTGCCGCGCGAGATGTTCGCCGGCATCCGTGAGAACATCAGCCCGACCATCACCGCCGCAGCGGTGATCCTGACCATCTTCTCGGTGGCGCTGCTGAGCTGTCTGGAATGGCTGCGCCGCCGCGGGGAGAAGCTGAAACTCACGGTGCAGTGAAAGGGGAGGGCGCGTTGATCCTCATCGGTCAATACGATTCCCCCTTCGTGCGCCGTGTCGGCATCGCGCTTCGCCTGTACGGCTTGGCCTTTGAGCATCGTCCGTGGTCGGTGTTCGCCGACGCCGAGCAGGTCGCGCGCTACAACCCGTTGCGGCGGGTGCCGACGCTTGTCCTCGACGACGGCGAAGCCCTGATCGAGAGCGCGGCGATCCTCGACCATCTGGACGAAGTGGCCGGCCCGTCGAAGGCGTTGATCGCGGCCGACGGACCGGACCGCCGCCGGGCGCTGAAAGTCTGCGCGCTGGCGACGGGCTTGGCCGACAAGGCGGTCAGCCTCTTCTACGAGCGAGCGCTGCATCAAGAGACGTCGCAGACCTGGACGGAGCGCTGCACGGCGCAGATCTCCAGCGTTCTCGATGCCCTGGAGGCTGACCGTGCCGCGCGGTCCCGGCCTTTCTGGTTCGGCGACGCCATCGGTCACGCCGACATCGCCGTGGCCTGCGCTCTTCGCTTCACGCGGGATGCGCATCCCGGCATCGTCCAGGAGACGCACTGGCCGGCTCTGGCGGCGCACGCCACTCGCTGTGAAGCCCTGGAGCCGTTCCGGGAGATCGCGCAGCCCTTTGCTCCGCCGAACTGAGGCGTTGACGGGGCAGGAGCGCGCTCCCTGCTTTCGCACTGTTGACTTGGACCATTCGGCGGTCCAATTTTTCTGTCAGTGCGATGGAGAGTTACGGGGGTGACGTGAACGTATCGGTCACCGAGGCAAAGGCTCAACTCACCGAACTGGTTCGCCGCGCGGAAGCCGGTGAAGAGGTGACGTTGACGCGGTATGGCCGCGGCATTGTGCGGTTGGTTCCCGTAGCGGCACACCCCTCTGCGACGGAGCGTCGGGCGCTCATGGAGGAGATCCGTGCGGCTGGCCGTGCGAAGGCGGTGCCTGGGCCCAATGCAGCGCGCAGCCAGGACTTTTTGTACGACGAGTCGGGCCTGCCGTCGTGATGGTGGTCGATACGTCGGCACTGATGGCCATCATTCTCGATGAGCCGGAGGCGGAGGAGTGCATGGCGTGTCTGGAGGCCGCCGAGACGCTGGTAATGTCGGCCGGAACGTTGGCCGAGGCACTGATCGTTGCGGAACGGTGCAACGTGCGGGCGGAAATGGAGCGCTTGGTGTCGGGGCTCGGCCTCGACATCGTGACCGTAACGCTGGCGGCCGCGCGGCAGGTAGCCGATGCCTATGCCCGCTGGGGCAAGGGAGTTCATCCGGCTTCCCTGAATTATGGCGACTGTTTCGCCTATGCGCTGGCGCACGAACGGAACATCCCGCTTCTGTATGTCGGCGACGACTTTTCCCGCACCGACGTTGGAACGGCGCTTCTCGGATAGACAGCAAAAAGGCCACGCCCTGCGGCGTGGCCTCGGTGCCGTTCGATTCGGCGTCGCGTTACGCGACGGCGAGCACGTCCAGGCAGACGTTGGCCGGCTCGGACAGGTGGATGCGGTAGAGCGCGCCCAGCTGGTCGACGGTGACGCTGGACTGCGGAGTCTTGGTGGTCAGGTCGGTGATCGCGGCGCGCACATTGCGCGGCAACGTCTCGATCTCGACCTCACGGTACGAGCCCTTGTCCGACAGCTTAACGATGACCTTGGCCATTTCGGCGCCTTGCACATACGGTTGTTACACTGCGGCGGACCCTGCGCCGACATTGCTAACAAGAGCTTAACCGCAAAGTCATATGAGAAATCACAGATACGGCGGCGTGCAGGCGCTGACGATCTCGCATTCCTCGTCGCCCAGGTTGCGGAAACGGTGCGGGATGCGGCTGTCGAACAGGTAGGCGTCGCCGGGACCAAGGATTTCCTTGCGCTCGCCGACCGTCAGCTCGATCTTCCCGCGGACGACGATGCCGCCCTCCTCGGACTCGTGCTGGAGCATGCTGCGCCCGGTGTCGGCGCCCGGCGCATAGCGCTCATGCAGCACTTGCAGGTTCCGGCCGCGCAGGTCGCCGACCTGTCGGAACGACACCTGACCGACCTTCCCCTTCACCAGCATGCTGGACAGTTCGACCAGCTCGTCCTTCTTGAAGAAGATCTGCTCCTGCGGCGGCAGATCGTCGGTGGAGAAGAACTCCGCCAGTGTCATCGGAACGCCTTGCAGCACCTTGCGCATCGAGGAAATCGACGGGCTGCACCGGTTCTGCTCGATCAGAGAAATGGTGCCGTTGGTCACGCCGGCCCGTTGCGCAAGCTGACGCTGGGACAGGCCTTGCGCTTCACGCACTTGCTTCAGGCGTGCGCCGACATCGAAATCCATGGGCCGGCTCCCGGCTTCTTTGCAACTCTCCAGGGAATGGCATAGCGGAATCGGCGGGGCGCGTCACGGGAATCTCGACACCCCGAGTGGGGTTGTTTAAATTCTTAAACACTGGTACCTTCCTCCCGTACCCAAAACCACCGATGCGGTCCGTCCCATGCTTGCCCTGAAAGACGCGTCCCTGCTGCGCACCCAGGCCTACGTCAACGGCGCCTGGATCGACGGGTTCGCCCGCAAGACCTTCCCCGTGACCAACCCGGCGACCGGGGCCGAACTGGCGCAGGTCGCCGACCTCGGCGCCGAGGAGACTCGGGCTGCGATCGCCGCTGCCGCCGACGCCTGGCCGGCGTGGCGCGCCAAGACCGCCAAGGAGCGCGCGGTGATCCTGCGCCGCTGGTTCGAACTGATCATGGCGAATCAGGAAGATCTGGCCGTCCTGATGACCGCCGAGCAGGGCAAGCCGCTGACCGAAGCGCGCGGAGAGGTCGCCTACGGCGCCTCCTTCATCGAGTGGTTCGCCGAAGAGGGCAAGCGCGTCTACGGCGACGTCATCCCGACGCACAAGCACGGCACGCGCCTCGTCGTGCTGAAGGAGCCGATCGGCGTCGTGGCCGCCATCACGCCGTGGAACTTCCCGTCGGCGATGATCACCCGCAAGGTCGCCCCGGCGCTGGCCGCCGGCTGCCCGGTGGTGATCAAGCCGGCCGAGGACACCCCGCTGTCCGCCCTGGCGCTGGCCGTGCTGGCCGAGCGCGCCGGGCTGCCGGCCGGCATCTTCAACATCGTCACCGGCTCCGACCCCGTCGCCATCGGCGGTGAGCTGACCGGGTCGCCGCTGGTGCGCAAGCTGTCGTTCACCGGCTCGACCGAGGTCGGCAAGATCCTCATGCGGCAGTCGGCCGACACCGTGAAGAAGGTGTCGCTGGAGCTGGGCGGCAACGCGCCGTTCATCGTCTTCGACGACGCCGACCTGGACGCGGCGGTGGCCGGCGCCATGGCGTCGAAGTACCGCAACTCCGGCCAGACCTGCGTGTGCGCCAACCGCCTGCTGGTGCAGAGCAGCGTCTACGACGCCTTCGCCGAGAAGCTCGCCGCGGCGGTGCGCAAAATCAACGTCGGCAACGGCCTGGAGGCCGGCACCACCCAGGGTCCGATGATCAACGCCGCCGGTGTGGCGAAGGTCGAGGAACTGCTGGGCGACGCGCTCGCCAAGGGTGCCAAGGTCGTCACCGGCGGCAAGCGGCATGCGGCGGGTGAGCTGTTCTTCGAACCGACCGTGCTGACCGGCATCACCACGGACATGCGAGTCGCCCGCGAAGAGATCTTCGGGCCGGTGGCGCCGCTGTTCCGTTTCGAGACGGAAGCCGACGCCATCCGCATGGCGAACGACACCGAGTTCGGTCTGGCCGCCTACTTCTTCAGCCGCGACATCGGCCGCGTCTGGCGGGTGGCGGAGGCGCTGGAGTACGGCATCGTCGGCATCAACGAAGGCATCATCTCCAACGAGGTGGCGCCGTTCGGCGGCATCAAGGAAAGCGGCATCGGCCGCGAAGGCTCCAAGTACGGGATCGAGGACTTCCTCGAGATCAAGTACCTGTGCATGGGCCTGTGAGAGCAAGACACGAGGGGAAGAGCATCATGTCGAACCAGTCGCTTCACGCCCGTCGTGACGCCTCCGTTGCGCGGGGCATCTCGGCGATGTTGCCGGTCTACATCGAGCGCGCCGAGAACGCCGAGATGTGGGACGTCGAAGGCCGTCGCTTCATCGACTTCGCCGGCGGCATCGCCGTGCTGAACACCGGCCACCGCCACCCGAAGGTGGTGGACGCCGTGAAGAAGCAGTTGGATTCCTTCACGCACACCTGCGTCATGGTCACGCCGTACGAGTCCTTCGTGGATCTCGCCGAGCGGCTGAACACCATCACGCCGGGCACGCACGCCAAGAAGACCGCCTTCTTCACCACCGGCGCCGAGGCGGTCGAGAACGCCGTCAAGGTGGCGCGCGCCTACACCGGCCGTCCGGCGGTGATCGCCTTTGCCGGCGGCTTCCACGGCCGCACGCTGATGGCGATGGCGCTGACCGGCAAGGTGGCGCCGTACAAGACCGGCTTCGGGCCATTCCCCAGCGACGTCTACCACGTGCCGTTCCCCAACGCGTACCGCGGCGTCTCGGTGGCCGACAGCCTGAAGGCGCTCGACAGCCTGTTCAAGACGGACGTCGAGCCGAGCCGCGTCGCCGCCATCTTCATCGAGCCCGTGCAGGGCGAGGGCGGCTTCAACGTGGCCCCGCCGGAGCTGCTGGCCGAGCTGCGCCGGATCTGCGACCAGCATGGCATTCTGCTCGTGGTGGACGAGATCCAGACCGGCTTCGCCCGCACCGGCAAGATGTTCGCCGTCGAGCACTCCGGCGTCATCCCCGACCTGATGACCATGGCGAAGAGCCTGGCCGGCGGCTTCCCGCTGTCGGCTCTGACCGGCCGCGCCGAGATGATGGACGCGCCGGTGGTCGGCGGCCTGGGCGGCACCTACGCCGCCAACCCGCTGTCGACCACGGCGGCGCTGGCCGTCCTCGACGTCATCGAGGAGGAGAAGCTGGTGGAACGCGCCCAGGTGCTGGGCAAGCGCATCACCGACCGCTTCGAGGCGATGGCGAAGCGCAACACGCTGAACGTCATCGGCGACGTGCGCGGCGTTGGCGCCATGGTGGCGTTCGAGTTGGTCAAGGACCGCACCACCAAGGAGCCGGCGCCCGAGCTGACCAAGGCGCTGGTGAACAAGGCGGCGGAGAAGGGGCTGGTGCTGCTGTCCTGCGGCAACTACGGCAACGTCATCCGCATCCTGGTCCCGCTCACCGCGTCGGACGCGGTGGTGGACGAGGGCTTGGGCATCATCGAGTCGGCGCTCGAAGAATTGGTCGCCGTGTAAGCAGGCCTCACCCGCCGGTCCCGATCTCCGGGGCCGGCGGCCCTGCCGCCCTCTCCTTTTTGCAGGGAAGAGTCTCCCGCGTGGTGGTGTATGTCCCCATAGGCGGAGGAGGCCGAAATGGGGCGGACACTTCGATGCGGCGTGCTGGCGCTGGCACTTGCGGCAGCGGCGATGGGCAAGGCGCAGGCTGGCGATTGCTGGCTGCTTGCCGGAGACGAATTGAACCAGGCTCGTCAACAGGGGGCGTGCCGGGACACCTTCGCACGGGACCCAAGGGGCGCCGGTGCACAGACGGCGGAGGTGGCGATTGCGCCCCCTGCCAAGCGCCCTCATGGCCACGCCGCCAAGGTGAAGAAGCCCTCGCCGGACACCACGGTTTTCCCATCCTGGAATTCCCCCAGGGAGCCGGAGTCGCTCCAGACCGTCGAAGCCAGGGTCCTCGAGAGCGAGACGAACGCCGTTCAAACTCCAGCCCCGACTCCGGCGGACCCCGTTGCGGACCCCGTCGCCGACTTTGTGTCCGGCCTTCGGCAAGATTTCGATTACTTCGTGTATGACCTCAGGCGCGACTTTGGAGCTTTCCGGAGGATGGTCGAAGGGGCGGTTGCGCCCCGGCGGAGCACCGAATGACGAACGGGACCAATTCACGCGCCGGCCGCATCAGACCAACCTTCGCCGGACGAGCCATACGCCGACCGCGATGGTGGCCGCCGCCATGCCGCCCAAAAGCACCATGGAGCGTGTGCCGGTCGGGGTGAGACCACCGGCCTCCCATGCCGCGCGGACCGTCTCCAGATCCTGCTGAAGAGAGGGAAACGGAAGCATGGCAAGGTCAGTGCTGGGGATCGATCCCAGGATGCGCCGAAAATCCGGTTTCGCGGCCCAGCGGCTGTCCAGCGGTAGGCGATGGGCGAGCCGATCGACCTCGCCGTTTTCGGTGAAGTACTCAGGGTCGAGCGTCAGGGGGAACAGGGTCGTTTCCCCCTGCATGCGCAGCTCGATCATGGCGTTGACGTCGTTGCAGACGCCCAGCGCATAATAGCCCCCGAACGGAAGGTCGGGGTGGCGCCGTTTGATCGCCTCGTAGGCACGCACGATGCTGCCGGCAAGGCGGGTCACCTCCAAGGCTTCCTGTCCCCGGTAACGGTGCGCCACCTTGCCCATGACCCAGGCCTGGTCGCGCGTCACGCTCGGCCGGAACACGGCCTCCCCGTCGATCCCGAAATAGAAGGACAGATCGGCGTTGACCAGGGGGCCACGAACGATGAACTCATGCTGGGAATGGCTTACCGGGACCAACAGGGGCCGATCGGTTCCGGGGACCGGAAGTCCGGTGTCGATCCAGAACGGCGTGAGCACGTCGCGTCCGTGATAGATCAGATCGCCGAAGTTGGCGAAGTACCGGGAGTCCCGGACCTCCACGTCGTGACCGTTCACCGCCAGCGCTTCCAGCAGGGCGCTCGGCGTGTCCAGGGATCGGCCGCCGAGGACGATCCGATAGCGCCGCTCGCCGTCCGCTGCATTCAAGGAGAGGCGGTTCAGCACCTCGGCAAGGCGCACGCCATCGGCATAGTGTTTGGCCAGCGCCGGATCGATCCGGTCGCCGATTTCCAATCCGAATCCCGCCGGGCGCAGATAGGCATCCGCTGCCGGAGCCGTGCCGGCTGCCGGAATGCCGAGTTCATCGTCAACGGGCACCTTGGCCTCTCTGGGCTGCGGTGGGGGGCTGTCCCCGGACTGGCTCAGCGTCGCCGCTGCCAGCCGGACGGACCGGCCCATTCCCCGTATGGTCAAACCCGGAAACCGATCCAGAGCCTCGAAGTCCTTGCCGAGGATCAGTTCACGCAGACGCCTGATTTCGTCCGGCCCCAGAATGCCGCCCGCTTTCGGGTTGCGCCCCATGCGCGTGTATACAGCCGCCACGAAGTCCGGGTTTTGGGACAGTTCGGTCACGACTTGCGACAAGGGCAATCCCGGCGGATCATCCGCCCTCACAGGCCTGGAGCACAGCAGCAGGCCGGCCAGGACGACGACCGGAAGCAACGCGGCGTGTCGCAGGCCGGCCCTCATCGCGACCGGCTCGCGACGCGCGGAGCGCTGGTGCGAAGCGTTCCGCAGTCCTGGCGCTTCGTACAGGACTCCGCCCAGTGCAGCAGAAGGATGCGCCGCACTTCCTCGATGGTGTGCGGATCGGACTGTGTGGAATGGCCGGAGCGAACGACGTACTCGGACTCGACGCCCTCGATATGAGCGCTCTTGTATTCGACGACGCCGTCATCGCCGGTCTCGACGGGGCCGTCGCCTTTCACGGCGATGATCGAGTGCGCCTTGACGCCTGGGGCGATGGGCGTACCCGCCAGGGTCCGAACCAGCAAGCTGCCGGGCGTCATGCCGTAGATGCTGCCGAATCCCGCTTGTCCGGCCATGGCGGCGCTCGCGTTGCCCTGCTTTCCGATGTCCGCCATCCCCTTCAGGATGTTTCCCGGCAGCCGCACCAGACTTCCGACAAACTGGCTGATCCGATTGCCGGCGACATAGCTGCCGCCGTGGGGCGTGGCGATGAAGATCAAACGCTTGACCGAGGGCACCGGCTTCACGAAGAGGGCGCGTGTCAGCAGGTCGCGGCTCTCCGGGGCGAGGTCCATCTGTTCGGGCGGCTTCTGGAATGCCGCGTTCCAGAACCGGTCGCCGGAATCGACCGCCGCCATCTTGGTCAGGAGCCCGCCCTGGCTGTGCCCGATGACGACCATCTCATGCAGCGACGGATCGCGTCCGGACGGATCCAGGGCGGACACCGCCTGCTGCAAGGCATCGCGCAGCAGCAGCGCGGAATAGGGGACGGGATTGCCCGTCTCGTAGCTGAAGAACCAGAATTGGAAATGGTCCCGGATGCGCGGGTCGCTCTCCAGGTCGTTCAGCATCTCGGCCCAGCGCACCGGGCTGGACGCCGTCCCATGGACGAAGACGACAGGAATGCGGCCGGACCGATACGGTTCCAGCGCAACCAGACGGGACGGCACCTTCTGGTCCAGCATGCCGCCACGCAGGAAGCCGCCGAATTCGAACTCCCAGACCGGCAACCCGCTCAGCATGTAGGCGAGCGTGGACGTGCCCTCCACCTCCAGCGGAACCTGCTGATGGTCGATCAGCACCGTTTCGGTATCGGACGACGGATACAGTTCGAGTTGCCCCCGAACGAGGCTGCCCGCAAGCTGGCGCCGGGGGGCCTGGATGCGCAGCAGGGCGGTGACCGGCGTCTTGACGCGCGGCGCGACCTGAAATCCTTTGACCTGAGTGCCTTGCGTGGTGCCGGCCGCCATGGGCGCGCCGATTCCGGGCTGACGGTAGTTGGCGTCGAGGCCTTGAACCGCCACCTCCGCGACCGGGAAGAAGTCGGTCAACTGGCGCCCGCCCCACGCCAGTTCGCGAGGGTCGAAGCCGATGTCGAGCCGGCCGAAGGGCAGCTCATAGCTGGCCGCCTGGATGGCCATGCCCTTCCCGTCCGCGGAGGCCAATCCTGAGGTCAGGCCGCGGTTGTACAGGTCGGTCGCGAGCCGGAAGCGGGGATCGTAAGGGCTGGGTGGCCGGTCCGCGCCATCGGGAAACAGGAAGGTGTAGGCGTAAATGGCTGAGGCCAGATAATAGGGGCGCGCCCCTTTGTTCTCGGCGAGCAGGAACGACATCTCCGCGAGGGCGAAGACCTCATCGGCAGAGCCACGTCCCTCGGCCACCACCTTATGGAGGTCGGCGATGGCGTACTCGGGCTGCTCCAGGAAACGGTTCTCCAGAGACCATCGCCGCAGCACGTTGTGGGCTGGGTCGCTGAGCGTGTGCGCCGAAAGGACGTTGCGGGTGAGCTGCTGATGGACCGTGCCATGGTCCACGCGCTCGACGCTGATTGGGGTCGCGCAACCGCCGACGAGGAGAACCCCGGCGAGCAAAATCGCACCCACGACGCGTCTTCGGAAGGTTGCCTGCATCATCTCGATGCCTCCCTGGACGGCAGCATGATGAACCATTGGCCCTTGGATTAGCATCGATCAATCACGCCCTGCGATGAAGGCGCGAGAGTACAGTCATTAATCAAAATAAAATTTACAAGCAGGATATGATGCAAGGGCATCAATTTGCCGTTCAGCATAATTTCTTGCAAAGAGCCAAATCATTGTGGCGGCGTTGTCATTCACCATAGCGGATTTTGGAATGCAACTCACCGTAATATACGGTAACGTCCTCAATTATGTTTCTGTATCATTTAAAATCTTAAAAATTGCCGCTTTCCTTGGCCGAACGTGCCCCTCGGCGGCGAACCGCGTCGCAAATGGTCGTCGGTACGCACCGCCACTCTCTGAGCGTCGGGGTGGTAAAGACGGTCAGATCGCGCAAGTTGGCTCCTTCATCCTTCTGTGCGGTCACGGATGTGGATTGCCTGAACCAACACTTCGAAAATGACCGCTGTTGACCAGCCGAACAGCAACACACCGTTCATGGCTGTCATCGGCCCGAGAAGGAGCCAGCGCTTATTGGGCACGATGTCTCCGTAGCCAAGCGTCGTGTAATTGACGAAAGCGAAGTACAGGACATTGGCTTTCGGAGGAGCGACATCCAGCATCGAATAGATGAGCGACCATGTGATCACCTCGGCGACATGCGCGACCAGCAGGATTCCGACGATCACGACCATCACGACGGCAAGCCACACTTGGGGATTCCGGTGTCGCCACGTCGACGCGACGCGGGCGGCGCCGAGGACGGCGGTCATCAGAACGGCGTGAATGGCAATGTTGCCGAGGCTGACGATGCCACCGAGAAGGAGCTGTCGCAGCATGGTCCCCTTTCTACGAGGAGGCGGCCAAAAGCAGGCAAAGCACGGCCGCGATGATGAAACACGACTCCAGCGATTGAGGACGACCGAACCGGCACGCTGTTGCGGTTCCTCGTCCAAACTGGCTACGGTATCCTCAGGACCGCTGCCGCCCAGCAACCCGTCCGGCAACGATGCCTTCATCCTCTTGGCGTTGCTTCCGTTGGCCACCCCGGCACCTTTTCGGACACGGACGCTGGAGCGAAGGGCCAATTGACGGAGCTGTTCCCGCCCATTCAGGATGCTGTGTTGAGTGCGCCCTCGAAGGGCCGCGTCCGTGATCGCCTGCGGGGAATGGACGGCGATGCGGGGAGGAGATTCGGCGTTGATGACGCGCATCCAATTCAAGTCACGGACCGCATTCCGGTCGGGCGTTGTTGCCAAGCTCGCCGCACTCGCGGCCGCGGGCTTTTTGTCGAATGCTCCCCAGGCGGAAGCCCAGGAGATGGAGCCCCGCGCCTTCTCGGTGTCCCCGGTCGGCACCAACTTCCTGATCGGCGGCTATGCACGGACGACCGGCAGCGTGTCGACCGATCCATCGCTTCCGATTTCCAACGTTCAGGCCACCATCACCAGCGGCGTTCTCGGCTATCAGCGGAGCATGGCCTTGGCCGGGCGTGCGGCCAGCGCGGCGTTGGTGGTGCCGTATGTCAACGGCGACGTCAGCGGAGACCTCGAAGATCAGAGCCGGCAGGTTTCCCGGACCGGACTGGGCGACGTCAGGATTCGTCTTGCCACCAACCTGCTCGGCGGCCCGGCGCTCACACCGGCGGAGTTCGCGCAACGCGCCCCGACCACCACGCTTGGTGCGAGCCTCACCATCGTGGCGCCGACCGGCCAGTACAACCCGTCCAACCTGATCAACATCAGCTCCCACCGCTGGGCGTTCAAGCCCGAGATCGGGCTGTCGCAACCGATCGGAAAATGGTTCGCGGACGCCTCCGCAGGGGTGTGGCTGTTCACCGACAACACCAATTTCTTCCGGGGCAACGTGCGCAGCCAAGACCCGATTTGGACGTTCGAGTTGCACGGTGGGTACAACTTCCGTCCGGGCCTGTGGCTGGCGGTCGATGGGACCTACTACACCGGCGGTGAGACGAGCGTGAACGGCACCGGCAAGCGCGACCTGCAAGGCAATTCGCGATACGGCCTGACCTTCTCCGTTCCGGTCCTCGAAGGCGTTTCCGTCAAGCTGGCTTGGTCGAAATCACTGATCACTCGGGTTGGCGGGAACTTCCAGACCGTCGGACTGACCCTCCAATATCGCTGGTTCGATCCTTGAGAGTCATGTCAGGAAGCCCACGATGACCGAACCCCAGACCGTCAGCAGGATCTGGCCGATGGCGTAGGGCACCGTGTAGCCGAGCACGGCGACCGGGCTGCCGCAGCGGTCCTGCAAGGCGGCCAGCGACGGGGTTGAGGTCTGCGCCCCGGCGACCGCGCCCAGGGCGATCAGCGGGCTGAGCCCGAGGACGTAGCGCCCGACAAGGGTTCCGACGAACAGCGGCGCCAGGGTGCAGACGGCCCCCCCCAGCACGACGGCGACACCGTATTCGAGCAGCGCCGCGATGAAGTGCGGACCGGCCTGCATGCCGACCATGCCGACGAAGGCGGCCAGCCCGGCGACCCGCATCAGGTCGAGCGCGGCCGGCGGCACTTGGCCGAAACTGGGGTGGCGGGAATGCAGCCAGCCGACGATCACCCCGGCCAGCAGGGCGCCGACGCTGGTGCCGAGGCCGATGTGCAGGGAGCCCAGGACCAGTTGCGGCAGGCCGGCGACGGCGCCCAGCACGATGGCGAGGCCCACGGCGGTCATGTCGGTGTTCAGGGTCTCCTTATCGATGCGGCCGAGCTTGGCGCCGGCGCGCATCACGTCGGGCTCGCCGCCGACGATCTCGAACTGGTCACCGCGGTTGACCCGCGTTTCCGGCAGCAGCGGGATCGTCTGTCTTAGCCGCACCATCCGGCGCACGAAGACGCCGCGGGTGTCGGGGGATTCGCTCAGCTCCTGGATCGTCTTGCCCTCCGCCCAGGCGCTGGTCACCGTGAGGCGGGCCATGATGACGGGAAAGTCCAGCACCTCCGGATCGTCGGTCTCGCGGCCGAGGGTGGGGCCGACCACCATGACCGAGGCCCGCCGGCCGCTTAGTGTCAGCACGTCGCCTTCCGCGACCGCGGTGTCTGGGTTGGCATCGATGATGCTGTCGCCGCGCCGGATGCGGTTGATCATGACGCGTCCGGGCGCCGTCCTCTCCAGATCGGACACGGTCCGCCCGGCAAACTCGGGGTGGTCGAGCCGGAAAGCGCGGGCGATGAAGGTGGTGTAGGCGCTCAGCAGGCCCGGTGGCTTGGTCTTGACGCCCAGCTCCGCCTCCAGCCGTTGCGCCTCTTGGTGCGGGTCGATGCCGAGCAGGCGCGGGCCGAGCTGGCTGACGTACAGGATGGCGCCCAGGGTGCCGAACAGGTAGGTCAGCGCGTCGCCGATCGCCACGCGCGCCGACATCACCTGCCGTTCCGCCTCCGTCAGGGGCAGGGTCTTGATCGCCTCCACCGCGGCGCCCATCGCCGACGACTGGGTGAGGCTGCCGGTCAGGAGCCCCGCCGCCATGCCCGGATCCAGACGGAGCAGCCTGGAGAGCGCGATCGTCACGCCGAGCGCCACGACGCACTGGATCACGGTCAGAGCCAGGGCCTTCAATCCGTCGCCGCGCAACGACTGGAAGAACTGCGGCCCCACCGCGTAGCCGTTGCCGAAGAGGAACAGCAGGAACAGAAGCGAGCGCGCGGTGTCCGACACCGGGATGTTGAACTGCCCGATCAGCAGGCCGGCGAACAGCGCCCCGGTGACCGGCCCGAGGGTGATCAGCCCGAGCCGGAAGGTTCCGATCCAGTAGCCAAGCCCCAGCACCAGGAAGACAGCGAGTTCAGGATGGTGACGCAGCAGGTTGCCGATCCAGTCCATGGTGTCCTCCTGGCGCGGGTGGTTCTCAGTTGGCCAACATCATCGCGAAATAGCCGAGCACCGTCAGAAGGATGCCGGAGATGGCGTAGCCGACCGGGAAGCCGATCCAGGGGACGGAGCTGTCGATCTCCTTGGCGGCCTCGCGGGCCGGGCCGGAGTGGCTGCGCGCGCCGGCCACGCCGCCCATCAGCACCGCCGGATTGATCTTGAAGACGTGATAGCCCAGCGCCCACACCACGAAGGGCGGCACCGTGCAGGCGACGAAGCCGATCAGAAAGATCTTCAGCGCGATGGCGCCGGTCAGCTGCGACAGCAGCGAGGCCCCGGCGTTGACGCCGACGATGGCGACGAACACCACCAGCCCCATGTCCTCCAGCACGTTGCGGGCGGCGTTGGGTGTGTGGCCGAAGAAGCGCAGCCGCGACACCACCGAGGAAACGATGACGCCGGACACCAGCAGCCCGCCGGCGTTGCCCAGACCGACCTTCGCGCCGAACGCCGGGAACTGGATCAGCCCAATCAGGAAGCCCAGGATCATGCCGCCGGACAGGGTCAGCAGGTCGGTGGCCGTGCTGAGGCGGGCGACCCGGCCCATCATGTTGGCGGCGCGCTCCACGGCGGCCTTCAGCCCGACCACCTTCAGCACGTCGAGGCGTTGCAGCTTGGTGTCGGTGCCGATGGGGATCGGCACGCCGCCTCGCTCGATGCCGCCCAACTGGATCTGCCCGGCCAGTTCGGTCTGGCGGAAGTCGATCAGGCGCTTGCCCTCCATCTCCTTGCGGGTCACCAGGATCTCGGCCTGATCGAGCGGGATGTTCAGCGCTTCGGTGTCGGCGACCTCAGGACCGATCACGCCCATGTGCACGGTCAGATCCTCCAGGCGGCCGCCCAGTGCGACCACGTCGCCGCGCTCCAGCGCCAATTCGGCGGAGGCGCCCAGGGAATGGCCGGCGCGCTGGACGTTGCCGATGCGGTACATCGGGTACTTGCTGCGGAACTCGGCGATGGTGTGGCCGATCGCCTCGGCTCCCTCGACGCGGTAGGCGCGCAGGCCGAAGGGCCGGTAGCCGGTCAGGCCGGTGTCGTCCACGTTCTGCACGCCGTGGCTCCGCTCGTACTCGGCGGCGGCGGCCTTGGCGTCCACGCCCCACCAGCGCGGCAGGTACTTGCAGATCAGGATGATGCCGACGGTGCCCCAGATGTAGGTGATGCCGTAGGAGAGCGCGATCATGGCGCTGACCTGCTCGGGCGTGGTGCCATCCGGCAGTTTGAGGACGCCAGAGGTCACCGCCTGCTCGGCCGAACCGATGGCCGCCGACATGGTCTGTGATCCGGCCAGCATGCCGCCCGCGGCCCCCGTCGGCAGATCGAACAGGCGGGCGCCGCCGACGACGATCGCCAGTCCGACAAAGCAGGAGACGAAGGCGAGGACGACGAACTTCAGCCCGTCGCCCTTCAGGCTGTTGATGAAGCTGGGGCCGACCCGCAGGCCGACCCCGTACATGAACAGGTAGTAGAAGAGCGACTTCGCCCATTCGTTGAGCTGAAGCTTAACGCCATAGACCGAAGCCCAGATGGAGAGACCGGCTCCGACCACGATGGCCGCGGCGACCATGCCCAGCCCGTATCCCTTGATGCTGAGCCGCCCGATGCCGACCGCGGCGCCGACCGTGAAGAACAGCAGGATAAACGGGTTGGCCTGAAGGAATTGGAAGAACGCGTCCATCACGCACCTCTTTTCCATCCGGGGTACAGGGCGAAAGGCTGGGGAATCCCGCCTACGCCACTTCGATCCGCACCGCCTTTTGCAGTGCCAGCGCCTTCGGGTTCAGCAGCTTCAGTCCGAGGGAGGCCTGGTATCCGTGGATCTCCTTGACGTCGAGCTTGCGCATGAACTCGATCGTCTCGGCCGTGATGACCTGTCCGGGGACCATGATCGGGAAGCCCGGCGGGTAGGGGATCACGAAGTTGGCGGAGACCAGTTCGGGGCCGCTCTTCAGACGGCGGTCGATGTCCTTGCTGTTGAGCTTCACGTGCTCGCAGGAGCCCTCGTCGTAGGCGAGATAGAAGGCGGACCGCATGTCCCCCTCGCTCGTGGCGCTGCGCGGATTCTCGCGGTAATGGTCGTGGAAACGGCTGAAATTGGGCATGTCCGGCACGTCCTTCATCAGCGACGTGACGCGCGCCTGGAAGGCCGCCACCTCCGCCTCGCCGCCCGTGGCGAGCCGCTCCTCGATGCCGCCGGCGATCTCCACCAGCACCTTCATCAGGTGGGCGACGTCGCTGCGGGTGTTGTTGATGTTGGTCTGAAGCAGGATGCTGTTGCGCGAGGTCTTGTTGATCTGGATGTCGTACTTCTCGGCCAGCAGCCCCTTGAACGCCGTCCCGTCGAACCCGGCGGAGCCGCACACCAGCGTCAGCCGCGTCGGGTCGAGCACGAACTCGTCGTTCCACATGGATTCGATGGCCTTGGTCCAGTCGGTGCTGGTCAGGCTGGACAGGCCGGTCTGGCGGTACTCCGCCGGCACCATCTCGTCCAGGTCCAGCACGCGGAAGTACTTCGACACCAGCGGGTGCCGGTTGACCTCGCTCCGGATGATCAGGGCGAGCTGGGTCGCCTTCATGACCATCTCGTAGCCTTCCAGCTCCATCTGGCGCCGGGCCACGTCCAGCGATGCGATGATCTGAAGGTTGGGCGAGGTCGAGGTGTGGGTGAAGATGGCCTCGTGGAAGGCTTCCTCGATGTGGTGGAAGTCCTGGTCGCAGACCAGGATCATCGAGCCCTGGCGCAGCGCCGACATGGATTTGTGGGTCGAGTTGGTCTGGTAGACGCGCAGCCGCACCTTGTCCGGGTCGGGCACCAGGCGCCGGTCGAGCAGGCGGGTGTCGGTCGGGTCCAGGTCTGCGCCGACCTCGCGCCGCTGCTCCTCCAGAGCCGTGCGGTAGTCGCCCCCGGCGACCGCCCGCTTGATCAGCGCCGCAGCGCCCATGGCGGTGCGCTGGCGGAAGAAGGGCGAGAAGCGCGCGAAGCCGAACCACGCCTCGTCCCACAGGAAGATCAGGTCCGGCTTGATCGCCAGACATTCCTCCATGACCCGGCGCACGTTGTAGACGTGCCCGTCGAAGGTGCAGTTGGTGAGCAGCAGCATGCGCACCCGGTCCAGCTTGCCTTCCGCCTTGAGGTCGAGCAGCGCCTTCTTGATGGTGCGCAGCGACACCCCGCCGTACATCGAGTAGTCCATCATCGGATAGGCTTCGAGGTAGACGGGCCGTGCACCGGCCAGGACCATGCCGTAGTGGTGCGACTTGTGGCAGTTGCGGTCCACCAGCACGATGTCGCCGGGGCGCAGCAGCGCCTGCTCGACGATCTTGTTGGAGGTCGAGGTGCCGTTGGTGACGAAGAAGGCGCGGTCGGCGCCGAAGGCGCGCGCCGCCTTGTCCTGCGCCGTCTTGATGTTGCCGGTCGGCTCCAGCAGGCTGTCCAGCCCGCCGGTGGTGGCCGAGGATTCCGCCAGGAACAGGTTGAGCCCGTAGAATTCGCCCATGTCGCGAATCCAGTTCGACTTGAAGATCGACTTGCCGCGGGCGACCGGCAGCGCGTGGAAGGTGCCCATCGGGCGCTGCGAGTATTTCTTCAGATTGTCGAAGTACGGCGCCTCGTAGCGCTCGTTGATGCCCTTCAGGATGCTGAGGTGGATCTCCAGCGCCTCCTCCACCTCGTAGAAGACGCGGCGCACGCAGGCGAATTCAGGGTTGGCCGCCATCTCCTCGACCTTGCGGTCGCTGAGCAGATAGAGGTCCAGTTCGGGCCGCAGGTTCTTCATCATCCGCACCAGCGCCGGGGTCATCGCCTCGCCGGACAGGTCGGCGGCGCCGGGCGGCACGTGGGCCTCCAGGAAGCGGTGGAGCAACGGCACGTCGTGCTGCGAGGCGAAGTGGAAGCCGTCGTAGATCACCACGGCCTGGATCGCCGGGTTCAGCACGGTGGCCAGCATCGCGTCCTCGAAGCTGCCGACGATCACCGGTTCATAAACGAACGGGTCCTGGCGGCGGCGCAGCCGGTGCATCTCCCGGTTCACCTCGGCCCATTTGGCCTGCGGCGTGGGGGTGACGATCAACACCTCGAAGTACGGCCGGTGCGTTTCGCCGTCGCTGCCGTTCAGGGCCGACGGAAGCCGGTCCGCGCTGTCGAGCGCGGACTCCTCGCCGCTGTCCCACTCACCGGGATTGTTGTGGTACGACTTCGACAGCAGCGCGGCGCTCAGCCGAGCGCTCAGCCGCGCGGCGCCGGCGGCGTCGCCTACCGCCACCAGCTCGGCCAGGCTGCCCATGAACTGCCGGCCGGGGAAGGCATAGAACTCTTCCAGCGAGCGCAGGCTGCGCAGGTGATGCTCGGCCGTCTGTTTGGCCTTCCCGTCGCCGGTCGCGGCCCAGGAGCGGCTGGCGGCGTGCAGTTCGCGCCAGGCGTCCATGCGGGCTTCCATGGTCGATACCAGATGATCGAGCGGCAGGGTGTCGTCTTGATCCAAGCTCATGGTCGAACCCCTTGATGCGGATGCTCAGAACAGTCCTTTGGACGCCGGCAGGATGGACACGGCGAGTGCCTCGCTGATGACGGCGGTGATGGTGTCGCCGACCTTCAGCGCCGGCAAAGCCGCCCGCCGGTCGGGATCGGTCACATTGACGGTGAGGACCGCGCCGCCGGTCGGATCGACGAGGTCGATGCTGTGCGCGCCGGGATCGACACCGACGATCAGACCGCTGATGCGGGTCGTCTGGGCGCCGACGCCGCCCGGTGCCTGGACCGGGCGGGCGATGGTTCGCTGGATCTCGTCCTCGGGCGCTGCCGTGCCCGGCGGGGAGATCAGAAAGGCGACGGAGCGGTAGTACTGCGCATCCACCACGTCCCCGACCTTGAGCATCTCCAGGCGGACGGAGGGGGCGGCCTGAAGGATCACCCGCACGCCCGACTGCCCGGTCAACGTCACCCGCCGCCGGGCGGGGTCCAGCGCGGTGATCTTGGCGTGGACGGTGACCTCCGCATCCTGCGGTATGACGTTGGTGAGGGTGGTCTGGGTCTGCCCGGCCGCCGGGTGCGGCAGGGGGGCCAGCAGAACGCCGCCAGCGACGAAGACGGCCATGGGAATGGAATGCGAGAAAAAACGGCGGACGGTCATCATGCTCCTCCTGAACGAGCCACTTCGCCCGGTTGCCTGCCCTGGTTCACTGCCGGAGCACTCGGGACGAATGCCGGAACATGGCGGCCGTCAGGGAGGTTTACGCATGGTGCGCCCGTTCGCACCCGCCATAGAAGGTTGCAACAGTTGATGCGGATACGGTAACAGCAGCCCGCTTCTTTGGAAGCATTTGCTGTGTGTGTATCCAGTCAAAGTAGGAACACACTGGGCGGTCTGAGAGAGATTTTGATCGAAAATTTGCGGATCTCATGGCGGACCCGGCTTCTGCCGTGTAGCTGAATATCAGCACAGGGCATGGACATAATTTCCATAAGAGGAACTGCTCGTGGACTTAAGAGTTGATAGGCAACACTTAATTTCAGATTGTGCGCTGCACATATTGAATGACATGGTTGGTATCGCAAAGATGTTTGACCTGAATGGGGGTTGCTATGAGAATTCGCATTCTGATGCTCTCCACCCTGTGTCTTGGTGTGGCGGCTTGCAGCTACACCGGCGAGAGCTTTAATCCCACAGCCATGTCGGGATCGTCGGGGGCCGGAATGGGGAGCTCCGGCTCAAGCGACTACACGGCCGCTTATGGGACGGCACAGGACCCGGCGAACCTTCAGTCCCGGATCTGGCGGGCCGGCTCGGTCGGCGGGATCGACAACGGGATGTACCCCGGCGTCGAGCGGGGCTGGAGTCCGCTCGGCGGGTCCTCGAGCGGCGTCGCGGCCGGCCCGCCGGGCAGCTTTGCCAACAACCAGATGGATCGCATCTCGCAGTAGAGCGCGAAAATCCGGGGGGCGCATTGCCCCCCGTCACTTCGCCGGTTCACTGCGCCTGTGCTTCGCTTTGCCCGCCGCCGCTCCATTCGCCGATGAGGCGGTATGCCACCGCCAGCAAGGTCGGGCCAAGGAAGATACCGATCAGGCCGAAGGCGACGAGACCGCCGACAATCCCCAGGAAGATGACGACGAAGGGAAGCTCGCTGCTTCGCCCGATGAGGATCGGGCGCAGGATATTGTCGAGGCTTCCCACGATCAGCCCGACCCACACGACCAGGAAGATGGCCATGGTGGTGTTGCCCTGGGCGGCTAGCCAGACCGACGCAGGCACCCAGATGATCGCGGGGGCCATCGGTATCAGCGACAGGAAGAAGGTCACGAAGCCCAGGAGGAAGGCGCCCGGAACGCCGGCGATCCGATAGCCAATGGCGGCGGCAATGGCCTGCACCAGCGCGGTGCCGAGGACGCCGTGCACCACGCCGTTGATCGTCTCCGCCGCCACGTCGAGGGACTGGCGCGCCCGCAAGCCGGCGATCTGTCCCATGACGCTTTGCAGCCGCCGCACGCCATCGCGGCCGTCGCGGTAGAGGAAGAAGGCGATCAGGACGCTGATGGCGATCAACGACGTGCCCGAGAGAAGGCTGCTGCCGCTCACCAGAATCCAGTCGCGGATCTGGCCGGAATAAGGCTGGATCAACGAGCGCAGGTTCGCCTCGCCGCTGGCGAGCGTGTGCCAGACGTCATGCATCCAGTCGCCGACGATGGGGATACTCGCCAGCCAGTCCGGCAGGGGCGGCGGCCCGCGGTCCACGGCCCCTTGGGCGGCCTCGAAGAACAGCAGGGCGTTTTCGGAGAGCCGCACGCCCAGCGCCACCAGCGGCCCCACCAGCAGCGCCATGACCAGCAGCGTCATGATGGCCGCCGACAGCGTCGTACGGCCGCCCAGCGCGCGTTCGAGGCGCTGGTGCAACGGCCAAGTGCTGAAGGTCAGGATGACCGCCCACAGAATGGCCGCGATGAAGGGCCGGAGCACGACGAAGCAGCCGACCAGCAGCACCAGCATCAATGACAGGACGAGCGCCTTGCGGACATAGCCCATCTCGAAGCGTTCCGGGGCCTCCGGCGGCTCGGTATAGGCCCTGCGCCGGTCGTGAATGAAGTCCGTCATGTCGCGGCCCCCGCGTTGACTTTGGCTGCCGCCTTCGCGGCGGCCCCAGTGGCGGTCTTCTCCGCATAGGAACCCTTGCCCTCGTTCAGGGCCTCGGCCGCGGAACTGGTGGCGAAGAGGTGTATCAGGCGGGCGACCACGCCCGTCCAGCCGGTCTGGTGACTGGCGCCGATGCCTGCGCCGTTGTCGCCGTGGAAGTACTCGTAGAATAGGATGTTGTCGCGCCACTCCGGGTCTTCCTGGAAGGTCCGGGCACCGCCATAGACCGGCCGCCGGCCGTCCTGGTCCTTGAGGAAGATGGCCGCCAGACGCCGGGAGATCTCCTCGGCCACCTGGTAGAGGGTCATCCGGTTGCCCGACCCGGTCGGGCATTCGACCGTGAAATCGTCGCCATAGTACATGTAGTACTGGAGCAGCGCCCGCACGATCAGGGCGTTGACCGGCATCCACACCGGCCCGCGCCAGTTGGAATTGCCGCCGAACATGCCGGTGTCGGACTCCGCCGGCAGGTAGCCGACCCCGAACTCCCGGCCCCCGGCGTGGAAGACGTAAGGGTGCTCGGCGTGATGGCGGGAGAGCGAACGGATGCCGTAGGGGCTCAGGAACTCCCGCTCGTCCAGCATGCGGGCCAGCACGCGGCGCAGCCGGTCCTCGTTCAGGATGGAGCCGAGGCGGCGGCCGGCGTGGCCGGGAACGCGCGGGTCGTGCATCGCCCCCACCATGTCCGACCGCTCGTCGAGGAAGGCACGGAAACGCTCGGCGATTTCCGGATGACCGGCCAGCAGGGCGCCGTCGAAGACGCAGACTGCGCACAGCGGCAGCAGCCCCACCATGGAGCGGACCTTGAGGCGCTCCGCCCGCCCGTCGGGCAGGCGCAGCACGTCGTAGAAGAAGCCGTCCTCCTCGTCCCACATCCCCTTGTCGTCGCCCAGGCGCGTCATGGCGGAGGCGATCCACAGGAAATGCTCCGAGAACTTGATGCACATGTCCGCGTAGATCGGGTTGTCGGCGGTCAGCTCCGCCGCGATCTCCAGCATGTTCAGGCTGAACAGGGCCATCCAGGCGGTGCCGTCGGCCTGCTCCAGATACCCGCCGGTCGGCAGCGGTGCGCTGCGATCGAACACGCCGATGTTGTCGAGCCCGAGGAAGCCGCCCTCGAAGACGTTCCGGCCCTCGCGGTCCTTGCGGTTGAGCCACCAGGTGAAGTTGAGCAGCAGTTTCTGAAAGATCCGCTCCAGCCAGCGCAGATCCTCCTCGCGGCCGCGCGCCTTGAGCATGCGGTACGTGAAGATGCTGGACCAAGCGTGGACCGGCGGGTTGACGTCGCCGAAGTTCCACTCATAGGCTGGAAGCTGGCCGTTCGGGTGCAGGTAGCGTTCGCGCACTATCAGGTCGAGCTGCTGTTTGGCGAAGTCCGCATCGACCAGGGACAGGGCGATGACGTGGAAGGCGAGGTCCCACGCCGCGTACCAGGGGTATTCCCACTTGTCCGGCATCGAAATGATGTCGGCGTTGTGCATGTGGTGCCAATGGTCGTTGCGTGGCGCTGCCTTGCGGATCGGCCGGAACGGACTGGCGCCGTGCTCTTGCAGCCAGACGCCGACGTCGTACTGGTAGAACTGCTTGCTCCACAGCATGCCCGCCAGGGCTTGGCGCATCACGTTGGCGGCGTCGGCCCCGAGCGAGGGCGGGGTGAGCGCGGCGTAGAACGCGTCGGCCTCGCCGCGCCGGGTTTCGACCATCTCCGCGAAGGCCGGGCCGAACGGGTCGGCGGTCTCGTCTCCGGTTCCGGCATCAAGCCGCAGGCGGAAGACGCGGCTTTCCGATGGGCCGAGGGTCAGGGTGTAGTGCGCCGCCGCCTTCGAGCCGGTCTTCTGTGGGTTGACGGCCTCGGTCCGGCCGTGGACGACGCAGGAGTCGATGCCGTCCTTCACGTAGGGGCTGGGGTTCGGGCTGCCGAACAGGCGCTCCGCGTTGGTTTCGTTCTCGGTGAAGAGGAGAGTTGGTGCGTCGTCGCAGTGGAGCGTCCATTCCCCTCCCTCGGGATCGACGGCCTTGACCGTGCGCCGGCCGGCGGAGCCGGGGGCCTCCTGGAGCGTCGGCTTCGGTTCCGTGGCTCCCGCCCAGGACCAGCGGTTGCGCCACCACAGCGTCGGCAGGACGTGAAGCTCGGCGGCCTCGGGGCCTCGGTTGTGGACGGTGATCTGGATGAGGATCTGATCGGGGGACGCCTTGGCATACTCCACGAACACGTCGAAATAGCGGTTGCCCTCGAAGATCCCGGTGTCGATCAGCTCGTATTCGGGATCGTTCCGGTTGCGCCGCCGGCTGGTCTCGATCAGGTCGACGTAGGGGAACGCCGCCTGCGGGTACTTGTAGAGATACTTCATGTACGAGTGGGTCGGCGTGCTGTCGAGGTAGTAATAGTATTCCTTCACGTCCTCGCCGTGGTTGCCCTCGGAATTGACCAGCCCGAACAGGCGCTCCTTGAGGATGGGGTCGCGGCCGTTCCACAGCGCCAGCGCGAAGCACAGCCGCTGGCGGTCGTCGGAGATGCCGGCCAAGCCATCCTCCCCCCACCGGTAGGCGCGGGAGCGGGCGTGGTCGTGCGGGAAGTAGGCCCAGCTGTCGCCGGAATTGCTGTAATCCTCGCGCACCGTCCCCCATTGCCGCTCGCTGAGATAGGGACCCCATGTCAGCCAGGGGACGTTCCGCTCGCGCGCCTGCTCGAGCCGGGCGTGTTCGGCCGTTCCGCCCATTCGGCGATGTTCACCAGCTTCCGGCATTTGGCTCTCCATGGTGTGCGGTTGTGCGTTGATGGGGTCACGCGCCGCGCGTCGGTGTCGGCGTTGGCGTCGGTCCGTGCGGGTGGGGGTGGATCGCGTCGTCGCGTCTCGGCATGGCGGCGTCGCGTGCCGAGGCTTCGGGCTCCTTGATGCGGAACCAGGCGACGTAGAGGGCCGGCAGGAACAGCAGCGTCAGCAGCGTCGCCACCATCAGACCGCCGATGATCGCGTAGGCCATGGGGCCCCAGAAGACCTCCGGCGCGATCGGGATCATGCCCAGGCTGGCCGCCGCGGCGGTCAGCAGGATCGGCCGCACGCGGTGCATGGTGGCGTTGATCACCGCATCCCAGGGATGCTCGCCCATTGCCAGATGCTCGTCGATCTGGGCGATCATGATGACCGAGTTGCGGACGATCATGCCGATCAGCGCCACCACGCCGAGGATGGCGACGAAGCCCAGCGGCGTGCCGGTCGGCAGCAGAGCCGCGACCACGCCGATCAGGCCGAGCGGCGCAACGCTGATCACCAGGAACAGCTTCTGGAAGCCCTGCAGCTGGATCATCAGGATGGTCAGCATGACGAAGATCATGATCGGGAAGACCGCGGTGATCGACGCCATGCCCTTGGCGCTGTTCTCCACCGTGCCGCCGGCCTCGATGGAATAGCCGGGCGGCAGGCTGCGCCGCAGCTCGTCCACCACGGGGGCAAGCTGTCGCACCACCGTGGCGGCCTGGAGCGGCGGCACCAGATCGGCCTGGACGGTGATCGTCGGCAGCCGCGCGCGCCGCCAGACCAGCGGCTGCTCCAGGTCGTAGCGCAGGGTCGCGACCTCTCCCAGCGGCACGGTGTGGCCATCGGGAATGGCGACCTGGAGGTTGCGCAGCGTCTCGATGGAGCTGCGCTCGGCATTGCTCGCCTGGGCCACCACGTCGATCAGGTAGATCCCGTCGCGCACCTGGGTGAAGGCGGTGCCCGATACCGTGGCGTTCAGCGCCTGGGTCAGCGACTTGGAGCTGATGCCGAGCTGGCGGGCCTTGTCCTGGTCCACGTCCACGCGCACGACCTTCGACGGCTCGTTCCAGTCGTAGTTGATCAGCAGCGTGTAGGGGTTGGTGCCGATGGTGTCGGCCATGCGGGCGGCGAGGGCGCGCACCTCGCCCACATCGGGGCCGGACACGCGGTACTGGATCGGCCAGCCGACCGGGGGACCCATCTCCAACGGGCTGACGCGCGTGTTGAGGTCGGAGAACTCCTCGACCAGGACTTTCTCCAGCCGCGCGCGGACGGCCTCGCGGACGGCATAGCCCTTGGTGACCACCACCGCCTGGGCGAAATAGTCGTTGGCGAGCTGGACGTCCAGCGGCAGGTAGAAGCGCACCGCGCCCTGGCCGACGTAGAAGCTCCAGTGCTCGACGTCCGGGTCGGCGGCCAGCACCTTTTCGAAGCGGTCCACAACGCCGCGCGTCGCCTTGATCGAGGCGGTCTGCGGCAGCGTCAGGTTGACCAGCAGCTCCGGCCGGTCGGAGGCGGGGAAGAACTGCTGCTGGACGAAGCGCATGCCGAACACGGACAGCGCGAACAGCGCGACCGTCGCAAGGATCACCAGATAGCGCGCCCGCATGGCGATGCGCAGGATCGACCGGAACAGGCGCATCAGCCGGCCGGGCTCGTGGGAATGCTGTTTCACCACATTGGCGCGCAGCACGTTCACCCCGATGAGCGGCGCGAATATGACCGCCACGATCCAGGAGAACAGCAGGGCCATGGCGACCACCGCGAACAGCGTGAAGCAGTATTCCGCCGCACCGCCCTGGGCGAAGCCGATGGGGATGAAGCCGGCCACGGTGATGAGCGTGCCGGTCAGCATGGGGAACGCCGTGGAGGTGTAGGCGAAGGTCGCCGCCTTCTCCAGGGCGCTGCCTTCCTCCAGCTTGGTGATCATCATCTCGACGGTGATCATCGCGTCGTCCACCAGCAGGCCCAGCGCGATGATCAAGGCGCCCAGCGAGATGCGCTGGAGCGCGATGCCGTAGAACTCCATGCCGATGAAGGTCATCGCCAGGACGAGCGGGATCGAGGTCGCCACCACCAGACCCGCGCGCAGCCCCAGGCTGACGAAGCTGACGGCCAGGACGATGATGACCGCTTCCTTCAGCGCCTTGGTGAAGCCGGCGACCGACTCCTCGACCACCACGGACTGGTTGGCGACGAGATGGACGCCGATGCCCACGGGCAGGTTGGCTTCCACCTGCCGCATCCGCTCGTGGATGCCCTCGCCGAAATTCAGCACGTTGCCGCCGGCCGCCATGGAGATGATCATGCCAATGGCCGGTTCGCCGTTGTAGCGGAAGATCGGCGCGGGCGGGTCGGCGTAGCTGCGCCGCACCTGGGCGAGGTCGGCCAGCCGGTAGAACTTGCCGTTGGCGCGCAGGCTGATGGCGCGCAGGCTCTCTTCCGAGGCGAAGGCGCCGCTGACCCGCACCGTGACCTTCTCGTCGCCGGCCTGGACCACGCCGGCCGGCGCCACGGCGTTCTGGGCCTGAAGCTCGGCGATGACCTGCTCGCGGTCGATGCCCATGGCGGCGAGCTGGCGCGTAGAGAAGTCCAGGTAGATCTTCTCGTCCTGGACGCCGGTGAACTGCACCTTGCCCACGTCCCGCACCCGCATCAGCTCGGCCCGCGCGGTCTCGGCGTAGTCCTTCAGTTCGCGGTAGCTGAAGCCGTCGGCGGTGAAGGCGTAGACCGTGCCGAAGGTGTCGCCGAACTCGTCGTTGAAGGCCGGCCCGACCACGCCCTGCGGCAGGGTGCCCTTCATGTCGGCGATCTTCTTGCGGACCTGATACCAGAGGTCGGGGACGGCCGGGGCCGGCGTGTAGTCCTTCAGGTTGACGTAGACCACCGACACGCCGGGCTTGGTGTAGCTCTTGACGTAGTCGAGGTAGGGGATCTCCTCCAGCTTCTTCTCGATGGGATCGGTCACCAGATTCATGGTGTCGTCGATCGTGGCGCCGGGCCAGTCGGTGCGGACCACCATGGTCTTGATGGTGAAGGCCGGGTCCTCCTCGCGGCCGAGCTTCATGTAGGAAAAGCCGCCCGCCAGCGTCAGCGAGAGGATCAGGTACCAGACGAAGGAGCGGTGGTTCAGAGCCCACTCGGAGAGATTGAAGCCAGTCATGGTGCCGCCGCCGTTTCGATCTTCTGGGAAAGCCGGACCCGCTGCCCTTCCGTCAGGCTGCGCACGCCGGCCGTGACCACGATGTCGCCGCGCCCCAGGCCCTCGGTGACGATGACCGGGCCGCCGCCGTCCCTGGGCCGGATGGTGACCGGGCGGCGGTGGACGGCCTGGGCCTTCGCATCGACGACCCAGACGAAATTCTTCCCGCCCTCTTCGAACACCGCCGTTTCCGGCAGCTCGACCACCGGGGCGGGCTGCTGCTTCAGGCGGCCGGTCACCGTCGAGCCGAGCCGCAGGGCGTCGGGCGGGTCCAGGAGCGTGATGCGCACGGTGTGGGTCCGGGTGACCGGGTCGGCCTGCGGCGAGACCTCGCGCACGCGGCCCGTCGCCATGATGTCCGGCGCGCCGGCCAGGGCGACCTCCACCACCGGGTCCTTCGGCACCGTGCGGATGCCGGTTTCCGAAATGTTGAAGACGGCCTCCCGCTCTTCCGGCTGGGCCACCCGCACCACCATCTCCCCGGCCTCGACCACCTGTCCGGGCTCGGCGCCGACCGCGGTCGCCACGCCGTCGCGGTCGGCGTGGAGTTCGGTGTAGCCGACCTGATCGCGGGCGGACTGGAGTGCCGCCTCGACCGCCACGAGCTTGGCCTCCGCCGTGCGCATCGCCAGCAGTGCCGCGTCATAGAGCATCTGCGAGGTGTTGCCGTTGGCCAGCAACTGGCGCTTGCGGTTTTCCTCGTTGCGGGCCTGCACCAGCTCGGCCTGCGTGGCGGACCGGTTGGCCTCGGCGGTGCGCAGCGCGTTGCGCTGGTCCTGGTCGTCCAGCCGGGCGAGAACGGCGCCGGCCTTGACCCGGTCACCCACCTCGACCTTCCGTTCGATGAGCTTGCCGGCGATGCGGAAGCCCAGATCCGCGTCGGCCCGCGCCTCGATGGTGCCGGTCACCTGGGCGGGCAGGCGGAAGGTCACCGGTTCGACGGTGACGGAGCGCACGGGGCGGATCACCGGCGCCTCAGCCTCGTGGTGGGACGCCTTCTCGCATCCGGTGAGCGCCAGGGGCACGGCGAACAGCGCCGCCGGCAGCCATCGCGCGCGTGGTCCAGCCATGGTCATGCGCCGCTCCCTTGCTTGATGGTCACCTTCTGTCCGGAGCGCAGCTTCTGGACGCCGCCGATCACGACCATGTCGCCGGCGTCCAGGCCGCTCGCCACCGTCACCGTGCCGGTGTCGTATTGCAGGACCGAGATCGGCCGCAGGCTCACCGTGTCGGCCGGCCGCGCCACCACCCAGACGGCCGGCTCGCCCGCCACCGTCTGGAAGAGCGCGGAGGAGGGCAGGTTGACCACCGGCCGCGCCGGCAGCTTGGCCCGCCCGGCGACGGAGGAGCCCAGCAGGAACGCCTCGGGCGCGTCGGGCAGGGAGACCTTGACGGTGTAGGTGCGGGTGACCGGATCGACGCCGGGCGACACCTCGCGGATGGTGCCCTCGGTGACGGTGTCGGGGTTGTCGACCAGACGGACCTCCACCTTCGGCGGCCCCGTCTGCCCTTCGATGCGCAACGCGGTGCCCGGCACTTGGAAGACGGCTTCCCGTTCCGCGGGGTCGGCCAGCCGCAGCACCATCTGCCCGGCGGCGACCACCTGCCCCGGCTCCGCCCCCTTGGCGGTGATGACGCCGTCGCGGTCGGCCCGCAGCTCGGTGTAGGACAGCGTGTCCTTGGCAGTCCCCAGCTTCGCCTCGGCCGAGCTCAGCTCCGCCTGCGCCTGGGCGAAGCGGCGCTGCGCGTTGTCGTACTGGACCCTGGTGGTGAAGCCGTCGGCCAGCAGCTTGCGCTGGCGTTCCTCCTGCGTCCGGCTCTGCTCGATGGCGGCCTGCGCCGCGGCGACGTCGGATTCCGCGGACTTGACGGCATTCGTCTGGTCCTGACTGTCCAGCCGTGCCAGCAGGTCGCCGTTTTTCACCCGCATGCCGACGTCCACGGGCCGCTCGATGACCTTGCCGGCGACGCGGAAGCCCAGGTTGCTCTCGCGGCGCGCCTGGATATCGCCGGTGAGGGCGGCGGTGCGGTCGAACTGCGTCACCTGCACCGGCACGGCGCGGACGAGCATCGCCTCGGCGGCGGGCGGCGTGGGCTGTTCACAGCCCATAAGCATGAGGCCCGTGAGCATGAGAGGGGCGACGATTGCCGGGGGCTTGGTCCATGGCATGTCCGCGATCCTTCTTCCTTCCGCGGGCGGGGTCAGGCGGCGCGCCGCCGCTTGAGGATGGCGAGGGTGTGGAGTGCGATCATCCGTTCCTCGTCGGTCGGGATGACGTAGCCCCCGACCCGGCTGTCCGGCGCCGTGATGCGCAGCGCGCCCGTCTCGTTCGCCTGTTCGTCGAGCGTCAGGCCGAGCCAGCCCGCCCGCTGCGCGATGGCCTTGCGGATGGCCGGCGCGCGCTCGCCGATGCCGGCCGTGAAGACCAGCGCGTCGATGCCGCCCATGGCCGCCGCCAGCGACCCGATGGCGAGGCTGGCGCGATGGGTGAAGTACTCCAGCGCCAGCGCGGCGCGCGGGTCCGAACTGGCGAGCAGGTCGCGCACGTCGTTGCTGATGCCGGACAGCCCCTTCAGGCCGCAGTCGTGGTAGAGCAGCCGCTCGACGGCGCGGGCGTCCATGCCCTTGTCCAGCAGGTACAGCACGACACCGGGGTCCAGCTGGCCCGGCCGGGTCCCCATGGGCAGCCCGTCCAGGGCGGTGAAGCCCATGGTGCTCTCGACGCTGCGCCCGTCCTGGATGGCGCACATGCTGGCTCCGCTGCCCAGATGGGCGACGACGACGCGCCCGGCGGCAAGGACTGGGGCAACCTCCGGCAGGCGACGGGCGATGTACTCGTAGCTCAGCCCGTGGAAGCCGTACCGGCGCACGCCCTCCCGGTACAGCTCCTCGGGGAGCGCGTAGCGGTCGGCCAGCTCGGAATGGCGGCGGTGGAAGGCGGTGTCGAAGCACGCCACCTGGAGCATGTCGGGCATCTGGGCGCGGATCGCCCGGATCGGCGCCAGATTGTTGGGCTGGTGCAGCGGGGCGAGCGGGACGTAACGCTCCAGCGTGGCGACCACCTCGTCGTCCACCGCCACATGGGCGTCGTAGGCCGGCCCGCCGTGGACGACCCGGTGCCCGATCCCCGCCGGGAGCGTGCCGCCCAGCCGCTCCCGCAGCCAGCCGCCGAGGAAGGCCATGGCGCCGGGCACGCCGTCGGCGGACAGCGTCTCGGCGTCGCCCTGGACGACCAGCCGGGGGCTGGTGCCGATGCCCTCGATCTGTCCGCGCAGGCGCACGCAGAGCCCGTCCTTATCCCCTTCGGCCGTGATGTCGAAGAGCTGGAACTTGATGCTCGATGACCCGGCGTTGATGACGAGGATGGTGTCGGCCATGGCGTTCACCCCTTGACCGGTTGCGCCAGCCGCAGCCGGTGCGCGTACAGCGCCGCCACGGCGCAGGACGCCATGCGCGTCATCACGCTGTCGGCGCGGCTGGTCAGCACGACCGGCACCCGCGCGCCGAGCACGACGCCGGCGGCATCGGCGTTCGCCAGAAAGGTCAGGTTCTTGGCCAGCATGTTGCCGGCCTCCAGGTCGGGCACCATCAGGATGTCCGCCTGTCCGGCGACCGGGGAGGTGATCCCCTTGATGCGCACCGCCTCCGGGCTGATGGCGTTGTCGAGCGCCAGCGGGCCGTCCAGCAGGCCGCCGGTGATCTGGCCGCGGTCGGCCATCTTGCACAGCGCCCCGGCCTCCACGGTGGAGGGGATCTTCGGGTTGATGGTCTCCACCGCCGACAGGATCGCCACTTTGGGGCACTCGTTGCCCAGCGCGCGCGCCAGATCGATGGCGTTCTGGATGATGTCGCGCTTCTCCTCCAGCGTCGGCGCGATGTTCACCGCGGCGTCGGTGATGAAGAGCGGCTTCGGGTAGGTCGGCACGTCCATGATGAAGACGTGGCTGATGCGCCGCTCGGTCCGCAGCCCGGCATCCCGCTTCGCCACGGCGGCCAGCAGCTCGTCGCTGTGCAGGCTGCCCTTCATGAGAAGCTGCGCGCGCCCCTGGCGCACCAGCTCCACCGCCAGGGCGGCGGCGGCGTGGCTGTGCGGGGCGTCGGCGATCTCGTAGGGCGATACGTCGATGCCGGCCTCCGCGGCCACGGCCCGGATGCGGTCGACGGGGCCGACCAGGATCGGCGTGATGAAGCCCTGCTTCGCCGCGTCCACCGCTCCGCCCAGCGAGGTGGCGTCGCAGGGATGGACCACCGCCGTTGGAACCGGCGGGATGTCCCGGCACGCCGCGACGAGCCGTTCGTACTTCTCATGCCGGCGCGTGGATGATCCGTCTGAAGGCCCGTCCATTTGGGGTTGGCTGTCGGCCATGGCGCATCTCCTCCGTCACCAGCGCAGGAAGAGGCCGACGTCGCCGGGCATGCCGCCCGGATAGTCCAGCACTTGCGCCCGGAGCCTGTAGCCCTTCTGCTTGAGGTACCGGTCGTAGACCTCGTAGGCCTCGTGGGCGTAGCCGGTCAGGGTGTTCGGCCAGTCCGGCTCGAAATTGTTGATGGCCCGGCCGCCGTCGGAGCAATAGCTGCTGGGGAAGCGAGCGACCTGGATTTCCTTCACGCCGCGCTGCGCGGCTTCGCGCACCGCGCGGGTGAAGCGTTCCTTGGCGTCCGGGCGGACATGCTGGTTCATGAAGGCGTCGCGGACGCCCTCATGCTCCTTCTCGCGCTTCTTGTCCCGCTCCAGGGCCTCGCGGAGCAATGCCATCTCGTGCTCCTCGGTGAGCCGGCGGAGTTCCTCGGGCGTGACCAGATCGTCGAGGTCGGGGGCCGGGTTGGCGGTGCCCGTCTTGGGCTGCTGGGTGGCATTGCTCATGGCGCGGTTCTCCTTTCTGGCACTTCGGGCCTGACACGTCGCGACGGCGTCATTTCGCCTTTTCGGCGCGCGGCGTGCGGATCCGAGCGGATTTGCTGATTTCGGCGGCCGCCTTGGTGACCGAGGACTGTTCGCCCCGCGGGAGGGCACGCAGATGCGCCTCGAGGTCGGCCCCGTCCTCCAGGGACAGCAAGGTCTCGACCCGGCCGAGGCGGGTGCGCTGCTCGGCCGTGAGCGGGCCTGTGGCCGACAGGATCCGCTCGGCCAGCGCCACGACCTCCTTGCGGTCCTGCTCCTTGGACAGCAGCCGAGGCAAGGCGGCCATGGCGGCGGCTTCGTCGATCTGCATGAGGAAGACCTGCTCGCGGAAGGTCGCGCGCACCACCTCCAGCGGCTGGTGCTCGGCGCCGTCATGCTCGTCGCGGACCTTCCGCAGCATCTGGAAGGTGCGCTCATCCAGCGCGCCCTCGCGCCGGCGCGCGTAGATCAGCACGCGGAACAGCGCTTCCCGCATTCCGCCCTCGGCGACGCGGGCCTTGATCTCGGCCATCTTCTTCTCGAACAGGGCGTCGAACGCCTCGTCGCTGATGTGCGGCGGGTGGGCCTCCTCGCCCGGTGCCGCCAGCCCGACCAGCGCCTGTATCAGCGGCGAGCCGTACACACCCAGGAACAAGCGCTCGACGGCGGCGTCGCGCTGGTCGCGCCAGCCGTCGAGCGCCCGCACGATCCCGTCGGACATCATGGTCTGCGCCTTCAGGAACGGATTGCCGGCGTCCACCGGGCGGCGGTTCTCCCGCACCCATTGGGCGAGTTGCTCGACCGGCGCCATGAAGGGGTTGAGGTGCGAGAACAGGGTGTACTGCATGCGCGCCGAGTTGGTCTGGCGCAGCCATTCCGCCATCGGCTCGGTGACGGCGCCACGGATGACCGGCCGGGCGAAGGTCTCGTACAGGCCCTTGTTGATTTCCGAGATGCGGGCGACCGTGGCGAAGAGGCGGTCGTCCTCCGGGCTGTTGGTGCCGAGGCCGCGGATGTCGTCGAGCGTGCGCGGCTCGAAGCGGGTGACGTAGTTGCCGGCGACCAGTTCGGCGCCGGGGGCGTCGGGGTTCTTCGGCTCGATGATCAGTTCGTAGAGGCCGGGCGGCAGCAGGTCGATGAGGTCGATGTTCTCGACGAACTCGGCGGTTTCCTTCTTCGCCACGCGGCCGGACACGAAGATCCCGAGATGCCCGATGTCGTGGTGCAGGTTATAGACGATGGTCTGCTCGTGCGAGCGGATCTCCTCCACGTCGTCATACAGGTCGAGAATCCAGCCCAGCGCCTGCTGCGGCGGCGTGATGTTGTCGCCGAACGACGCGAAGATCAGGATCGGCGAGCGGATGTTCCGCAGATCGAGCCGCCGGCCGTTGCGGACGATGCCGCCGCTGGTGAGCTTGTTGCCGACGAACAGCTCGTCGGTGATCGTCTCGATCTCCTCGCCGTTGAGGAGGAAGAAGCCGCTCCACCACTTTTCGAACTCCAGATAGCGTTCGGCTTCCGTGTCGATGGACGCGTACAGATTGTACGCCTTCTTCCAATAGGTGTTGGCCGGGTCGAGCTTCTCGAAATTGCCGACCAGATGCGCCCCGTCGAAGCGGCCGTTGCCGAGGTCGCTGGCCAGTGCGGCGAGCCACGCGCCGCCATAGAGCCCGCCCTGGTAGCGCATGGGGTTCTGGCCCCTCACGCCGGCCCAGTAGGACAGCGGCGAGCCGGCGATGATGATCGGCCCCATCAGCTCCGGCCGGACCGCGCTCAAGGCCATCACCGCCCAGCCGGCCTGGCAGTTGCCGATGACGCAGGGCTTGCCTTCGGCGTGCTGGTGGAGCTTGCCGACGTGTTCGATGAAGGCAGCTTCGGCCATGCCGACGTCGCCCAGCGTCTGGCCTTCGACCGGTTCAGGGAAGAAGCCGATGAAGTAGCAGGGATGGCCGGCGGCGAGCGCTGCGCCGATCTGGCTGTCCGGCTTGAAGCCGCCGATGCCGGGGCCGTGGCCGGCGCGAGGGTCGACGATGACGAAGGGACGCATGGCCGGATCGGTCTGGACCGTGGAATCCGGCAGGATGCGCAGCAGCATGTAGTTGCACGGCCGCTTCAGCTTGCGGCCGTCCATCACCATCTCGTGCCGGAAGGTCAGGACCGGGGGCTTTCCTTGTTCCGCATGCTCAAGGAACTGCTCGCCGCGGCGGCGCATGACGTCGAGGGTCAGGATCCAGCGCTGCATCGCGTCGATACCGTACTCGACGAATTGCTGGATCGGCATGGGGGAGGGCGGAAGCTCCGGCCGGCCGGTGTCTCCGGCCCTCCTGTGGGCTGTGTCAGCGGAAGCGGTGAAGGGAGAGGGAGCCCCACCGGTCCAGGCGGAAAGCCACGTCGTGAGGAGTTGTTGCCACGGGTCGTTCATTGCGTGTCCTTTCGTGCTGGAGCGTTTGCCGGCTACAGTTTCACCCCCGCGCTGGGGGGCGCGCCCCCCTCGTTCCAGAGTTGAAGTTCGGCCAGAATCTCCTGCTCAAGTTCTGCGATGAGTTCGCGACACGCGGCGAAGTGCGCAGATGCTTCGGAGTCGTCTGATTTTTCCCAGCGACGCAGCATTTCAACGGCTTCCCCATAGTCCTCGCACAAGCTGCGGAAGAAGCGGTTGTCCGAGGCGTACTGCTTGACCGCCTGCGCCAGGTCTGGAAACCGCTCCGCCACGTGTTGGGTCTTGTCCGACATGGATGCTCTCGCTTGGCATGGAGGCGCTCGCTGGTCTGAGCCGATGTCGGGAAGCCCGTGTGGTTTCGTTTGGATGAAGCCTGCGACGGAGGCGCTCCGTCTTGAAGGGTGCAACAGTTCACTTGGATACGGTATCGGGCAGGTAAGTCCTGGTGCGCATACATCTAGAAATGTAGGAGCAAGACCGAAAGAGGTGGGAAATGCGCGGGGCGGGCTTGTGGGTGTATGCCGTTGGCGACAGTTCCATATCGCGCAAACTTGGAGGATAAAGTCTTTCGTTAAATGCGCCGTCTCTCCCAGGAGATCCGGGAATAAGAACGGCTATGCTGACGGTTCGCTGGCCGTTGGGTTCGAGTCTTACAGATTGCCGAATCCAAGATTGGCGGGGGCCTTTCACCGGCGGAGCGGTGTCTCCACGCCCGGTGGGCGATCACAGCCGATCAAGAGCCGGGGGGCGTTGCCGGGGGGCCGTCGACGAGAGGCTGAGGGGGACACGATGCACGAGGCTTGTGATGACGCGGTTCCACCGCAGCTCATAGAGGATGCGCTGGAGCGCGTCCTGGCCAGTCGGGGGTTTCGAGGGTCCGCAAGGAAGAGCCGATTTCTGAAATTCGTCGTGCAAGAGACGCAGGCTGGTCACGCCGATCGGATCAAGGCCTTTACCATCGCGATGGACGTGTTCGATCGCGACCAGAACTTCGACCCGCTGCTCGATCCGGTGGTCCGCATCCAGGCCGGCCGGATCCGGCGATGTCTGGAGCAGTATTACCTGACCGAAGGCGCCGAAGACCCTGTCCATATAACGATCCCGAAGGGCGGCTACGTCCCGCACTTCATCATGGTGCAGGACGTAGCCCTGGCGGAACGGCTCGACAATCCAGCTCACGACGAGCGGCCGGGCATTGTGATCGTGGAGGAAGGCAACGCTTCCCCCGCGCCGGAGATGGCCGAAGCACCGCTGCCTTTCCGCCTCCTCGACACGCGCCGGCGACGGCTTGTCCTCGCTGGGGCGGGCCTTGCGGTCATATGTGTGCTGCTGCTGGCGTCCGTGTGGTTCGCCGTCATGGGGCTGCCGCTCCACAAGCAGACCATTCAGGGGGCCACGATGCGCGGCCCGTCTCTTATGGTGCTGCCCATTGCGAACGGTACCGGAAATCCGGCGCAGGATGTTTTCGCCGATGGATTCACCGAGGATCTGATCGGTGCGCTGGTCCAGTTCAAAAGCGTGTTCGTCTTCGGTACCGACACGGCTTTCCATCACCGCAACGACTCGGAACCGAACAGGGCTGGGCCCGGCGTCACCCTCGACTACGTCCTGAAGGGCAGCGTCGCTCAGAGCGGCGATCAGGTCCAGATCAGCGTTTCGTTGATAAACGCCAAGGACAAACGCTACATCTGGTCCAACAGCTACCGCGGCACCGTCACGTCTTCCAATGCAAGCGATGTTCGGCAGGACATTGCCGGTCAGGTGGCTGCTGCCTTGGCACAGTCGAACGGTGTGATCTACAAGGAGGAGGTGCAGGCGAGCGCCGCGCGCGCTCCCAACGCCCTGTCTTCCTATGAATGCATGCTGCGGACGCGGCAGTACTGGCGGCAGTTGAACGTGGAGATGCACGCCCAGGTCAGGGGCTGCCTCGAGCGCGCGATCAAGACCGATCCGCTTTACGCGGACGCATGGGCGGCCCTGGCGATGGTCTACGTGGACGAAGCCCGGCTCGGCTTCAACCCGGTCAGCGCGCGTCCCGATCCGGTTTCGGCCGGTCTGCAACTGGCGGCGCACGCGGTGTCGCTGACACCCGACAATCCTCTGCCGTACCAGGCGATGGGGCTAGCCTATTGGCTGCACCGCGAGCCGGAGAGCAGCATCATCGCGTATGAGCGGGCACTCGCACTCGCCCCGAACGACAGCGACATCCTCGCCGAACTTGGCCGCTGCTACAGCTTGCTTGGCAATTGGGAGCGGGGCATCCCGCTGATACAGCAGGCGTTCGCACGCAATCCGGACAATCCGAATTGGTACCGTATCATCTTTGCGCTGTACCATTACGTGCATGGCCGATACGACGAGGCGCTGGCGGAAGCCCGGCGGCTGGAACTGCGCAACGTGATCCTCTCGCACGTGGTGTTCGCCATGATTTACGGACAAACCGGCCGCACGGATGACGCCGCCTACGAGGTAGGGGAAATACTGCGGCTGGATCCCAAGTACGGCGACAAGGCCATAGTCGAGTTCGAGCGGCGGAACATCGCTCCGGCCACCATCGCCAAGATCGTCGAAGGCTTGCAGAAGGCTGGCCTTACCATCTCTCCGCAATGGGCGTCCACCGACGGGCGCTGAAAACCTGTAGGAGGAGTGAGCGATCCGGCCCATGGAACCGAGCCGCGTTACCGTAGCACGGGCCCATCCTGACGATTGCTACTTATGATCCGGTCGTGTGGTGGTGCTGAATGGTACTTGGAACCGACTTCCACTTCCAAGGATACGGCCATGAAGCCCTTCACACAATGCTTCGGAGCTCTGATTGGAACTCTGAGCGTCGCCGGCCTGGTGGGGTGCTCAACTCCTTCCGAAATGACACAGCGGCCCGCAGACATGGCATCGGCGACGTCCATGCGCCAGGACCCGGATCGGCCGGGGGCATGGCTGTACAAGGTTCAGAACGTCGACTTCAAGAAATACACGCACTTCATCGTCGAGCCGGTCTCCATCTATCAAGGCCCCGAGGCCAGTTTCGCCGGCTTGAACGCTTCCCAGCTCAATGACCTCGCAAGCATGCTGACGGACGAATCCCGGCGCGCGCTGGGATCGTCCTACACGGTCACGACGCGCACCGCTCCCGGCACCGCGCGCATCGTCATGAAGCTCGTCAGCGTCGAGGAAGGGGCTCCCGCCCCCGCCACATCCTCGCGGATCCTGCCCATCGGAGCGGTGTCCAGCGCCGTTCAGGGGGCGTCCGGGGGAAGCGGTGCCTTCACCGGTTCGCTGGTCGTCGCCACCGAGATCTACGACGCCCAGACCTCCAAGCTGCTGGCGGCGGCCGTTCGCCGCTACACGCCGGCCGTCTTCGATACCGAGGCGACGCTGACCGCCATGGACACCGCGCGCAGCGGTGTGCGGCAGGCGGCGCGGGACCTGCGGACCGCGGTCGATGTCGCGCAAGGCAAGGCGCTCCCCTTGCATCGCATGCCCACCGAACACTGACAGCGCCTGTCGGCAATTTCTGAACGCGTCCAGGACAACTCCGGGGAAGATCATGCAAACCCGCATCGCACTCGTCATCGCGACCGCCCTGGTCGTCATGAATGCCGCATCCGCCGGCGCGCAGTCCGTGCCCGCCCCGACGGAAAACAACTTCCAGGTCAAGACCACCGGCGACCTCGTGCGCCTGTGCGAGGCCAAGCCGACGGACACCACCGGCGTCGCCGCGCTGCACTTCTGCCACGGCTTCGCCGTCGGGGCTTATCAGTACCACCAGATCATCACGGCGGCCGAGGGCGACAAGAAGCCCTTGTTCTGTCCGCCCAACCCGACGCCCACGCGCAACCAGCTGATTGCCGACTTCGTCGTCTGGGCGAACCAGAATCCCCAACAGCTGAGCACGCCGCCGGTCGAGGGAATGTTCCGCTACCTGGCGCAGCGCTTCCCTTGTCGCGCCTGACGCCCGTCCTCGCCCGGTCCAACGCCAGCAAGAGTGGTGCAGCCATGAATGCCAAGAACTTCATCCGTATCACGGCCGTAGCCCTTCCGCTCGCCGCGTGCAGCGACATGACGGCGACGCAGCAGCGCGCACTCACCGGCACGGCCGGTGGTGCCGCCGGCGGCGCCCTCATCGGGGCCATGGCCGGCAACGCCGGCATGGGCGCCGCCATCGGGGCCGGGGCTGGCCTGGCCGGCGGACTGATCTACGACCATCACAAGAAAACCGAGGAATCGGCCTACCAGCGCGGCAAGCAGGAAGGTGCGCAGACGCGGAAGGGGAGCTGACGGCCACAGCCGGCCCGGCTCTGCCCGCGACAGGAGTCCGCGATAGGGGAGCTTACAGTCATGACGTTGATCACGCTTGAGGGGAAATGCGGTCTCGTGACGGGGATCGCCAACGACCAGAGCATCGCCTACGGCTGTGCCAAGGCGTTCCGCGAACTCGGCGCCGATCTGGCGGTTACCTACCTGAACGAGAAGGCGGAGCCGCACGTCCGCCCTCTCGCCGAACAGCTCGGCGCCGGCCTCGTGCTGCCCTGCGACGTCCGCCGCAAGGGCGAACTGGAAGCGGTGTTCGATGCCATCCGCGAGCGCTGGGGGCGGCTGGATTTCCTGCTGCACTCCATCGCCTTCGCGCCGCGCGAGGACCTGCACGCCCGTGTGGTCGACTGCTCGATGGAGGGGTTCTCGCTCGCCATGGAGGTGTCGTGCCATTCTTTCATCCGCATGGCGAAGCTGGCCGAACCGCTGATGCCCAACGGGGGCAGCCTGATGACCGTGAGCTTCTACGGCTCCGAACAGGTCGTCGAGCAGTACAACATGATGGGACCGGTCAAGGCCGCGCTGGAAAGCTCTTCCCGCTATCTCGCGGCGGAGTTGGGGAGCCGGAAGATCCGCGTCAACGTGCTGTCTCCCGGTGCGCTGGCGACGCGCGCGGCCTCCGGCATCAATCGCTTCGACGAGCTGCTGGAGCGGGCCGCGGAGCGGGCGCCGACGCACCAGCTCGTCACCATCGACGACATCGGGCCGACCGCGGCCTTTCTCGCCAGCGATGCCGCGCGGCAACTCACCGGCCTCGTCGTCTACATCGACGGCGGATACCACGTGATCGATTGAGACGCGGACGGAATCATGGGGTGCGCCATGCCTGAGCGCGTGCGTCTCGAAAGGATCGACGGCCAAACCCTGGGGGTTTACTGCGCGGGTGATTGGGCCGTGCAGCACGGCATGCCATCCGTCGAAGAGGCGGTCAGGCATGTGGCCGGCGAGCCGGCGCCCGGCCGGGTGACGGTGCAGGCGGCGGACCTGGGACAGTGGGATTCCTCGCTGGTTTCCTACATCGCCGGTCTGGAGGCCGTGTGCCGGTCGCGGACGATCGCCTTCGACAAGAACGGCCTGCCGGCCGGTGTCCGGCGGCTGGTGGATCTGGCGCTGGCCGTGCCGGAAAAGACCGGGACGCGGGGCGCCACAAAGCGGGAATCCCTGCTCGAAGCCGTGGGGGAGGGGGCGCTGCGCAGCTGGAAGGGCGCGCAGGACACGCTCGCCTTCCTGGGTGAGGCGACGCTGTCCTTCGGCCGGCTGCTGACGCGGCGGGCGCGCTTCCGCGGCTCCGACCTGCTGCTGACGGTGCAGGAGTGCGGGGCGGAGGCGCTGGCCATCGCCTCCGTCATCTCGCTGCTGGTCGGGCTGATCCTCGCCTTCGTGGGCGCCGTGCAACTGCGCACCTTCGGGGCGGAGATCTATGTGGCGAACCTCGTCACCGTGGCGATGACGCGCGAGATGGCGGCGATCATGACCGCCATCGTGCTGGCCGGGCGCACCGGCGCGGCCTTCGCGGCTCAGCTCGGCACCATGCAGGCCAACGAGGAGATCGACGCGCTGGCCACGCTCGGCATCTCGCCCATCGATTTCCTGGTGCTGCCGCGCATGCTGGCGCTGATGCTGATGATGCCGCTGCTGTACCTCTATTCGGCGTTCGCCGGCATGATCGGCGGCTTTCTGGTCGGCATCGGCATGCTCGACCTCACCGGCACCGTCTACCTGGAGCAGACGCGCGCCAGCTTCGCCTTCAGCGACTTCTTCATCGGCTGGGGCAAGAGCGTGCTGTTCGGCGCGCTGGTCGCGGTGGCCGGCTGCATGCGCGGCATCCAGTCGGGACGCAGCGCGGCGGCGGTCGGCAACGCCGCGACGTCCGCCGTCGTCACCGCGCTCGTCTACATCATCATCAGCGATGCCGTCGTGGCCGTCCTTCTCAACGTCGTCGGGCTGTAGGGGAGGGACGCGCATGGAATCGGCCGCTTTCAGGATCGAGGTGCGGAACCTGGACATGGCGTTCGGCACCTATGTGGTGCAGAGGAACGTCGGCTTCAGCATCCGCCGCGGCGAGATCTTCGTCATCATGGGCGACAGCGGCTGCGGCAAGAGCACCATGCTCAAGCACATGATCGGCCTGATCCGGCCGGCGCGCGGCGACGTGTTCTACGACGGCGAGAGCTTCTGGGGCGGCGGCACCGACCGGCAGATGGCGATCAGCCGGCGCTTCGGCGTGCTGTTCCAAAGCGGTGCGCTGTGGAGTTCCATGACCCTGGCCGAGAACGTGGCGCTGCCGCTGACGCTCTACACCGCGCTCGACGCCCGCGAGGTGGCGGAGATGGTGTCGCTGAAGCTGGCGCTGGTCGGTCTGCGCGGCTTCGAGGAGTACTATCCCTCGGAGATCAGCGGCGGCATGCGCAAGCGTGCCGGGCTGGCGCGCGCCATGGCGCTCGACCCCGACATCCTGTTCCTGGACGAGCCGTCCGCCGGGCTCGACCCGCTCAGTTCGCACCGCCTGGACGACCTGATCCTCGAACTGCGGGACAACCTCGGCAGCACGGTGGTCATCGTCACCCACGAGCTCGCCAGCATTTTCGCCATCGCCGACAACGCCGTCTTCCTCGACGCGGACAGCCGGACGGCCATCGCGCACGGAAACCCGAAAGTCCTGCTCGACGAGGCGGAAAGCCCGAAAGTGCGGGAGTTCCTGCGCCGCGGCGAAGCGGCGCCGGCACACGCCTGACGAACCGCCGGCAGGAGAGGAGAACGCCTATGGCCGCGAAAGCCAATCCAAAGGTGGTCGGCGGCTTCGTCGTCGGAGCCGTGGTTCTGGTGATCGCCGCCGTCGCCTTGTTCGGCGGCGGCAACATCTTCGCCAAGCGTCAGCGTGCCGGCACCTATTTCCAGGGCTCGGTCGCCGGGCTGGAGACGGGGGCGCCTGTGACCTACCGCGGCGTGCGGGTGGGCGAGGTGAAGTCGATCCGCCTGGAGGTGGACTCCAGCACACTCACGGCGCGCATGCCGGTGGTGTTCGAGTTCATCCCCGGCTCGGTCGAATGGAGCACCCACGCGCCGGCTCCCGATGAGTTTCATCGGCTGATCGACAAAGGGCTGCGCGCCAAGCTGGTGTCGCAGAGCCTGGTGACCGGCCTGCTGGCGGTCGAGCTGAACTACTACCCGGACACCCCGGCGACCATGGTCGGAGGGCTGCCGGGCGCGACGATCGAGATCCCATCGGTGCAGTCGGACCTGGAGACGTTCAAATCGACGCTGAGCAACCTGCCGCTGGAACAGATCGCCGCTTCCCTGTCGCAGGTGCTGACGCGTGTGGACGAACTGCTGGCCGAACCGGGGTGGAAGGAGGCCGTGGTCGCGCTGGCCGGCGGCTTGCAGCAGTTCGACGGCCTCATGGCGACGGTGAACCAGCAATCCGGCCCGCTGCTGGGGGACATCGGACGCACCGCGAAGGAAGCCGGGGAGGCTGTCGCCACGGCGCAGGAGGAGCTGAAGGGGGTCGCCGCCGATCTGCGCGGCGTCCTCGGCAAGGTGGATGGCGAGGTGAAGCCGCTCAGTGCCCGCGTGCAGGGGACGGCGGCGGCGGCGGAGAAGGCGTTCCGGCAGGCGGACACCACGCTGCGGACGGTCGATGCCGCGCTGGACCCGCGTTCGCCCTTGCGCGGCAACCTGGAACAGACCCTCGCCAACTTGTCCGTGGCGTCGAAGTCCTTGCGCTCTTTCGCCGACCAGCTCGACCGCAGCCCGAACATCCTGATAACCGGACGGTGACCGCGATGCCCGCATTCGCCTTCATCCGCCGGTGCCTCCTGTCGGGCCTGATGGCTGCGATTGCGCTGGCCGGCTGCGCCGGCACTCAGCCGCGGCTCTATGTTCTGGCGCCGATGGCGGCAGAGGGCGCGGTGACGAAGGATTGGGACCGGTCGGTCGGCGTGCCGCTCGTGACGCTGCCGGAATACCTCGACCGATCGGAGATCGTCTCCTACGCCAGCACCAATGAACTGCACGCCAACCGCGACGATCGCTGGGCGGAGCGGCTGCCGACCAACGTCACGCGCGTGTTGGCGGAAAACCTTTCCATCCTGCTGGCGACGGACCGCGTCCACGTCATGCCGACGCGCAACGGCGACCGGCCCGACTACGAGGTGATCGTCGAGTTCGACCGCTTCCAGCGGACCGCCGCGGGGCAAAGCGTCCTCGACGCCCATTGGGCAATCCTGGACGGCACGACCAGGAAGACCCTGGTCCGCGACCAGACCCGCATGGCCACCCGCGTGCCGGACGACGGCTACGCCTCGCTGGTGGCGGCGATGAACGAGAACCTGACCGCGCTCAGCCGCGACATCGCGCGCGGCTTCGCGACCCTTCCGCAAAAAGGAGGCCGGCGGGTGAATTCCTGACACCATTCCGATTGCGAGGAGACATCGATGAAGAGCCTCAGATGGCTGGCATGGCCGGCCCTATGCATCACTCTGACGCTTGGGCCGGCGCTGGCCGCCGATCCTCCTGCCAACCCTTCCGCCACCCCTCCGCAGGCTGCGGGGCAGGAGGCGCAGGACGACTTGTCCATCGATGCGGCGGCGCGGGACACGCTGAACCGCATGGCCGAGACGCTGGCGAAGGCGCGCGGCTTCAGCGTGACCATCCGTAGCACCTACGACGTGGTGCAGGACGACGGCCAGAAGATCGAGTTCGGCGAACGGCGCACCGTCACGCTCAGCCGCCCTGACGCGCTGCGCGTGGACTCCCAGGAGAGCGACGGCAAGGTCACCCAGGTGACGTTCGACGGTCAGGCGATCACCGTGTTCAACCCTAAGGAGAATGTCTACGCGCGGGTCGATAAGACAGGCAACGTGGACGACGCCGTGCGTCATCTGGTCCAGGACCTCCAGATGCGGCTGCCATTGGCGCTGCTGCTGGTCAGCACGCTGCCGGCGGAACTGGACGCGCGCCTCCAGGCTCTCGATTACGTGGAGCGCGACGGGCTCACCCCGGTGCCGAGCGACCATCTCGCGGGGCAGACGGAGGACATCGACTTCCAGGTCTGGGTCGCCGCCAGCGATCCGCCGCTGCCGCAGCGCATCATCATCACCTACAAGAACGACGAGGGGGAGCCGCAGTACCGGGCGGACTTTTCGGATTGGCAACTGAACCCCGACGTGCCGGCCGCGCAACTCGCTTTCCGGCCGCCAGACGGGGCCGAACGCATCCCCTTCCTGGTCAGGGTCCCGCGAACCGCCTCCGGGCAGACGCCCAACGACACATCTCAGGGAACCTCGGGTGCATCCGGTAGCACAGAAGGAGCGCCGAAATGACGTCCCGTACGACACGAATCTCTCTTTCGCTCGCCGCCTCCCTGATTTTGGTCGCGGCACCGGTGTTGGACGCTTTTGCGCAGCGCGGCGGCCGTGGAGGCGGCGGTGGTGGTGGCCGTGGGGGAGGTGGCGGCGTCTCCCGCCCGGCCGGCGGCGGCGGCGGCGGTGGTTTCTCCCGCTCCGGCGCGGCGGCGAGCGGCAGCTTCTCGGGGCAGAGGTCTGCGGGGGGAGCCGGTGTCGGAGCCCGGCAGGCCGGCGCCACGCAGCGCTCGGGGCAGCGGGCCGCATCGCAGCAGGCCGGAGCCCGGCAGGCTGGCGCCACGGAGCGTTCGGGGCAACGGGCGGAGACGCGCCAGACCCGTTCGGACAACCGTGCCGAGGCGGGCTCGTCCCGTCAGGCGGAGCGCACCGAGCGCGAAGGGCAACGGCAGCAGGGGCAGACCGAGCGCACCGAGGCCCGTCAGCAGGGCCAGACCGAGCGGACCGATGCTCGGACCAACGCGGCACAGAACATGTCCGGCAACTGGGATAACCACCACTACGACGACTATGACGACGACTGGGGATACGCCTTCGCGGGCGCCGCGGTCGGCGCGACCGTGGGCCTCATGGCGGGGGCGGCGATCGCCTCGCCGACCTATGTGACGACGCTTCCCTGCTCGCCGACCGTCGTGGCCGCCTCGGGGGTCAGCTACTACGGCTGCAGCGGCACCTGGTACAACCGCAGCTACGTGAACGGAAGCGTCACCTACGTCACCGTCAACCCGCCGCCCGGTTACTGACGCCGGCCGGTCCGTGGCGCCCTCGGCTCCTGTGCGGGGAGGCAGCATGATGCAGCGGGGAACGAGACCGAAGGCACGATGGGTCGCGGTGCCCCTGCTGCTGCTTTTGGGCGCTCTCCCGGCGGCCTGCACGGGGGGCGCCGCCGACCGTTCGGACGTGCAGGCCGCGCTGGAGCGTTACCATCACGACTTCGACGGGGAGCACCCGAACCGGCTTCCGCCGGCCCTGGACAACGACTACCTCCTTTTCGCCTGGGCGGTGCGCTTGGTGCTGACCGCGCATGTGGACGCGTCCGATCCGGAAGCCCTGGTCAACAGCGCTCTGGACGGCATGAGCAAGAGGCGGGAGAGCGATCCGGCGACGCCCCGGCACGAGCTGACCGGGGTCGCCATCGACAGCATGCTGGCAGGGCTCGACCCCTATTCGGCCTACCTCGATCCCCAGCGCGTGAGCGATCTGCGCGAACGGATCTACGGCGAGTTCACCGGTCTCGGGATCGAGGTCGCGATGGACGACAGCACGGGATTCCTGCGTGTCCTCCGCTCCAGCCGGGACTCGCCGGCGAGCCGTGCCGGGGTGCGGTCGGGGGACCTGATCGTCACCATCGACGGGAAGCAGGTCCGCGGGTTGACCCTGAGCGACGCCGCGACGCACATGCGCGGTCAGGCCGGGCGCCCGGTCAAGCTCCTGGTGCTGCGGCCGAACAGCAAGGTGCCGGTGCAGGTGATCGTGACCCACGCCGCCGTCAGGTTCGCGCCCGTCACCTCCCGGCTGGAGGGCGGCGACATCGCCTATGTCAGCCTTGCCAACTTCAATGAGCGGACGACCCAGGAACTGACCCAGGCCCTGGAAAGCCTGCGCGGCGAGGCCGGCGGCCGGCTGGCGGGCGCCGTGCTCGACCTGCGGAACAACCCCGGCGGGCTGCTGGAACAGGGGGTGAAGGTCGCCGGGCGGTTCCTGGGTGCTGCGGAGATCGTGTCCACCCGCGGCCGGGACGGGGTCACGCAGCACGTCGTCAGCGATGACGCGGCCGATCCGCTGCGCGGCGGGCCGCTGGTGGTGTTGATCAACGGCTTCTCCTCCTCAGCGTCGGAGATCGTCGCCGGTGCCTTGCAGGATTACGGCAGGGCGCTGGTCGTGGGCGGGCGCAGCTATGGCAAGGGCTCGGTGCAGACCATCTTCTGGCTGCCCGAAGGGGAGGGCATCCGGCTGACCACGGCGCATTACTTCCGGCCCTCCGGGGCCACCGTGGAGTGCTACGGCATCACCCCGAACGTCGAGGTCGGCACGCCGACCGGGAGGGAGGCGATCGAGCCCGACCGCACCCCCTGCAACCCCACCGCCGGGCCGCCGCCGCCAAAGCGCCGGGCGATGGCCGACGTTTGCCCGGACACCGCGCGCCTGGACCCCGGCGCGAAGCTGGACCTCCCCCTCGCTTGCGCGCTTTCCGCCATCCGCATGCGCCGGCTGGATGGGGAGCTGGACAGGGTGGCGGGCCGCTGAACGCTGATGGCGGGTCCCGCGCCAGCCCCTCACTGTTGCCTGATACGCCGCATCAGGGCGTTGAACTCCTTCCGGTCGATGACGTTGTCGTGGTTGGTGTCCGCGCGCTTGAACGCCTCGTCCACGATGTTGAGGAACTCTATGGTGTTGATCTTGCCGCCGGGGCCGGCGATGCGGTCGAAGACGTCGGGCGGCAGGTTTGTCTCGCTCTGCACCAGGACTTGATCCTTGTTCCGGTCCAGCAGGTAGAAGATCAGCATCTGGTTGTTCTTGAACTCCGGCATCGAGATGACGCCGTCGTGGTTGTCGTCCAGCAGATCGAAGATCTTCCTGTCGCGGCTGTCCTGGCGCGAGCCCTCGGCGGCCGCCGCTGGATGGAAGGCATGCAGCGCAAGGGTCAGGATCGCCAGCGCCGCCAGTCTCGCTCTCACCGCCATGAGCGGCCTCCCATTCCGGTTTCGTATGAAGGGATGGGGACGGAGCCCCCTGGGCATCAAGCCGCAGGTGATGCCGTGCCGGAAGTATCATGCCGTGCGGGGCTACCGTAACGGGGCGGCTGTTCGGCTGAAGCCCATGGGGCCTCCTTGCGCATCAGCCCCTTGCCCATCAGCCCCTGCGCCCATCAGCCAGGCCGCCGCATCGGCCAAGGCGTCGTCCAGTGGACGGGGGCGGTAGCCGAGCTCGCGCATCGCCTTTGCACTGTCCACGCCCCCGGCGGCGAGGGCCAGGCGGACACCGGTGACCGGTGCGAATGGCGGCCGGTGGGTGAGGTGGTCGCTGATCCATTCGTTCAGCATCGCGGTGGTCAGGGCCAGCCGGCCGGGGATGGCCCAGCGGCGCCGGGGGCGGCGTCCGGCCAGCCGGTCCAGGCGTGCCGCGAGGTCGGACAGCCGCACGTCGCTGCCGCCAAGGACATAGCGCTCGCCCACCGCGCCGCGCTCCGCCGCCAGGATCATGCCTTCGGCGATGTCGCGGACGTGCACCAGATTGAGCATGCAGTCCAGGATCAGGCGCGGCCCGCCGCCCAGGAACATGCGCAGCATGGCGGTGGGCGGCGTCGGCGCAAGGTCGCCGGGGCCGATGGGGGCCGTCGGGTTGACCACCACGACCGGCATTCCCCCGGCGGCTGCCGCCAGCGCGTCCCTCTCCGCCAGATATTTCGAGCGGCAGTAAGGACCGGCCAGGACCTCCTGTTCCTCCGGGCCGGAAGGGTTGTCCATGGCTCCCCCATCGATCAGCACGCTTTGGCTCGAACAATGGACGAACCGGCGCACGTCGGCCTTGGCGGCGGCCTCCAGCATGATTTGCGTGCCGCCGCGGTTGACGCGCTCGAACACGGAGCGGTCGCGCTGCCAGAGCTGCGCCACAGCGGCGAGGTGGAAAACCCGCTCGACCCCTTCGCAGGCGGTGGTCACCGCCTCGCGGTCCAGCACCGAGCCTTGCAGGGCTGTGACGCCGGGCGGCGGTTCGCGGGGGAGGGACATGTCCAGAATCCGTACCCGCTCGCCACGCTCCGCCAGCGCCGCGACGAGATGCCCGCCGATGAAGCCGCTGCCGCCGGTGACGAGCGACAGGCCCATTTCCTCAGCTCCGGCCGAGCAGTTGCTCGGCATTGGCGTTGAGGTCGCGCGTCAGGCCCTGAAGACCGCCGCTGCGCAACGATGTCTGGAAGTCAGCGCGCTGGGTGGCGACCTGACTGATCGTGCCCTTGGCGAGCACGTCGAGGATCTTCCAGCCGTTCCCCACTTGCCGCATCACGTAGGTGAGACGCACCGGGTCCTTCCCCGGCTTCTTCAGGGTCGTGTCCACCAGCGTCGTGCCGCGCGGTCCCGGCCGTTCTCCGACAAGGTCGATGGTCTGCCCCTCGTAGTTGTCGAAACGCTCCACGTACTGGGCGGCGCTGCGCCGGGTGAAGGCGTCCAGCGCCTGTCGCCGTTCCGCCTCGCCGGCGCCGTCGAAATAGGGGGCCGCGACCACGCGCAGAGCGGCCTCCAGGTCGAAGGTCTCCTGCATCACGGGAAGGAAGCGCTGGAGCCGGGTGCGCGTCGGCTCGCGCCCGGCGCTCTTCATCAGGTCCAGCAGCGCTTGGTTCAGCCGGGTGACGGGGGCCGTCGCGACCGAGGGCGGAACCTGGGCCGATACCGCGCGGGGGGCCAGCGGCAACGCCGTGAGCGCCAGAAGCACCAGCACGGCAACGCGGCGCGTCGGCATGGGGGTTCCAGCCATTGGCGTCTCCATGGGTTCGGTTCCTGCTTCCCCAGCTATACGATGCCGATCGGGGCGGGCGAGTTCAACCATCTGCATGGGGTGCAACAAGGGGGGTGCGGGTGTAGTATCGGGCCAGCGTGCAGCAAAAGGGAAACGATCCCCATGAGGCGCGAACCGAACCGCTGGAAACACTGGCTTCCCAGCGCCAATCATCCGCTTTACGGCTGCGACGCCCTGACGCTTCTGAGCGTCGTGGCGCGCAACGGCGGGGTGGATGCGCGCCATGCCCCGACGCTTGTCGCGGCGCTCGCCTCCGCCGTGCTGCGGGCACCGTTCTCGCTGGCGGAGCGGGCGTGGGTGGCGTGGGAGCTGCGGCGCTATGGGCCGATGCCCCCTCCTGTCTTCATCCTCGGCCATTGGCGCAGCGGGACCACGCACCTCTACAATCTGCTGAGCCGCGATCCGCAGTTCGGCTTCATCTCGCCGGTCGCCGTCGGGCTGCCATGGGACATGATGGGCCTGGGCTCCGTGCTGCGGCCCTTGCTGGAACGCGCGCTGCCGGAGCGCCGCTACATCGATAACGTCGCGGTTCGGCCCGACTCCCCGCAGGAGGACGAGATCGCGCTGGCGAACATGTCGCCGCTGTCCTTCTACCACGGGCTCTACTTCCCCCGTCGTTTCGACGAGAACCTGCAACGCGGCCTGTACCACGAGGGCTGCTCGGCGGTGGAGACGCAGGGCTGGCGCCGCCGCTTCGTGCATTTTCTGGAGAAGGTGGCGCTCTCCCAGGGCGGGCGGCGCCTGCTGATCAAGAATCCGGTCTACAGCGCCCGTGTCGCCATGGTGCGGGAGATCTGGCCGGACGCACGCTTCATCCACATCCACCGCGACCCGCGGGCGGTGTTCGTATCAACGGTGCACTTCTACCGCACGCTGCTGGACAAGCTGGCGCTCCAGCCCTACGGCCACATCGACGTGGAGCGGGTGGTTCTCGACCATTATCCCCGGATCATGCAGGCGCTGCTGGACGACACCGCCGACCTGCCGCCCGGCCGTTTCGTCGAGGTGGCGTTCGAGACGTTCGAGCGCCAGCCGCTGGCGGAAGCGGAACGCATCTACCGCACGCTCGATCTTCCGGGGTACGCGGCGGCCGAGCCGAGCTTTAAAGCCTATCTGGGCGAGGTGCGCGGTTACGCCAAGAACGACCACCGCCTGTCCGAGGCCGGGCGGGAGCAGGTGGAGCGCCACTGGGCCCCCTTCGTCGCTCGCTGGGGCTCGCCGGTGGCCGTCCGGTGATCCGCTGCCTGTCGCTGGCGGCGCTGGCGGTTTTGTTGGGTTGGGCAGGGATGGCCTTCGCGGACTGTCGGGCGGTGGCGGTCACGGCGCATGGGCGGCTGGTGGTCGGCATCGAGGATCTGGTGGTGGACGAAGCCCTCGGGCAGGCGGTGCTCTCCGCCTACGACCGCCGTGCGGCCCCCGAGAAGGCGGGCGGCGGGCTGTTCCGGCTGCCTTTGGCGGCGCTCGCCGGGGAGCGGGCCGAAGCCGTCGAGCTGAGCGCCGGTTTCCATCCGCAAGGCGGGTTCCGGCCGCACGGCATGGATTTGCGGGTGGAAGCGGATGGAAGCCGTTCGCTGCTGGCGGTCAACCGGCGCTGGAACGGCGACACGGTGGTCGAGCGCTTCTCCCTCACCGGCGACGCGCTGCGCCACCAGAACACGGTGGAGAGCCCGCTTTTGTGCCGCGCCAACGAGGTGGCGTTCCTGGACGGCGAGCGCTTCCTGTTCACCAGCGACCACGGCGGCTGCGGCTGGGCGGCGGGGGCCTTGGAGGATGTTCTGAACCTTCATCGCGGTTTTGTCGGTCTCGTCGGGGAGGGGCGGGTGCTGGTCCTGGCGACGGGGATCGGCTTCGCCAACGGCCTGCTGCCGGATCCGGCCGCCGACCGCCTGTTCGTCGCCGCGACGCGGGAAGATTCCGTGCTCGTCTACCGGCTGTCGGCCCTGCTGGCGGGTGACGGGGCGGCGGTGCCGGAGCGGATCGCCGTGCCCGGCGGCCCCGACAATCTGAGCCGCGCGGCCGGCGGCGTGCTGGCGGGCCGGGTGCTGGCGGCGGTGCATCCGTCGCTGTTCGCGCTGGCGCTGCACCGTTTCGGCCTGCCGGGCGGGGAGACCGCGCCGACCCGCATCGTGGCGCTTGGGCCGAATGGGGTGGGGCCGAATGGGGTGGAGGTGATCGCCGAGGATGACGGGCGCCGCCTGTCGGGCGCCACCGTGGCGGCGGCTTGGCGTGGCGGGCTCATTGCCGGCTCGGCAACGTCCGATCGGCTGCTGGTGTGCGGCGATGGACCCAGCGGTGCCATCCGATCATCAGGCTGGGCAGCACCAGCAGCGCCGAAATGATCGTGAACAGGATGGCGATGGCCAGCAGGATGCCCATGCTGGACAGGCCCCGATGGCTGGAAATGGCAAGGGTGGCGAAGGCCGTGCTGGTGGTCAGCGTGCTGACCAGCACGGCGAGCGGCGTGCTGGTGATCAGCAACTCCATCCCGTAGTTCGTCCCGCTCGTCCCGGCGCGTTCCAGCTCCTGCCCGCGCGCGACCATGTGGATGCTGCTCGCCACGCCCAGGGCGAACAGCAGCGGCAGGACGATGACGTTGGCGAAGTTGAAGGGGATGTCCAGCAGCCCCGCCACCGCCATGGTCCACAGCGCCGCGATGCCGAGGGGCACCAGGATCAGCACGATGCCGGACAGGCTGCGCTGCACCGCCAGCAGCACCAGCGCCATCAGCACGAGCGTCAGCGCCGTCGCCTCCGCGAAGGAGCGCAGCACGATCCCCCCGGCCTGGGTCACCGTCACCGGGGCGCCTGTGGCGTGCGGCGCCACCGCCAGCACCGCGTTGGCGAAGCGCGCCATGTCGCGGCCGTCGGAAATGTCGTGGGTGGGCAGCACCTCGACCCGCGCGCGCCCATCCGGGGCGATCCAGCGGCGGCGGATGGAGTCCGGGACGTCTCGGGCGGTCACCGGCTGTTCCACCTCCAGCCCGTCGCGCAGCCGATCCAGCAGCGGCGGGATGCCGCCGGTCAGCGCGCGGTCGAGCGCCGCCTCCCCTCCCGAGGGAAGGCGCCCGAGCGCCTCGGCGAAGCGGTGCGCTGCGGTGCGGGCCTCCGGATTGCCAGTCTTGCCCGCCGCGAACCGGGTAAGGTCGTCGCGGAGCGTTGCCACGGCCTTGGCGCGCTCGGGCGGCGAGAGTGCGGGGACCTCCGCCGGTGCCATGAGGCTCGGCCCCAGCAGCAGGGCCATGTCGGCGATGATGGGCAGCTTGGCGTCCTGCTCCTTGGGGATGAAGCTGGCGAAGGTGCGCACCCCGCCGATCTGCTCGCCGACCTGTTCGCCGATCTGGGCAGGATCTCGCAGCCGCTCCGCCGTTGTCTGGGCCTCGGCCAGATCCGGCCGCAGGATGTTGACCGAGTAGGGGGAGGTCCGCGGCACTTCCGCCAGTTCGCGATAGGTGCGCACCGCCTCGGTGCGGCGGTCCTGCAGGTTCAGCGGGTTCACGTCCAGCCGCACCAGCGGCAGGGCGGCGAGCGAGCCCAGCATCGTCAGCCCGGTGAGCGTCAGCAGCGCGCCGTTGTGCCGGGTCATCCAGGCGGCGTAGCGGCGGTCCTCGCGCTCCACCCGCACCACGCCGGGGCCGGGGCGCAGCAGGATGAACAGGGCCGGCAGCAGCGTCAGGCTGACGACCAGCGCCACCACCATGCCGAGCGCGGAGATCACCCCGAACTCGGCCAGCCCCAGATACTCGGTCGGCACGAAGGACATGAAGCCGATGATGGCGCACAGCGTGCTGAGCGACAGCGGCCCGCCGACGCCGCGCGCGGCCTCCAGAACCGCGGCACGCGTGGGCAGGCCGCGGCGCAGTTCCTCCTGATAGCGCAGGCCGAGATGGCTGCCGAAATCGTCGCCCAGCCCGAAGAAGATCACCGCGCAGGTCACCGAGATCAGGTTCAGCCGTCCGACCACCAGCGCCGCCAGCCCGGCGCTCAGCGTCAGGCCGATCATCAGCGTGATCATCATGGCGGCGATCATCCGCGCCGAGCGCATCCCGGCGATCAGCACCGCCGTGACCAGGACGAAGGACAGCACCGTGGCGATGCCCGCCGTGTTCGCCACCGTGTCCAGCTCCGTCTGGCGCAGCGCAATGGCACCGGTCACGCGGGCCTCCACCCCGTTCCCCTCCGGCTCGGTCTTCAGGGCGTCGATGGCGCCGCGCACGGCGTCCAGCGCCGGCCGGCCGCGCCCGAACGCCGTGTCGGCGAACACCGCCTGCGCGGTGACGAAGCGCCGGTTGCCGAACCGCTCGTCGTCGTTCAGCTTGACCAGCCCGGTCCACGACACCGGCTCCGGCCGGCCGGAGGCCACGCTGTCCGTCGCGTCGGCGAGCCGGCTCAGCAGGTCCGACAGGGTGGCCGGCGAGTCCTCGCCCGCGTGCTCCAGGACGAGGTTGAACATGCCCGCCAGCCCGCGCAGGTTGGGGGCCTCGTTCAGCGTGCCCAGCGCCGCCTGCGCCCCAGCGAGGCGCGTCGCGAGATCCTGGAGAGCCGGCGGGTCGAGGAACAGCAGCCCGTAACGCCGGAAATACGGATCGGCCGAGGGGACCTCCACATCGGCCAGCGCCTCCGGGTGTTCGCGCATCCGCTCGGCCAGGCGCTTTGCCGCCGCGTCGGACTGGTCCGGCGAGGGGGAATCGACCACCACCACGATCTGATCGTCGGTGAAGGGGAACGCCCGCCGGTACGTTTCCGCGTCGCGCCGGAAGGGGACCTCGGGTGAGATCATGTCCGTGGTGCTGGTGTTGATGCGCAACGCCTCGACCGAATACCAGCCGGCCAGCCCGGACAGCAGCAGGTTCACCACGATGGTGGTGATGGGCCAGCGGCACGCCGCCACGCTCCAGGAATCCAGGAAGGCTCGCGCGAACGCCATCAGCCGGTGCAACGTGGAATGAGGCACGGAAACGCTTCCTGTCGTTGAAAAACGCGGAGCGGAGGCGGGTAAGGCAGCGAAATGAACCGGGGGCCGTTTGGCGAGCTTTCGGAAATCGATGCGGAAGTATAGCATTCCGCATCCGGGAACAGAATGGCTGGAAGTGGTACCCAGTTCGCGCTTGGGCCAATTCTTCGCCGGGCGTCCGTTTCCCTCTGGAGGGTGCGATGCGCGTGGCATTCGCCTTGGCCGTAGCCCTGATCGGCGCCCTGATGGCCCGGCACGCGGATGCCGCCGACGTCGTGGTGCGCGTGCAGGGCGTGGCGAACGACCGCGGCGAGGTCGTGGTGGGAATCTGCACCGCGGACATGTTCATCGGCGGCACCTGTGCCCATCGCGGCACGGCGCCGGCCCGGCCGGGGACGGTGCTGGTGGTCGTCGCCGGCGTAGCGCCCGGAACCTATGCGGTGCGGGCCTACCATGACGAGAACGGGAACCGCCGGATCGACCGCAATTTCCTGGGCATCCCCACGGAGGGTTATGGATTCGGAAATGACGCCCGCGTAACATTTGCGCCACCGAGCTTCGCCGACGCCGCCATCACCGTGGGCGGGGGCGGGGCGGAGACGGCCTTGACGCTGCGCTATTGAAGATCGCGAGGAGGTGCCCATGCCGGGCCAAGCTCCGTGTCCGCTGATCTACGAACTCAACACGCGAGTCTGGTTGCGCGAGCGCGGGTCCGCACTCGGCCGTCCGGCGACGCTGGACGACGTCTCGGACGCCGAACTGGACTGGCTGGCCGAACGGGGCTTCGGCTGGATCTGGCTGCTCGGCGTCTGGTGGACCGGGGAGGCGGGACGGCAGGTTTCCCGCAGCCGTGCGGACTGGCGCCGCGCATTCCAGGAAGCGCTTCCCGACCTTGATGAAGACGACATCTGCGGCTCCTGCTTCGCCATCGCCGGGTACGAGGTGCATCCCGACCTGGGCGGGGACGCGGCGTTGCGGCGGCTGCGGACGCGGATGCAGGGGCGGGGGATGCGGCTGATGCTGGACTTCGTGCCCAACCACATGGCGCTCGACCACCCCTGGGTGCGGCGGCGGCCCGAGCTGTTCGTCCAGGGCACTGAGGACGATCTGGCGCGCGTTCCGGACGGTTATCTGCGCGTCGAGACGGAGCGCGGCCCGCTGATCCTCGCCCATGGGCGCGATCCGTACTTTCCGGCTTGGCCCGATGTGGTGCAGCTGAACTACGGGAATCCGGCGACACAAGAGGCCATGCGGGAGGAATTGCTGAGCATTGCGGATCTGTGCGACGGCGTGCGGTGCGACATGGCGATGCTGATCCTGCCGGAGATCTTCCAACGGACCTGGGGGATCGCGGCCGAGCCGTTCTGGGCCGAGGCCATCAACCGCGTCCGCGAGCGGCACCCGGATTTCCTGTTCATCGCGGAGGCATACTGGGACCTGGAATGGACGCTGATGCAGCAGGGGTTCGACGGCGCCTACGACAAGCGTCTCTACGACCGCCTTCGCGACCGGAGCGCCCGGTTGGTGCGCGATCATCTCCAGGCGGAGCCCGGCTATCAGCGCCGGCTCGTCCGCTTCCTCGAAAACCATGACGAGCCGCGGGCCGCGGGGACGTTCCCGTGGGAGGTCCATCAAGCGGCGGCCGTGGTGAGTTACCTGACGCCGGGCCTTCGCCTGTTCCACCAGGGCCAGTTCGAGGGACGCGTCCGGCATGTGTCCGTGCACCTGTCGCGGGCTCCCTCCGAACCGGCCGATCCCGCGGTGTCCGACTTCTATGAGCGGCTGCTGCGCGTGCTGCGCCAGCCGGCGTTCCATGACGGCGCATGGCGGCGTCTCGAACCGGCGGAAGCCTGGACGGGCAACGGGAGTTGGGACGGCTTTGTCGGTTTTCTCTGGGCGAACGAGGGCGGCACGCCCTGGATCGTCGTGGTGAACTATCAGCCCGACCGCGGGCAGTGCTATCTGCGCTGCCCCGGTCTGGCCGGCGGACGGATCGTCCTGACCGACTGGCTGGGGCCGGCGCGGTACGAGCGCGAGGGCGGGGAACTCGCGTCGCGCGGCCTCTTCCTCGACATGCCGGCCTGGGGGACACACGCGTTCGAACTGACGCGCCCGCCGTCCTGACGGGGGCGGCGGGGGGCGCGCCGCCGGCAGACCGGAGAGCACGCCACCGAGATCGCCCTCAGCAGCCTTCGCAGCCTCGCTGCAACAACGTCACGCTGAAATGCCCGCTCACAGCCCCTCGAACGGCAGTTGAACCGGGGCGCCCGGTGCCCGGACCTTCTTCTTCGCAGGCGGCTTTCCCGCCACCGCTGAAGCGCCATCCGCCGGCTTCCCCGGCGGCTTCCCCGGCGGCTTACGACGTGGCCTGACTCCGACGCCCGCCTTGGCGCGTTCGACGGCCTTGTCGCGGGCGACGGCTTCGGCGGATGCGGGATCGCCGTCCAGCCACTTGCCCCGCTTGATCACCTCGTTCACCCGCCCCTGGTTCACGCCCAGGTGAAAGGCGATCTCCTGCTGGGTCATCTCGGTGGTCCGGTGGAGGTAGAGGATCTCGGACGCCAGTTCGGGCGTCATCTTCCGTCCGGTCAGGCGCCGCGCCGGCCGGATCGAGCGGTTGACCCGGTCGCGCTCCCGGAGAGTCTCCAGGATGTCGAGCGCCGTGGTGTTCCCCGCCGCCTTCAGGGCCTCTTCGAACTCCTTCAGCGTCGCCATGCGAACCTCCTGCCGGTGCCCATGGTCTACAAATGGGGTGGGCGGCGGCGTGTTCCACGGCCGCGGCGCTTAAGCGTCGTTGCCAGAATTCCAGCAGGGATTTTTCCGCACGAACCTCCGGTTGATGCGCTGGATGGCTTCGGCAGTCTTTCCATAACGTTCAATATGCGCATTAAGGGCCTTTCAGCACCCATCAGAACGTGAAAAACTCCCGTGTCTCGATGGAGGGGGCGATGCAGGAAATCAGGCCCTGTGACGTGTGCGCATGACAAGCGATCCCTTTCGGCGCTTGGCTGATACCTTCGGAGTGGCGCCTTTGCCCGGCGCCCTGTTTTATGCCTTTCCCCATGCTCTTCGCTTCGAACTGGGCGGAGAGATCTTCCGCAGCGATACAGAGTCGGTGCCTCGGTTTCTTCAGGCATTTGACCGGGCACGAGCCGTCAGCAGGGAGCTTTTCAAGACCTCGCAGAGCGTGAGCGCCCTGATTTCGTATGTCGCCGGCACGCGGTCGGGAGGCCAAGCGCGCAAAGTCCGACGGCAGATCAAGGCACTTGGCATCGGTCATGACCTGGGCCAGCCGAGCAGAAGGGCTTCTGATGAAGGGTTCGATTTGGACGGGGGCACCTTCCGCTACTGTCACTGCATCAATTTGCCGCCGCGCTCGCACGCCATTGATGCATTGCTGTGGGGTGCGGCGTCTAGGGAGATGCCGATTGAGCCAAGGTTGCGCGGGGCGCTACTGTACTTGGTTGATTTCAACAGGGGCGTCCTCCTCCATGTCTACGATGACCGAGGAATGGACGTTGTTGCCACGAGCCCCGCCCAATTACTCCCTCTGTACGAAGTATTCGCCGATTGGCTGCTCGATTATGACCGCCCTACCATGGACGCGACCTTCTTGCGCCGATGATTAGGCGAATCAGAGAACGCATGAGGAGGTTAAATGATGATCAATAATTCAATTCCTTACCACGGGAAAGCCTATGTCTGCACCCACGTCTTTAACAAGGATAAACCTATATTATTGGTGGATCGAGAAGACGGCGATTGGTGCTTTTTATGTGGCGCACAGCATGATGATACGCCAAGATCCTGCCGTGTGGTCGGTATTGGGCATGTGTTTGAAGACGACCCTACCCTTGAGGCCATTCGAGATCTTGAGCCGGAATGGGAAGCTGAAAGGCAAGTGGTTGGAGGCCCTTGGATACGAACAAGGTGCGGTGCTGGAGACTGCTGAGCGAATATCGGGGAATGGGTTTTCTGAAAACGGCAGGGCCGATCACGCCAATCGGAGTTCCTGTTCCGGTGCTACTCGGATCCCGTCATCTCTAACGTTATGAGATCATCCAAGCTTCAAATGAGGAATGGCTAATGTTAAGCTTCCAAATCACAGAAAGCGGAAAAGCCATTCAAATAGACTGTGACGATGACGGGTTGGCCACACTCATCGAAGCTTTGGAACGAGTAAAAGCTCAGGGCGCTGGTCATGTACATCTCTGTGCACCATCCGCCGGCGGCCGCGCCCTAAGCGACAAGACACCCTGGGGAGGGGAGGCGGTTAGGGAGGTCATCATTACGGTCGGTGGCGATTGACCGGCGGGGGCGGATCAGAGAACGGATTTTATGAGAAATGGCACCGTCGGCGTACGCACTTTGCTCATCGCCAGACGGCTCGTGGAGTTCTGAAGCCACAGCTTTACACGAACCGCCCCGCCAGATCGGTGAACGCCCGCACCAGGGCCGACCGCTCCCCCCGGCGGTGCGCCAGCAGCAGCGTGGTGTAGGCGTCGGCGGTGTCGAGGCTGCGGTACACCACGCCCTCCACCGCCACCTGCCGCAACTGCGCCGGCAGGATCGACACCCCCAGCCCGGCGGCGATCAGGCCGATGATGGTGAAGGCCTCGCGCGCCTCCTGCGCCACGTTGGGACGGAAGCCGGCCGCCGCGCACAGCGCCATCACCTGCTCCAGCGTGCTGGTGCCGTAGTCCGAGGGGTAGAAGACGAACGGCTCGCCGGCCAGCTCGGCCAGCGGCACCGGGTCCAGCCCGGCCAGCCGGTGGTCGGCGCGCAGCACGGCGATCAGCGGCTCGCGCAGCACCGTGTGGAAGGTGAAGGCATCGCCGGTCGGCGTGCGCGGCTCGCGCACGAAACCCACGTCGATGCGCCCGTCCGCCAACGCGGCCAACTGGCGCAAAGACGGCAGCTCGGTCAGCGTCAGATGCACGTCGGGGCTGGCCCGGCGGTAGGCGTCGATGATCCGCGGCACCACCGGCAGGAACGGCGAGGCGGCGGTGAACCCCACCTTCAGCTCCCCCACCTCGCCGCGGGCGGCGCGGCGGGTCAGCACCACCGCGCGCTCGGTGCGCGCCAGGATGTCCCGCGCCTCGGCCAGCAGCAATTGCCCCGGCTCGGTCAGCTCGACGTGGCGCTTGGTGCGCTCGAACAGTTTGGTGCCCAGCTCCGCCTCCAGCGCCTGGATCGACTGGCTGAGCGGCGGCTGTCCGATGCCCAGACGCGCCGCGGCGCGGCTGAAATGCAGCTCCTCAGCGACGGCGACGAAGTGGCGGAGATGGCGCAGATCCATGGACATTCTTTCTCAACCCTCCCCCGCCTCCGGCGGGGGAGGGAGGGGCCCGCGCAGCGGGAGGGTGGGGGCAACGGCCTCTCGGGATGGCGGAAGTTCTTGCCAAACTCAGGATGCTGTTCTAGGATATTTGTCCTATCATGTCTTGGTCACGAAGGACGAACGGAACACCCTCTGCACACTGTTCCAAAGTGTTCCACAATGTTCCACTCGCCGCCCTGTGGCCGGGGCAGGGACCGGATTTCCAGTTATATCCACAGCATATCAAAACTGCCAAAGAAATGTATTGGACCTATGACACCGCCTTCCGCACATTGGCCGTCAAAGCCCTGGTGGCGTGACGGAATATTGATGGAGGAAGCAGTGGCGAAGACGTCCGAATCGCGTCCGGTGTTCAACTGGGAAGACCCGTTCCTGCTGACCGATCAGTTGACCGAGGACGAGCGCATGGTGCTCGACAGCGCCCGCGACTACTGCCAGGACAAGCTGATGCCCCGCGTGCTGGAGGCCAACCGGCATGAGAAGACCGATCCGGCGATCTTCGCCGAGATGGGCGAGCTGGGCTTCCTCGGCGCCACGCTGCCGGAGAAGTACGGCTGCTCGAACGTCAACTACGTCTGCTACGGCCTGATCGCCCGTGAGGTTGAGCGCGTCGACAGCGGCTATCGCTCGATGATGAGCGTGCAGTCGTCCCTCGTCATGCACCCCATTCACGCCTACGGCTCGGAAGAGCAGCGCATGAAGTACCTGCCGAAGCTCGCCACCGGCGAGTGGATCGGCTGCTTCGGCCTGACCGAGCCGGACGCCGGCTCCGACCCCGCCGGCATGAAGACCCGCGCCCGCAAGGTGTCGGACGGCTACGTGCTGAACGGCTCCAAGATGTGGATCACCAATTCGCCGATCTCCGACGTGTTCGTCGTCTGGGCGAAGGACGATGCCGGCGACATCCGCGGCTTCGTGCTGGAAAAGGGCATGAAGGGCCTCTCCGCCCCGAAGATCGAGGGCAAGTTCTCGCTCCGCGCCTCGATCACCGGCGAGATCGTCATGGACGAGGTGCACGTTCCCGACAGCGCCCTGCTGCCCAAAGCCAAGGGCCTCAGCGGCCCGTTCGGCTGTCTGAACCGGGCGCGTTACGGCATCGCCTGGGGCGCCATGGGCGCTGCGGAGTTCTGCTTCCACGCCGCGCGCCAGTACCAGCTCGACCGCAAGCAGTTCGGCCGGCCGCTGGCGGCGAACCAGATCCCGCAGCTCAAGCTCGCCAACATGGAGACGGAGATCGCGCTGGGCCTTCAGGCCGCGCTGCGCGTCGGCCGGCTGATGGACGAGGGCAAGGCGGCGCCGGAGATGATCTCGCTGATCAAGCGCAACAACTGCGGCAAGGCCCTGGACATCGCCCGCGTCGCCCGCGACATGCACGGCGGCAACGGCATCGCCGACGAGTTCCACGTCATCCGCCACTCCATGAACCTGGAGGCGGTCAACACCTACGAGGGCACGCACGACGTGCACGCCCTGATCCTGGGCCGGGCGATCACCGGGCTCCAGGCGTTCTCGGGCTGATCGCCATGGCCGGGCCTCTCTCCCACATCAAGGTGCTCGAACTCTCCCGCGTGCTGGCCGGCCCCTGGGCGGCGCAGACGCTGGCCGATCTCGGCGCCGACGTGCTCAAGGTGGAGCGGCCCGGCGCCGGCGACGACACCCGCTCCTGGGGTCCGCCCTGGGTGGGGGAGGGGGAGGACCGGCAGGCCGCCTACTTCCTCTCCACCAACCGCGGCAAGCGCTCGATCACCATCGACTTCGAACGCCCCGAGGGGCAGGAGCTGGTGCGTAATCTTGTGGCGCAAGCCGACGTGGTGATCGAGAACTTCAAGGTCGGCGGGCTGAAGAAGTACGGGCTCGATTACGAGAGCCTGAAGGCGGTCAACCCTGGGCTGGTCTACTGCTCGATCACCGGGTTCGGGCAGGACGGGCCGTACGCGCAGCGCGCCGGCTACGACTTCATGATCCAGGGCCTGGGCGGATTGATGAGCATCACCGGGCAGCCGGACGGCGAGCCCGGCGGCGGCCCGGTTAAGGTCGGCGTCGCGGTGACCGACGTGTTCACCGGGCTCTACGCCACCATCGGCATCCTCGGCGCCCTGGCGCACCGCGACCGCACCGGCGAGGGGCAGGCGGTGGACATGGCGCTCCTGGACACGCAGGTGGCGATCCTGGCGAACCAGGGGATGAACTATCTGGTGTCGGGAAAGGCGCCGCAGCGGCTCGGCAACGCGCACCCGAACATCGTGCCCTATCAGGCGTTCCCGACGCGCGACGGCCACATCATCCTGGCCATCGGCAACAACGGCCAGTTCGCCAAGTTCTGCACCGCCGCCGGGAATCCCGAGCTGGCCCAGGATTCGCGCTTCGCCGACAATTCCCTGCGCGTCGCCAATCGGGCGGATCTGGTGGCGATCCTCACCGAGGTGATGCGCACCCGCGACACCCGCGACTGGCTGGCGGCGCTGGAGCCGCTGGGGGTGCCGTGCGGGCCGATCAACGATCTCAAGGCGGTGTTCGACGACCCGCAGGTGAAGGCGCGCGGACTCCACCAGGAATTGCCGCATCCGACCGTGGGCAGCGTGCCGACGATCGCCAGCCCGATCCGCTACTCGGGGACTCCGCTGGTGCACGACCGTGCGCCGCCGCTGCTGGGGGCGGACACCGACGCGGTGCTCGGCGAACAGCTCGGCCTAAGCGCCGGAGACATCGCTGCGTTGCGGGATAAGGGCGTGATTTAGCCAATCCTTCCCCACATCTTACCCCTGTCCGTCATCCCCGCGCAGGCTCTCGGCGGATTTTCGATCCGCCGAGAGCCTGCGCGGGGATGACGGCGTTTTTTGTTCAGAATCAGTGCCGCATCCATGACCACCGCCACCACCGCCCCCGCCGTCGACACCCGTTCCGGCATCCTGATGATGCTGCTGGGCATGTCGCTGTTCACCTTCAACGACGCGCTCGGCAAGTGGCTGGTGACCGACTACGCGGTCGGCATGCTGCTGGCGATCCGCAGCCTGTTCGGCGCCATCCTGCTTGCTCCGCTCATCGCCAGGGCCGGCCTGCGCTCCGTCTTCGCGGTGAAGCGGCTGCCGTTGCATCTCGTGCGGGTCGGCTGCGTCGCCGGTGAGGTGGCGCTGTTCTACTGGGCGGCGCGCTCGCTGCCGCTGGCCGACGTGATGACCATCTACATGTCGGCCCCGCTCATCGTCACCGCGCTGTCCGTGCCGCTGTTGGGCGAAAAGGTCGGCTGGCGGCGCTGGGTGGCGGTGCTGGTGGGCTTCGCGGGCGTCGTGCTGGTGCTGAACCCAACCGGATCGTTCGACCCGGTGCCGTCGCTGGCCGCGCTGGCTGGGGCGACGATCTTCTCGCTGGGCATGATCACCACCCGCCTGCTGCGTGACGACGGCAACCTGACGCTGGTCAGCTTCCAGACCTTCGGCACCGGCATCCTCAGCGCCGCCTCGCTGCCCGCGGTGTGGACGCCGCCGGGGCTGATGGACTTCCTGCTGCTGGGCGCCTTGGGCGTGGCGGCGCTGGGCGGGCACGCGGCGATGAACCGCTCGCTGCGGATCAGCCCGGCCGCGGTGGTGGTGCCGTTCCAGTACGTGTCCATCGTCTGGGCGGTGGTGCTCGACCTCGTGGTCTGGGGCACGGCGCCCTCGGTGCGCGTGGCGCTGGGCGCCACGCTGATCATCGCCAGCGGCCTGTTCGTCTTCCACCGCGAGCAGGCGCTGAAGCGCGGCACCGCGGCCGAAGCCGGTCCGGGCCTTGGCCCCGCCGAGTAGCCGACACCGCGACGTCCCGCCGCACGGGGTGCGTGCAATCGGCTGCTGACCTCTGCCCCATTTCCGTGTTGAGTTACGGAAAATCAACGATGCCGGACGCAGCGCCCTACGGGTGCCCCGTCCCGGAGCCGCGTTCGGGGGGACATGACCACACTGCTGCTGAGCCATCCGGCCTGCCTGGAGCACGACACCGGAGACCTTCACCCGGAATGCTCGGACCGCCTGAAGGCGATCACCCGCATCCTGGAGAACGAGGACTTCTTCTACCTGTCGCGCGACGAGGCACCGCGGGCCACCGACGAACAGCTCCTGCGCGCCCACACGCCGGAGCACATCGCCCGCATCATGGCCGCCATCCCGAAGGACGGCTATCACGAGTTCGACAACGACACCGTCGCCTCGCCGGGTTCGGGTGAAGCGGCGTTGCGCTCCGCCGGTTCGGTCTGCGCCGCCATCGACGACGTTCTGGCCGGGCACAGCCGCAACGCCTTCTGCGCGGTGCGCCCCCCCGGCCACCACGCCGGGCGCGCCTCGGTGGAGGGCTTCTGCCTGTTCTCGAACGCCGCCATCGGCGCGCTGCACGCCCGCGACGCGCACGGGCTGAAGCGGGTCGCGGTGATCGACTTCGACGTCCACCACGGCAACGGCACGCAGGAGGTGCTGTGGAACGAGCCGGGGACGTTCTACGCTTCGACCCACCAGCAGGACGCCTACCCCTACACCGGCACCATGTCGGAGACCGGGCCGGAGGGCGGCTGCGTCGTCGTCAACGTGCCGCTGCCGGCCGGCAGCGGGTCGGACGATTTCCGCATGGCGTACGGCGACATCATCCTGCCGAAGCTGCGGGCCTTCGCGCCGGAACTGGTGATCATCTCCGCCGGCTTCGACGGCCACGCCGCCGATCCGATGGCGAACCTGCGCTTGCAGGTGTCCGATTTCGACTGGGTGACGCGCGGCCTGTTGCAGATCGCCGCGGAATGCTGCGAACGGCGGGTGGTGTCGGTGCTGGAAGGCGGCTATGACACGCGTGCCCTGGCGACGTGCGTCGCGTCGCACGTCCGGGCGCTGATGGATGCATGAGAGTGATTGGGCGCGCGGGACTTCCGGCGCCGTCGGAGGAATGAATGCAGGCCATTGAATGGACCACGGGGATGTCCGTCGGCTCGGACACCTTGGATGGGCACCACCGGATGATCATCGACGCCCTGAACCGGCTGGGGCCGCTGATCGGCCAGGACGGCCGGGCGGACGAGATCAAGGACGTGCTGGCGACGCTCGAGGAGTTCGTGCTGGTCCACTTCAGCGAAGAGGAGCAGCAGATGCGCGCCGCCGGCTACCCGGACTGGCGTGCGCACAAGGAACTGCACGACCGCATGTACGACGTGGTCTTCGCCTTGAAGTCCGACATCGAACACGGACGCGTGCCCGAGGCGGCCAAGCTCCAGGCGCTTCTCAACGACTGGCTGGTCAGCCACATCCTCGGCGAGGACCGCAAGTACGTGCCCTTCCTGGAGCACCCCGATCCCAAGGCCGGACAGGTCTGGGAGCGGTCGAGCGGCCGGCCGTACTGAGCCGGCCGGCACGCCTCAGCGGAAAAAGCGCGGCACCAGCGCCACGGCGACCGGCTCGACTGGGGTCCAGCCCTGCGCGGCGATGACGGCGTTGGACTCCTTGGCCGTGCGGCCGGGGCCGAGCGACCACGTGATGTGGAAGGTCGAGCCGTCCGGCCGCGCGGTGCCGCCGCCGATCTCCACCACCAGCGCCTGCACGCCGCGGCCGTCGTCGGCGATGCCGACCACGCGTCCCGTGGTCTCCTTCGGCAACGGATGCTCCGGGCCGGCGCCGAACGTGTGGGTAATGTGCTCCGCCTTCACGGTCTTGTAGACCGTCGGAAAGCGCGCCAGCAGCGCGGCGCGGTCGGCTTCGGGCAGCGCCCAGCCGGTGTAGCCTTTGGACATTGCGGCCTCCTGTGCCGGCCGTCACCCTACGCCCTTTGGGGGTAGCCTGCCACGCCACGCCGTCTGCGCCGTTGACTCCCGCAGGGATGGGACGGGTCAGGGGTGCGGCGATGGCCGTTTTGAAGTGGATCGGCATCGGCCTGCTGGGGCTGGTGGCCCTTGTGGCGGCGGGTGCCGGCATCGCGTTGGCGGTGTTCGACTGGAACGACGCGCGCGGGTTCATCGCCCGGCAGGCGACCAAGGCCTTGGGGCGCGAGGTGGCCATCGACGGCAATTTCTCGGTCAAGATGGGCGATCCCATCCACATCCATGTCGAGGGCCTGCGCGTCGCCAACACCGAGTGGGCAACGGAAAAGACCTTCGCCGAACTCAAGGCGCTCGACGCCGATCTGCGACTGTGGCCGCTGCTGCGCGGCGACATCGAGATGCCCAAGCTGGTGGTGACCCAGCCCAAGCTGGACATGGAGAAGGACAAGCAAGGCCAGAACAACTGGACCTTCGCCCCCGACCCCCGCAAATCGGTCGCCAAGGGCGCGGTCAAGCCCGACAACCGGCACCAGATCCCGATCATCGAAACCATGGTGATCGACGGCGGCCGCGTGCGCTACCGCGACCCGGTGAAGGACATCGACGTCGACACCAACATCTCCACCGCCACCGGCGACAACAAGGAGGAGGAGGTCAAGCTCGACGGCAAGGGCAACTTCGCCGGCAAGCCGTTCACCATGCAGGTCAAGGGCGGCGGGCTGCGGTTCCTGCGCGACAGCTCCAAACCCTACCCGGTCCTCGTCGACGCGGCGGTCGGCAAGACCAAGGGCAAGGTCGAGGGCTCAGTCGGGGACCCCATCAAACTGGAAGGCGAGGACCTGTCCATCGAGCTGCACGGCGACGATATGGCGGAGATCTTCCCAATCTTCGGCATTCCCGCGCCGAAGACGCGGCCCTACAGCCTGACCGGTCATCTCGGGCACCAGGGCGACGTGTGGACCCTGTCCGGCATGCAGGGAAAGGTGGGGGAGAGCGACCTGTCCGGTTCCGTCTCCGCCGACATGGGCGGGGACCGGCCGCGGGTCACCGGCGACCTGAAATCCAAGCGATTGGCGGCGGTGGACATGGCGGGCTTCATCGGGGCCTCGCCACGCGGCAAGGAGGACTACCCGACCAAGGGGCCGGGCCGCATCCTGCCGGCCCGCGAGATCGACCTGAAGGTGCTGCGCGCCGCCGACATGGACGTGCGCTTCCACGGCGACCGGGTGGAGGCGCCCTTCGCGCCGCTGGCCGACCTGGACGCCAAGATCACGCTGGACAACGGGCGCCTCACCGTGGAGCCGCTGAAGCTCGGCATCGGCGGCGGGCAGATCGCCGGCACCGTGCTGCTGGACGGGCGCGACCGCAAGACTCCGGCGCTGAAGACCAACCTGGAGGTCCGCCGCGTCAAGCTGGCCGAGTTCTTCCGCGAGACGAAGTTCGCCAAGGACATGGGCGGCACCGTCACCGGCCGTGTCGAGCTGGCCGGCAAGGGACCGACCGTGGCCGACATCCTGGCGGCGGCCGACGGCAAGCTGGGGCTGGCGGTGGATGGCGGGCGGATCAGCAGTCTGGCGGTCAAGGGCCTGAAGACCAACATTCTGGAGACACTGGGCGTGGCGCTGTCGGGCAGCCAGCCGCTGCCCTTCAACTGCTTCGTCACCGACATGGACGTCGAGAAGGGCATCGTGAAGACCAACGCGCTGGTGCTCGACACGCCGGAGACGCTGGTGACCGGCAGCGGCGGCATCAACCTGAAGACCGAACAGCTCGACATGCGCATCACCGGCCGCTCCAAGCAGCCGCAAGTCTTTGCCACCCATGTGCCGGTCAACGTGCGCGGCACCCTGGGCGACCCGGCCATCGGCATCGACGCCACCGAGAGCGCCGCGCGCGGTGCGGCGGCGGTGGCGCTGGGCGTGCTGCTGACGCCGCTGGCCAGCATCCTGCCGCTGATGGACACCGGCACCAATGAGCAGGCGCACTGCGGCCAGCTGATCCAGGACGCCAGGACGCCGTCCGGCAAGTCCGGCGTCGGCGCCGGCAGTTCGGGAAATTCCGGCAAACCCGGCAAAGCCCCGTCATCGGGCAGCGGACGCTAGGCGCCGCACCGCATGACCACCCCCCAGATCCTCGCCTTCACCATCATCGGCGCGGTCATCGCGCTGCTGATCTGGGACCGGGTGCGCTACGACCTCGTCGGGATGCTGGCGCTGCTGGCGGCGCTGATCGTCGGCATCGTGCCGGCCAAGGAGGCGTTCGTAGGCTTCTCCGACGACATCGTCATCATCGTCGGCTCGGCGCTGGTGGTCAGCGCCGCCATCAGCCGCTCCGGCGTGGTGGAGGCGGCGATGCGCCCGCTCGCCCCGTACATGCGCGACACCGTCAGCCAGGTGGTGATCCTCGCCGGGGCGGTGACGTTCCTGTCGGCCATCGTCAAGAACATTGGGGCGCTCGCCATCTTCCTGCCCATCGCCGTGCAGATGGCCCAGCGCACCGGCACGTCGCTGTCGTACCTGCTGATGCCCATGGCGTTCGGCTCGCTGCTGGGCGGGCTGATGACGCTGGTCGGCACCTCGCCCAACATCATCGTCTCGCGCGTGCGGGCGGAGATCCTCGGCGAGCCGTTCCACATGTTCGACTTCACGCCGGTCGGCCTGACCATTTCGGTGGCCGGTCTGGCGTTTCTGGCGTTCGGCTGGCGGCTGCTGCCCGGCCACAAGGGGGCGGCGTCAGCGCAGGCCGCCTTCTCCATCGACGATTTCACCACCGAGGCGCGCCTGCCCCCGGCCTCACCCTTCGTCGGCCGCACCGTGGCCGAGTTGGAGGAGGCCGGCGAGGGCGACGTGACGGTGGCCGCCATCATCCGCGAGCAGCACCGGCGCTACGTCCCGTCCGGTCCTTGGGAGCTGTTCGCCGACGACATCCTGGTGTTGGAGTGCGACACCCAAGCGCTGGCCCGCATCGTCCAGGCCGTTGGGCTGGAGCTGGTCGCCGAGCGGGATCTGGAGGGCGTCTCCAGCACCGACGAGCTGCAGCTGGTCGAGGCGGTGGTCCAGCAACGCTCCATGCTCATCGGCCAGACGGTCGAAGACGTATGCCTGCGCGAGCGCTTCGGCGTCAATCTGCTGGCGCTGAGCCGGCGGGGCCGGCCGTTGCGCCAGCGCCTGCGCCGCATCCGCTTCCGATTCGGCGACCTCGTCGCCTTGCAGATGCGCGCCGTGGACGTGACGGGTACCCTCGGCACGCTGGGCTGCCTGCCCTTGGCCGAGCGCGACCTGGCGCTCGGGCGGCCGCGCAAGCAGCGGCTCGCCGTGCTGGTCCTGGCGGTGACGGTGACGCTGGTGGCGACCGGGGCGGCACCGGTGGCGCCCGCCTTCTTCGGCGCCGCCGTCGCCATGGCGCTGTTCCGCGTGCTGACGCTGAAGGAGGCCTATGAGGCCATCGAGTGGCCGATTCTGGTGCTGCTCGGCGCGCTGATCCCGGTCAGCGAGGCGCTGCGCACCACCGGCGGCACCGAACTGATCGCCGGCTGGCTGTCGCATGTGGCGCAGGCGCTGCCGCCGGTGGGCGCGCTGGGCATGATGCTGGTGGCGGCCATGGCGATCACGCCGTTCCTCAACAACGCCGCCACGGTGCTGGTGATGGCGCCCATCGCCGCCAGCCTCGCCGAACACCTCGGCCTCCGCCCGGACGCCTTCCTGATGGCGGTGGCGGTGGGGGCGGGGTGCGACTTCCTCACCCCCATCGGCCACCAGTGCAACACGCTGGTGATGGGACCGGGCGGCTATCGGTTTCGCGACTATTCGCGCCTGGGCGCGCCGCTGTCGCTGCTCATCGTGCTGCTCGGCACCGCCGTTATTGCGGTGGTGTGGCCGCTGGTGCCGCGCTGAGCGGGGCTATAACCCTTTGACACGAACCCTTTGACACGCCGGGCGGTTCGGGAAATTCTTCGGTCTCTCATAAAAGCGCCCCAGGGAGACGCGTCCATGACCATCCGCTCCACCCGCTTCGGCCTGACCCGCCGTCAGTTCGGCCAAGCCGCCGTTGCCGCCGGTGCGCTGAGCGCCTTCGGCAAGGCGCCGGCCTTCGCCCAGGGGGCCACGCTCAAGGTCGGCGTCCTGCTGCCGCGGTCCGGCCACTTGGCGCAGGCCGGCCAAGCCTGCCAGCGCGGCGCCGACATCGCGCCGGCCGTCCTCGCCGACCTCGGCTACAAAGTCGAGATCCTGTCGGCCGACACCGAATCGAGCCCCGACGTGGCGCGCTCGCGCGCCGAGAAGCTGATCAACGACGGCGCCAACGTCATCGTCGGCGCCTTCGACAGCGGCCAGACCGCCGCCGCCGCCCAGGTCTGCGAGCAGCGCGGGATTCCGCTGGTGATGAACATCGCCGCCGCCGACGGTCTGACCGAGCAGGGCTACAAGACGGTGTTCCGCAACTTCCCGACCTCGACCATGCTGGTGTCGAACGGGCTGGCGCTGATGAAGGACCTGTTCAAGGCGACCGGGGCGACGCCGAAATCGGCGGTGTTCCTGCACGCCAACGACACCTTCGGCATGGCCAACAAGAAGGCGCTGGACGCTCTGTTCCCCAAGCTCGACATGCCGTTCGGCATCCTCGACTCGATCTCGTACGACCCCAAGGCGCAGGACCTCTCCATCGAGGTCGCCAAGGCCAAGGCGACGGGCGCCGACCTCGCCATCGTCACCACCCGCGCCGCCGACGCCATCATGATGGTCAAGGAGATGGTCAAGCAGCGCTGGGAGCCGATGGGCATCGTCTCTCCCGGTTCGCCCGGCCTCTATGACGAGCAGACCTTCAAGGCGCTGGGCAAGTACGTGGACTACGCCATCACCAACCTGCCCTGGTACGATCCGAAGGCGGACCTGACGCAGCGCGTCGCCGCCGCCTTCAAGAAGCAGTACCCGAACGACCGCTTCGAGGGCTACGCCTTCAACGTCGCCTTCACGCTGGAGGCGATCCTGGTCGCCGCCGATGCCTTCAAGCGCGCCGGCTCCTCCGCGTCGGAGCCGATGCTCCAGGCGCTGCGCCAGACGAACCTGAAGGAAAAAATGATGGTGGGTCCCGCCATCACCTTCGACGAGAAGGGCCAGAACGTGAATCTGGCGTCGGCCTGCGTGCAGAACCGCAACCAGCGCCCGACCGTCGTGCTGCCCAAGGGCTCGGCCGAGATGGACCCGGTCTTCCCGATGCCGGGCTGGCAGAAGCGCGCCTAAAAAGTGCAAAGTCCCTCCCCCTTCGCGGGGGAGGGGCCTTATCACACCATCATGAACCAGGCGGCCTGCACGTCGGTCCCGCGGACCCCGTTGAGCGTCACGTCGTCGTTGTTCGAGAACGCGATCACGGCGTTGCCGGCGGCGTTGGACGACACCGTGTAGTTCATCCCGGCTGCCAACTCGATGCGGTCGCCTTGGGCGGCGTTGAAGTCGAGGATAACATCGTGGCCGTTCCCCGGACCGCGCGTCGCCATGGCGAAGATGTCCGCCCCGGCCCCGCCGTCCAGCGTGTCGTTGCCAAGATCGCCGAACAGCACATCGTCCCCGTCGTCGCCGAACATCAGGTCGTCGCCGCGCCCGCTGTAGAGCGTGTCGTTGCCGAGACCGCCGAACAGCGTGTCGGCCCCGGCGTTGCCGAGCAGCAGGTCGTTGCCCTGGTTGCCGAAGATCATGTCGTTGTCGTTGCCGCCGAAAAATGTGTCCTGGCCATTCCCGCCGGTCAGCGTGTCGTTCCCCTGCCGGCCGGACAGGGTGTTGTTGGCGTCGTTGCCGGTGACGGTATCGTCGCCGCTGCCGCCGATGGCGTTCTCGATCAGCGAGCGCGGGTCGTTGTTGTACAGGTAGGCGTTGGCGACGTTGCCGCGCGCCAGCACCGTCGGATCGCCGACGTTGAGGTGGGCGAGCTGGCCGCGGGCGAAGGTGCTCCACTGGCCGGGCTGGAGGTTGACGTTCACGCCCTCGCGGAAGTCCGACAGATCGTAGGTGTCGGTGCCGCCGCCGTCCCAGATCGTGCGGAAGATCACGCCCTGGTCCGGCGAGAACCGATAGGTGGTGTCGTCGACGTTGCTGGCGTAGTTCGCCCCGTACATGTACTGGACCGCCGCGATGTCGTCGAGCATCGGTGCGGCCGGGTAGGAGCCGGGCGCTACGGTGTAGCTCTCGGTGAGCGGCGCACCGGCGTAGGACAGGTAGCTCATCACCGACATCTCAACGGACTCGGCATTGTCGCCGACCGCGCCGCCGATGCTGGCGTCGTGCGGGTGCTTGAGGCCGAGGGCATGGCCGGTCTCGTGCACCGCCGTCTCGAACTCGTAGTTGCCCGGTTGCCACACCGCGGCGTTGGTCAGCCGCGGGCCGAACCAGACGTCCTCGCCCAGCGGCGACGAATGCGGGTAGTAGGTGTGCGCCGTGCTGGCCTGCCCGGTGCCGGAATAGCGGATGTCCGCCACCTGCCCCGGCTCGGCGACCTGCGTGAAGGTCAGGTCGGCCACGCTCGACCACGTCGCCAGCGCCGCGGTGACGGCGCTCTGCTGTGCGGCGGTCAGCGTGGTGAAGCGGTCGAACGGCTCGCTCCCGGCCGCATAGCCGGTCCAGGTCGAATTCGCCGTGGGGAATCCGTACGTGAGATCCGATGTGTCGGCGCGCACGCCGGTCAGCAGAGCGTCGATGTGGTTGTTGCCCGACAGAGCCACGGGGGTCGCACCGGCGGCCATGCACGTCTCCTATTCTTCGTCCCCGCCCCGCTGTTTTGCCGGGGCGGCTTTGCTGCTGAAACAGTCAAACAAAGAAAAAGCTCAAACCAAGCCGCTGCTGGGACGATATTTTTGCGACAAGGCCGGATTGTTCGATTTCTTTAAAATGCCGGGCGCGTCCGTGCCGACTTTTCACAAAATTGTCCGCATCGTCTTGTCTCTTTTTAATGGGCGGGAAAGGGTAGACAATGGCTGGAGCTTGGGAATACCGACGCCACGCCGCGTGTTGGTGATGGGCGGCTCTCCCGAGCCCCGACCGAAGGACACAGGCGGCTTTCTCCATGTTCGAAGACGATCCATGGCTCGATTCCGGCATCGAGGCGGAAGACGACGCGCTCACTCTGAAGCCGCGGCGCCCCTGGTTCGAGTATGCGGGGGTCGAGCCTTACCGCTCTCCCACAGCGGCGCCGGGCGCCCCATATGATCGGGCACCGCCCTCCCGCAAGCCGCCCTCCCGCAAACCGGAAGACCCCGCGTGATCCGTACTGCTTTCCTCGCCGCCGCCAGCCTGCTTCTTGTCGCTCACCCCGCCGCCGCCGCGCCGCCGAGCCTGGAACTTCCCATCGACTGCACGATGGGCGAGGTCTGCGTCGTGCAGAACTACGTCGACCACGACCCCGGTCCGGGCCGGCAGGACTACGGTTGCGGCCCGCTGACCTACGACGGCCACGACGGCACCGACATCCGGCTGCCCGACTACGTGATGATGGAGAAGGGCGTCGCCGTGCTGGCCGCCGCCCCCGGCACGGTGCTGCGCGTGCGCGACGGCATGGAGGACGTGAACCTGCGCGTGGTCGGCCGCGAGGCGATCAAGGGGCGCGAGGCCGGCAACGCCATCGTCGTCGATCACGGTGACGGTTGGGAGACGTGGTACGTCCACCTCAAGCGCGGCAGCGTCGCCGTGAAGCCGGGCCAGCGCGTCGAGACCGGCCAGAAGCTCGGCCTTGTCGGCCTGTCGGGGGCGACGGAGTTCCCGCACGTGCACTTCGGCGTCAAGCACGCCGGCAAGCCGGTGGACCCCTTCGTCGGAGAGGCCCCCTTCACCGCCTGCGGCCAGACCTACACGCCGCTGTGGAGCGAGGCCGCGGCCAAGGCGCTGGCCTACAAGCCGACCGCGGGCCTGGGCGCCGGCTTCGCCGTCCGGCAGCCGGATGCGGAGGCGGCGCGCCGTGGCGAATACGCCGCCGACGCCCCGACGCCGGACGCCGGCATGCTGGTGCTGTGGACCGACCTGATGGGGGTGAAGGCCGGCGACATGCAGCGCGTGCGCATCGAGGCGGCGGACGGCCACGCGCTGTTCGACCATGCCGCCCCGCTGCCGGCCGACAAGGTGGTCTGGTTCTCCTACCAGGGCGTCAAGCGCCCGGCCGGCGGCTGGCCCAAGGGACCGTACCGGGGGACGGTCACGCTGACGCGCGGCGCCGAGACTGTGGTGAAGATGGAACGCACCCTCGCCGTTCCGTAGGCGGCGCGCATCTCTCTCTTGCTTGCCATACGAAGGACTGGTAACCCGCAGGCCTGATTCCACGGTCCGGCGTCCATGTCCCTCGACCTCCTCTTGAACATCGTCGCTTCGGGGCTGCTGACGGGGCTCGTGTACGGGCTGGCGGCGCTGGGGCTGTCGGTCATCTTCGGCGTGGTGCGCGTCGTCAACTTCGCGCACGGCGAGATGATGGTCGCTGGCATGTACGGCGCCGTGCTGCTGTTCGGCGCTTTCGGCCTCGACCCGATGCTGGCCGCTCCGCTGGTGGCGGCGGTGCTGTTCGTCTTCGGCTGGGCCTTGCAGCGCGGCCTCGTCAACAAGTTCGTCGAGCGGCCGGAGCACATGCAGTTCATCCTGCTGCTCGGCATCGCCACCATCGTGCTGAACCTGCTGCTGATGATCTTCGGGCCGGACTCGCGCGGCGTGATGGTGCCCTACGTCTTCGACAGCTTCGAGATCGGGCCGCTGCGCCAGGACGCCACGCGCACCTATGCCGGGTTGGGCGCCATCGCCGTGGCGGCGGCGCTGTTCGCCTTCTTCCGCTTCAGCCGCACCGGCAAGGCGATCCGCGCCTGCGCCGACAACCCGCTGGGTGCTCGCGTGGTGGGCCTGAACCTGGACGGGCTGTACGCGCTGACCTTCGGCATCGGCGCCGGGGTGGTCGGCATCGCCGGCGCCTTCCTGACCCTGGTGGTCGAGGCGCGCCCGCAACTCGCCCCGGAATACACACTCTTGTCCTTCATCATCGTCATCGTCGGCGGCCTGGGCAGCCTGCCCGGCGCGCTGTTGGGCGGCGTGCTGATCGGCGTGTCCGAGGCGCTGGCCGGTTTCCTGCTGATGCCGTCCTTGAAGGCGCTGTTCAGCTATGTGGTGCTGATCGTCGTGCTGCTGCTGCGGCCGCAGGGCCTGTTGGGGAGGCGCTCGTGATGACGCCGCGCGCTCTGGTTCTGGCCGGGCTGCTGCTGGCGGCGCTGCTCGTCGTGCCGGCGTTCGCCGACAGCTATGTGCTTTCGGTGCTGACCACGGTCCTGTGGTTCGCCTATGTGGGTCAGGCGTGGAACGTGATGATGGGCTTCTCCGGCCTGCTGTCGCTCGGCCACGCGCTGTACGTCGGCTTGGGGGCGTACGCCAGCGCCGCGCTGTTCGTGCATTTCGGCATCGGGCCGTGGCTCGGCCTGGTCGCCGGCATCGCGCTGGCGGTGGCGGCCGGGGCGTTCATCGGCTTCCTGGGTTTCCGCTTCGGTGTGCGCGGCGTGCATTTCGCGCTGCTGACCATCGCGTTCGCCGAGGTGGCGCGCATCGGCTTCGACCACATCGGCTGGGTCGGCGGCTCGGGCGGGCTGTTCCTGCCGGTGGGCGGCGGCAACGATTTGCTGAACCTGCGCGGCTCGCCGACGCTGTTCTACTACGTGATCCTGGCGCTGGTGCTGCTGGCCTTGGGGCTAGCGAAGCGGCTGCTGCATTCGCGCCTGGGCTACCAATGGCTGGCGATCCGCGAGGACGCGGAAGCGGCGGAAGCGGTCGGCATCGACCTGTTCCGCGCCCGCATCCAGGCGGTGGTGGTGTCGGCGGCGCTGACCGCGTTGGGCGGCGTGTTCCAGGCCTTCTACTTCAACAACCTGTTCCCCGAGCAGGTGTTCTCCATGGGCCGCTCCATCGAGATCATCCTGCCGGCCATTGTCGGCGGCATCGGCACGCTGTTCGGGCCGATCCTCGGCGCCTTCATCCTGACCCCGCTGGGCGAAGCGCTGACCAGCGCCATCGGCGCGCTGGGCATCGACGTGCCGGGCCTGAAGCAGCTGTTCTACGGCGCCGCCCTGGTGACCATTATCGTCTTCCGCCCCGAAGGTGTGTGGCCCTGGCTGGCGCGCCGCCTGAAGCTGACGCGCGCGCCGGGCGAGGGCGGACAATGAGTGTGCTTCTCGACGTCCAGGGCCTGTCCAAGCGCTTCCGCGGCCTGCGCGCGGTGTCCGACGTCAGCTTCGAGGTGCCGCAGGGCTCCATCGTCGCGCTGATCGGGCCGAACGGGGCTGGCAAGACCACCACCTTCAACCTGATCGCCGGCGTCTTCCCGCCCGACGAGGGCCGGGTGCGCCTGGGTGGCACGCCGATCACCGGCCTGAAGCCGCATCAGATCTGCGCCGCCGGCATCGGCCGCACCTTCCAGATCGTCAAGCCGTTCGGCGACCTGACGGTGGAGGAGAACGTGCTGGTCGGCGCGCTGGCCCGCGAGAAGTCGGTCGTGACAGCCCGGCGCATCGCCCGCGACGTGCTGGAGCGCCTGAGCCTCGACGATCAGGCGCAACGCCCGGCGCGCAGCCTGACGCTGCCCGACCGCAAGCGGCTGGAGGTGGCGCGGGCGCTGGCGACCAAGCCGACGCTGCTGCTCCTGGACGAGGTTCTGGCGGGACTGCGGCCCACCGAAGTGGACCGCATGGTGGACGTGCTGCGCGACCTGAACCAGGCACACGGCCTGACCATCCTGATGATCGAGCACGTGATGCGGGCGGTGATGGCGCTGTCCGACCACGTAATCGTCCTCGACCACGGCGAGAAGATCGCCGAGGGCACCCCGGCCGACGTCACCGCCGACCCGCGCGTGATCGAGTCCTATCTGGGCGCGGAAAGCCTCTAACCCCGGCGACGCAAGATCGTTTCCGACGGCGCTGCGAATGCATCGTCTTTGTGCACCTGGCGCGAAAATTGCGCAAAAAAGTGACGATTTTGCGTCGCCCCAATACCTTAGTGAAACACTCTGTTAAAGACTCCCGCGCATCCTTCCCTGACGCCGAAGAAAATAAGATCGACCGCGGCGGATGAGAGCGATGGGGGAGATTCCATGAATTGGTACAATGATCTGCGCATCGGGCGACGCCTGCTGATCGGCTTTGCCGCGGTGATCGCGCTGCTGGTGATCAACGTCGGCGCCGCGCTGGTGATGGCCAGTGGCGGCAAGCAGATGGCTGGAAGAATCGCCGATGTCCGCATGCCCACGGCCCTGGCGAGCGACGGGATCTATGCGAACCTGACGGGCTCCCTGGCGGCCATGCGCGGATTCCTGCTGACGGCCAACCCGGCGTTGCGCGCCGAGCGCGCCGAGGCCTGGGTGGAGGTCGACCGCCTGCGCGCCGAGATGGACCGGCTGTCCACCACCTGGACCAGCGAGGCCAACAAGCGCGCTTGGGCGGAGGTGAAGCCGCTGCTGGACGAACTGCGCAAGGCGCAGGACGCCGCCGAGGCCGCGGCCGTCGCCGGCGACCGCGAGCGCTCCATCAAGATCCTCGCCGAGGAGGCGCTGCCGCGTGCCGCCCGGCTGAAACTGCTGCTGGACGGCGGCAAGGACGCCGCGGGCCAGCCGGTGGATGGCATCACCGACCGCCAGCGCATGCTGTTGGAAGCCGACGCGCACGGCATGGCGGACGCGGCCAACCGGCTGATGCTGATGCAGGCGGGCATGCTGGTGCTGGGGCTGGCCATCGCCGCGGCGGCGGTGCGGCTGACGGCGCGCTCCATCGTCCGCCCGCTGACCGCCATGACCGAGGCCATGAACCGCTTGGCCGGCGGCGATTACGGCACGGCGATCCCGGCGGTCGGGCGGCGTGACGAGGTGGGGGTGATGGCCCAGGCGGTGCTGATCTTCAAGGACGGCATGGTGGCCGCCCGCGAGGCCGCCGAGCGCGAGCGCGCCGAGCAGGCCACCCGCGAGCGCCGCGCCCGCGCCATCGAGGAGCTGACGGGCCGCTTCGACCAGGACACCGGCGCGGTGCTAGGGTCTGTTTCCTCGGCGGCGACGCAGATGCAGGCGACCGCCGGCCAGCTCTCCGCCAACGCCGAGCAGACGACGCGCCAGTCCACCGCCGTCGCCGTGGCGTCGGAGCAGGCCTCGGCCAACGTGCAGACCGTCGCCACCGCCACCGAGGAACTGGCCGCCTCCGTTCAGGAGATCAGCCGTCAGGTCGCCCAGTCGGCGTCCATTGCCGGCGAGGCGGTGGCGCAGGCCGGCAGGGTGGACGAGTCCATGCGCGGCCTTGCGATGGCGTCGCAGGAGATAGCCCAGGTCATCGACCTGATCATGCAGATCGCCTCGCAGACCCGTCTGCTGGCGCTGAACGCCACCATCGAGGCGGCGCGGGCCGGTGAGATGGGCAAGGGCTTCGCCGTCGTGGCGAGCGAGGTCAAGGCGCTGGCCGACCAGACCACCCGCGCCACCGACGAGATCGCCGCCAAGGTCACCTCGATCCAGGGCGAGGCGCAGGGGGCGGTGTCGTCCATCGGCGCCATCATGGGGACGATCCGTCAGATCAGCGATGTCTCCGGCGCCATCGCCGCGGCGGTCGAGGAGCAGCAGGCGGCCACCCAGGAGATCGCCCGCAACATCCAGCAGGCCGCCCAGGGCACGCAGGAGGTGTCCACCAACATCGTCGGCGTCAACCGCGCCGCCACCGACACCGGCGTCGCCGCCCACGACGTTCTGGGCGCCGCCGACACGCTGTCCGGTCAGGCCGGCGTGCTGCGCTCGAAGGTGGAGGTGTTCCTGTCCGCGGTGAAGGCGGCGTAGCGGTCAAGCCCTCTCCCGGCTGGGCCGGGAGAGGGACCATCCAGTGTCTCACTGATACGTCCGGTTCTGCGGCCCGCGGTCGTCGCCCACGACGAGGGCACCCGTGCGGCGGTCCGGGGCGGGCGGGACGACGATGTGCAGCTCTTGCGGCGTGTCTTCGTGCACCGTCAGCGACACCGTCGGCGCCAGCATGATCTTGAATTCCGCCGCCAGCGTGCCGCGCGGGTCGGCCATCAGACGGCTGCGGAATCCGGGGTCCTGGGTCAGGCGGTGCGCGATCATGGATTCGACTTCGCTGCGCTCGAGCATGGCGTCCTCCCATTTATTGTCTGTTGTCGAACGGTATCATCGACGGACAATCAGCGCTTTGCCGCTTTCTGTCGCAGCCGATTCGGATAGGCATCTGGCGCGCGCGCCACTTCGGTCCTAAGCTCTCTGGCAAGGAACGATAAATCCCTGGGGAGGGACCACGCATGCTGCCGCATGGGGCAAGCTATGCCGAGATCGCCGCGCGCTTCCGCTGGGAGGTGCCGCAGCATTACAATATTGGTGTCGACGTCTGCGACAAATGGGCCGAGCGAGACCCCGGCCGCACCGCATTGATCTACAAGCGGCGCGACGGCACGGTCGCCGAGTACAGTTTCGCCGACATTCGCCGCCAGTCCAACCGGCTCGCCAACCTGCTGCGCAGCCTGGGCGTCAGCCGAGGCGACCGTGTCGGCATCCTGCTGCCGCAAGCGCCCGAAACCGCGGCGTCGCACGTCGCGGTCTACAAGATGGGCGCCGTCGCGGTGCCGCTGTTCGGCCTGTTCGGGGTGGACGCGCTGCATTACCGGCTCGGCAACTGCGGGGCCAAGGCCGTGGTCACCGACACGCAAGGCGCGGAGAAGATCGCGGCGCTGAAGGACCAGCTGCCGGACCTCCAGATCGTGCTGTGCATCGACGGGCCGCGGCACGGCTTCCACGACTACCACGCGCTGGTCGGCCGGCAGCCGGACGACTTCGCGCCCGTGGGCACGCTGGCCGACGACCCGGCGCTGATCATCTACACCTCCGGCACCACCGGGCAGCCCAAGGGCGCGCTGCACGCGCACCGCGTGCTGCTCGGCCATCTGCCGGGGGTTGAGGTCTCGCACGACCTGTTCCCGCAGCCCGGCGACCGCATCTGGACGCCGGCCGACTGGGCGTGGATCGGCGGTCTCCTGGACGTGCTGATGCCGGCGTGGCACCACGGCGTCACCGTGGTCGCCCACCGCTTCGAGAAGTTCGACGCCGAGGAAGCCTTCCGCCTGATCGCCGAGTTCGGCGTGCGCAACGCCTTCCTGCCGCCGACCGCGCTGAAGATGATGCGCGGTGTCGAGACCCCGCAACAGCGCTTCGCCTGTTCCATGCGCTCCATCGCCTCGGGCGGCGAGACGCTGGGGACGGAGTTGCTGGACTGGGGCCGGCGCACCTTCGGAGTGACCATCAACGAGTTCTACGGCCAGACCGAGTGCAACATGATCGTCTCGTCCTGCGCTGCGATCATGCCCGGCAAGCCCGGCATCATGGGCCGCCCGGCGCCCGGCCACGACGTGGCGGTGATCGACGGCGACGGCAACCGGCTGGGGCCGGGGCAACTCGGCCACATCGCCGTGCACCGGCCGGACCCCGTCATGTTCCTGGAATACTGGGCCAACCCGAAAGCCACGGCGGACAAGTTCATCGGCGACTGGCTCATCACCGGCGACCAGGGCGAACTGGACGAGGAGGGCTACATCCGCTTCGTCGGCCGCGCCGACGATGTCATCACCTCCGCCGGCTACCGCATCGGCCCCGGCGAGATCGAGGACTGCCTGATCGCCCACCCCGCGGTGCGCATGGCGGCGGTGGTCGGCGTGCCGGACCCGCTGCGCACGGAGATCGTCAAGGCCTTCGTGGTGCTGAACGAGGGCACGCGTCCCGGCCCGGAGCTGGTCCGCGACATCCAGGAGCACGTGAAGACCCGCCTCGCCGCGCACGAGTACCCGCGCGAGATCGCCTTCGTCGACGCCCTGCCGATGACCACCACCGGCAAGATCATTCGCCGTGAACTGCGCGATCGGGCGATCCGGGAGAGCGAGGGGAAGGAGTGAGCGGGGTGTTGTCAATCTTTGATAACGGGCCTACCTTCCTCCTGGAGGTTCCTCATGGCCGCACGAAATTTCAATCTCACCCCTCGGCTCAGCAGCTTCATCAACCGGCAGGTCGAAGCCGGCCGTCATCAAAACGCCAGCGAAGTCGTGCGCGAGGCGCTGAGGCGGTATGAAACCGAACTGGAAGAGGAGGAGGCCCGCATTGCCGCCTTGCGCGCCGTGGCCGCCGCTGGACGGGAAGCGATCGAGCGCGGGGAATTCACGCTCGTAAACGGCGATGACACGGACGACCTGCTCCGCAGCCTGAACGAGGAAGCGGCTGCACTCGCGCGCAGTGGTGCGGACCTTTCGGACCGTGCCTGAGTTCCGATTATCGGCGCTGGCGAGACGGCAGATCGCGCGTGTCCTCGCTCAAAGCGAGCAGGATTTCGGAACGGTGGTACGGGAGCGCTACGCGACCCTGTTCGTGACGGCGATGCGTGACGTGGCGGCCGATCCGGGGCGGCCCGGATCGCGCACCGAACCCGCTGTCGATGCGGATCTGCGGACCTATCATCTTGGGCACAGCCGCGGCCGCGTGCCTGTTGCGGCGGGGCGTGTGCGCAAACCGCGGCATGCGCTGGTCTATTGCGTGGCTGCGGATGGAGTTGTCGACATCCTCGGCATCGTTCACGACCGCATGAGCCGTGCCGGAGCACTCCGCAGCATCATGGCATCGAAAGCCGCCGAAGACGCCGAGTGATTGCGGTGCCTCCGCCCGCGCACTTCCCGGTTCTGATGCGGCGGCGCCTGCGCTAGAGTGGCGCCCCGTTCCGGCCAGCCCCCTAGACAAACTAAGATCCGCGCATGCTCACCGTCACCGACCTCGACCTGTTCTACGGCGACGCCCAGGCGCTCGATTCCGTGTCGCTCACCGTGGAGGCCGGCACCACCACCGCCATCGTCGGTGCCAACGGGGCCGGCAAGACGTCGCTGATCCGCACCATCTCCGGCATCCTCAAGCCGGCGCGTGGCTCCATCCGCTTCAAAGGCAAGGAGATCGCCCGGCTGCCCAGCCACGTGGTGTGCGACCTCGGCATCGGACAGGTGGCCGAGGGGCGGCAGATCTTCCCCTCGCTGTCGATCCGCGAGAACCTGGAGATGGGCGCCGTCATCCCGCGCGCCCGCGCCGGCGCCAAGGACACCTTCGCCCACGTCCTGTCGCTGTTCCCCCGCCTGGAGGAGCGCCTGAACCAGGCGGCCGGCACGCTGTCGGGCGGCGAGCAGCAGATGCTCGCCATCGGCCGCTGCCTGATGGGCAAGCCCGAGCTGATCATGTTCGACGAGCCCTCGCTGGGCCTGTCGCCCGCCCTGGTGCACGAGCTGTTCCGCATCATCCGCACGCTGGGCGACGAGGGCATGACCATCATCCTGGTCGAGCAGAACGTCGCTGCCTCGCTGAAGCTCGCCAGCCGCGCCTATGTGCTGGAGAACGGCCGCGTCGTGCTGTCCGGCACCGGCGAGGCGCTGCTCGCCGACCCGGCGGTGAAGCAGGCGTATCTCGGCCTGTAATTGTCCTGCCAATAAGAACAGTCCTGTCGCCCCGCCCGACGTTGTTGTACCGATCCGCATCGCCACATCATGACGGACACAGGACGCGGCCCATCGGCCGCCAGGAGGTTCGGAAATGATCACGGTTCGCAACAGGGACGAGCGCGGCGCGGTCAACATGGGCTGGCTGGACAGCCGGCACAGTTTCTCGTTCGGGCACTACCACGACCCGGCGCACATGGGGTTCCGGGCGTTGCGGGTCATCAACGACGACCGGGTGATTCCCGGCGCCGGGTTCCCGACGCACGGCCACGCCGACATGGAGATCGTCTCCTACGTGCTGGACGGCGCCCTGGAGCATAAGGACTCCATCGGCACCGGCTCGGTCATCCGTCCCGGCGAGGTGCAGCGCATGAGCGCCGGCACCGGCATCCGCCACAACGAGTACAACGCCTCGCGTGAGGCCCCCGCGCACTTCCTGCAGATCTGGATCCTGCCGGAGCGCCAGGGCCTCGCCCCCGGCTACGAGCAGAAGGCGTTCCCGGACGCCGGGAAGCGCGGCCGGCTGCGTCTCGTCGGCTCGCGCGACGGGCGGGACGGCAGCGTGACGATCCACCAGGACGTGGACCTCTACGCCGCCCTGCTGGACGGCAACGAGAGCGCCGCGTTGGAGCTGCGCCCTGGCCGGCACGCCTGGGTGCAGGTGGCGCGCGGGCACGTCCGGCTCAACGGCGTGACGCTGAAGGAAGGCGACGGTGCTGCCGTCACCGGTGAGACCGCGCTGACGCTCGACCAGGGCATCGGGGCGGAGGTGCTGGTGTTCGACTTGGCGTAGGCGGGAAGGGCGGGGCTCAGGTCCCGCCCCCAACCCCGCCTTCGGACGACAACCGGATGCCCATGCGCTTGGCCTCCACCATGAAGGCGCGGGTCATCTGCACGATGTCCGTGCGCCAGTACAACTGCTCCAGCGGGTCGTCGAGGAAGTCGGCCGGCAGCATGGCGTAGCAATAGGTCTCCACCATCTTTTCGTCGGGTTTCCACGGGTCGGCGCCGTCGCGCCAGCCGATCATCCAACCGGCGTGCCCGGCGCCGATGGCCCAACGCTCGAACCGCGGCGCCATGGTGTTGGAATCGAGCGGCTCCGCCACCGGCACCCGGTAAACCGCCACGAAACGCCGCACGTTGAGTTGAAGGCTCATCAGCAGCGCGTCGCCGAAGGCGCTCACCTTGTAGATGCAGTCGGACGAGCCCGGCACATGGCTGAACGTCACCTCGGCGCGCAGCAGCTCGGACAGGCTCTTGTCGGACGGCTCACGCGCCAGCGGCGGCGATTCGTGCTCAACGGCGCGCAGCGCCTCCACCATGTCGTGGGTGAGGAAGCGGGTGACGCGGCTCTGCGCCTCGGCGATGGTCATGCGGGTCATGCGCATGAGAACGGTGCGGACGGCGTTTTGTTCGGCCCGAAAAGCGGGGCCCGCCGCGCCGGGCACACGGTATTGGGCTAGCGCCGCCGCGGCCGTACGCTTATAAGAGCGACGTTTTACAGACGCGGCAGAAGGTGTGGCGGCATGTTGTTGGAGAGCAACGTTGCTTCGGAGCCCTCGCTTCGCAGTTCGGGCAAGGCCCGCTCCGAACGTTCCGCCGGTCCGACCGTCGCCGTGCTGGTCCCCTGCTACAACGAGGAGGCGGCGATCGGGACAGTGGTGCAGGACTTCCGCGCCGCGCTGCCGGACGCCACCGTCTACGTCTACGACAACAACTCCTCCGACCGCACCGTCGCGGTCGCCCGCGAAGCCGGGGCGGTGGTGCGCACCGAGCCCTTGCAGGGCAAGGGCAACGTCATGCGGCGGATGTTCTCGGACATCGAGGCGGACGTCTACGTGCTGGTCGACGGCGACGACACCTACCACGCCGCCAGCGCGCCGCTGATGGTCAAGCGGCTGTGGGACGAGCAGCTCGACATGGTCAACGGCGCCCGCGTCACCGATATCGTCGCCGCCTACCGCCCCGGCCACCGCCTGGGCAACCGCGTGCTGACCGGGCTGGTGGCGCAGATCTTCGGCCACCGCATCCAGGACATGCTGTCTGGCTACCGCGTGTTCTCGCGCCGCTTCGTCAAGAGCTTCCCGGCGCTCGCCTCCGGCTTCGAGACCGAGACCGAGCTGACCGTGCACGCGCTGGAGCTGCGCATGCCGCTGGCCGAGGTCAAGGCGCCCTACAAGGACCGCCCGGAGGGCTCGGTGAGCAAGCTGCGCACCTACCGCGACGGCTTCCGCATCCTGCGCACCATCCTGGTGCTGGTCAAGGAGGAGCGCCCGCTGCCCTTCTTCGCCTCGATCTTCGCGCTCTTGGCGGCGATCTCGCTGGCGCTGGCGGTGCCGATCCTTGCGACCTACGTCAGCACCGGCATGGTGCCGCGCCTGCCCACCGCGGTGCTGGCGACCGGCACCATGATGCTGGCCTTCTTCAGCCTGGTGTGCGGCCTGATCCTCGACACGGTGACGCACGGCCGGCGTGAGATGAAGCGCCTGCGCTACCTGTCCATTCCCGCCCCCAATTCCGGCCGCGCGCCCTGAAGGCCATCGCTCCATGGTTCGTTTTCTTCGGTGGCCGGGCGGCCTTGCGTGGTTCGCGGCAATCGTGTTGGTGCTCTGCACCGCCTACACGGCCCTGCACTGGACGCCCAGCTCCTACGCTCTGGCGCTGCGGCCGTTCGGCGTGGCCGACACCGGCCTGATCGCCGGCAAGCCCAAGCCGATCCGTTCGGATGAATGGGCGGTGTGGACACCGTACGTGCAGGCCGCCGTCAACAACGGCTTCGAGCGGACCAACGCCACCTCCCCCTACCGGGAGGACATGCGCAACTTCAACGCCGTTCCTCTTCTCGACTGGGCGCTGCCCTTCAAGCCGCAGTACTGGCTGTTCTTCGTTGCCGACCCAGCGCTCGCGTTCTCGTTCTCGCACGCGATCTTCATTGCGATGTCGCTGATCGGCTACGCCGTGCTGCTGCGGGTGTTCGGTTTTCCGGCGCTCTGGTCGATCGGCGGAAGCCTCGCGCTGTTCTTCACCACCTACGCCCAGTACTGGTGGACGACCACGGGGCCGCTGCTCGCGGTGTTCCCCTGGATTCTCGTCGCCGCCGCCACACCCATGCGCCCGTTTCTCAAGGCGGGCATCACGGCGTACCTGTCCGCCTTCTGGCTGCTGTCGCACACCTACCCGCCTATCGTCGTGTCGCTGGGCATCGCCGGGGCGGTGGCGCTCGCCGCCTTCCGGCCGCAGACGCTGCGCCCGGCCAACCTCCTGGCGCTGGCCGCGGGTGCGGCGGTGGGCGTCGGCCTCACCTACCTCTACCTGCATGAGCCGGCGGCGGCCATGGCCCAGACCATCTATCCCGGCCAGCGCCAGAGCATGGGCGGAACCATGGAGCCGGCGCGCTGGTTCGCGCAGTTCTTCCCGCTCTTGGTGACCCGCGGGGTCGAATCCGTCATCCCGGCGCTGAACCTCTGCGAGGCCGCGACCGGCGGCACCTATCTGCTGTTGCTGGCGCTGGTGTTCGTCGATCATCGGGCGTTCGCGGCCCGCCTCGTCGAGCACTCGCCGGAGGGGCGGCGCCTGCGCTGGACCCTCGCGGTGCTGCTGGCCGGAACGGCCCTTTTCACCGCCTGGATGCTCGCCCCCATCCCCGCCGGCGTCGGGCGCCTGCTATTGCTCGACCGCGTGCCGCCCGGCCGGGCGGTCTTTGCCAGCGGGATGGTCCTGCTGCTCACCGCCCTGACGATTCTGACGGCGGCGCCCGTGCGGGTCACGCTTTCGCGGGTGCTTGTCACCGCTCTGGCGGCTCTGCTGGCCTGGGCCGTCGTGAAGGCGGCGCCTTTGTCCAAGGTGGCGGCCAGCGATTGGCGGGACTTTGCCGTCCTGCTTCCGCTGTTCGCCATCCTTCTCGTCCCGCGGCTGCGCGGTTCGGCGGGCGCCCTCGTCGGGGCGGCGGCCTTCGCCAATATCGTCGCGACCGGTGATTTCAACCCGATCCAGTCGGCCGATCCCCTGTTCCACCGGACGCGCACGCCGGTCACCGAGGAATTGGACCGCATGGTGGCGGAGCACCCGCGCCACTGGCTCGTGGCGACCGGTTTTCCGGGGGCGACGCTCAACGGCTGGGGCTACCCGTCGGTCTCCCACGTGACCATCGCGCCGCGTCTGGATTTCTTCCGCGAGCGCTTCCCGGAGATGGACGACGCGGCCTTCAACGCCGTGTTCAACCGCTACGCCCGCGTCAACGTGCTGCCCGGCAATGCCCCGCCATCGGTCCCGCAGCCCGACTCCGTGGACGTGCCGGTGTCGGCGTTCCTGGCCCCGCCGCAACCCATCCCGGTCGAGACGGTGACGACCGAGGATGCCGGACGCCACCCCTACGGCGGCTTCCTGGACGCCGCCACGGGACCGCGGGCGCAGGGCCGGACGACGCTGACGCTGTTGGGCTGGGGCCTGCTGGAACGCGGCGGGCGCTTCCTCGTGCGCTCGTCCGTCGCCCCGGTGAGCGTCACGGCGGAGGCCGTCCACCGTCCCGACGTGGTGGCGGCGCTGGGCGACCCGCGGTTGATTCGCGCCGGTTTCCGGCTGACGCTCGCCTTCGACCGCGAGTTGCCCGCCGGCAGTCCGCCGACCGTCTGCGTCCTGTCGCAGTCGCCGGCCTTCGGCACGCACCTCCTGCAAACGCCGGAAGCACCGGACGCCTGCCGGGATCTGGCCCGCTAGATCAGTTTTCGCAACAGTTTGAAGCCCCTCTCCCTCGAGGGGATCGGCGCGTGCAAGCGCCGATGGTTGGGGAGAGGGTGGCGCCGGCAACGCCGGCCGGAAACTATTTCCCTGCCTCCGGCGGGTAACGACCCCACATCCCAACCCTTCTCCCCCAAGGGGAGAAGGGCTTCATGATGGAACGGAAAGCCGCTCCAGCCTTCGCTTGCTCCTGTCGGCCCTTCGGCGTAGGATGGAATTCCTCGTCGGCCGAGGCGCGTCCGCACGATGCCGAGCGGATGATACACTCGGCAAAAATGCGTTTCATAGTGTTTCATTCCGTTTCATCCGACGCCGCGGTTTACGCCGTCAGGTCTTCCCGTTGGCCTCCAGCCAGTCGCTGAAGGCGCGGTCTTCGCTCTGGATGTGGTTGATCAGCCAGCGCGACAGGAAGCTGTTGAGGAACTCGTGGATCGCCGCGTCGTCCGGGGTGCCGGCGAACATCTCCTGGATCGCCTCGGCGGCCCGGCGGTGGCCGGTGATGTGGCGGTCGAACGCGGGATAGCCGGCCTCGCGCATGATCGCTTCCTCGTTGCGGAAGTGCATGTCGATGTAGGCCAGCAGATCGTTCAGCAGCGTGCGGATCCGCCGCGGATCGAAGCCGTCGGCGCGCGCCTTGTTGAAGCGGTGCAGGATCTCGAAGTAATAGCGGTGCTCGGCGTCGATCTCATCGACTCCGGTCAGCAGGGCGTCGGTCCAGCTCACTGTTTCCATGGCATCCCCGCTCCGCCGTCCTCGGACGAGCAGAAGTCCTTGAGTTTGGCGGTGTTGGCGATGAACACCGCGGCACCGCGCGTTTCCACCCCGATCTTGCGCAGCTTGGCCAGCGCCCGCGAGAAAGTCTCCGGCTGCATGCCCAGGCGGCGCGCGATCAGGCTCTTTTCGAAGGGCAGTTCGAAGCGCACGTCCTTGCCGGTCTCGGGGCAGAGGTTCAGCAGGAAGCTGGCGACCCGCTGCGGCGTCGAGCGCACGTGCAGATGCTCGATCTGCTGGACGAAGCCGCGGATGCGCTGCGATAGCGCCTCGACCACCCGGAGCGCCACCTCGGGGTCGGTGCGCATGCAGGTGAAGAACGCCTCGGCGGTGAAGATCAGCACCCGTGTCGGCTCGACCGCCTCGGCGCTGAGCGGGTAGCGGGCCGAGGCGAACACGTCCGCCTCGGCGAAGACCTGCCCCGGCCCCACCAGCGTCACCACCGCCTCGTCACCTTCCGCGGTCAGGCGGAACAGCTTCACCGAGCCGCTGAGCAGCAGATAGAAGCGGTCGGCCTGCTCGTCCTGGAAGAACAGCGTGCCGAATCGCGGCACCGCCATCACCGAGGCGCCGGCCAGCAGCCGGTCCATGGTGACGTCCGGCATCCGCTGGAACAGCGGCGCGGCGCGCGCCGTCTCCAGATCGTTCGGCTTCAACCCTTTGAGGCGGTTCAACATCGCGTCCCGCGGCCGATGGTCATGCGTCGAGTGTGTCACAGCGCCGTCTCATATGCCAAACCGCTGGGCATCTGCTACATAAAGCGCCTCTCTTTCCGCGTCCATGGCCATGCCCGACCCTTCGCTGACCCTCTTGCTGCTCGCCGCGGCGTTCCTGGCTGGCGGCCTCAACGCCATGGCCGGCGGCGGCAGCTTCCTGACGCTGCCGGCACTGATCTACGCCGGGGTGCCGCCGGTCGCCGCCAACGCCACCGGTACGGTGGCGCTGCTGCCCGGCTACGCCAGCGGCGCCTACGGCTTCCGCCACGACATCGAGCCGGTGGACGGGGTGAGCACGCTGTGGCTGTCGGCGGTCAGTCTGGCCGGCGGGCTGGCCGGGGCGGCGCTGCTGCTGCTGACGCCGGACGCCACGTTCCGCGCCATCGTGCCGTGGCTGCTGCTGGCCGCCACCGGGCTGTTCGCCTTCGGCGCGCCGCTGTCGCGCTGGCTCCAGCGCCAGGGCATCCACGGGCGGGGCGCCATGCTGGGCGGGCTGTTCGCGGTGTCGGTGTACGGTGGCTACTTCAACGGCGGGCTGGGCATCCTGCTGCTGGCGCACCTCAGCCTGTTCGGGCTGACCAGCCTCAACGCCATGAACGGGCTGAAGAACCTGCTGTCGGCGGTGCTCACCGCCATCGCCGTGGCGGCCTACGCGGCGGGTGGCGCGGTGCACTGGCCGCAGGCGCTGCTGATGGCGGTCGCCGCCGTCGCCGGGGGCTACGCCGGGGCGCGGCTGGCGCGCCGCATCCCGCCGGCCCGGCTGCGCCCGGCCATCGTCGGCGTCGGCTTGGTCATGGCCGTGCTGTTCTTCGTGCGGTGAGTGTGATGGCGGACTCGCAGCCGATCCCCGACATCGCCGCACCGGACCTGCGGGTGCTGTTCTGCGGCTTCAATCCCGGCACCCGCTCGGGTGCCACCGGGCACAACTACGCCGGGCGCGGCAACCAGTTCTGGCGGCTGCTGGCCGACTCCGGGCTCACGCCTCGCCAGCTGGCGCCCGAGGAGGACCGCACGATGGTGCAGTATGGCCTCGGCTCGACCAATCTGGTGTCGCGCCCCACGCCGAGCGCCGCCGACCTCAGCCGGGCCGAGCTGCGCGCCGGGGTGGTGCCGCTCCGCCGCCTTGTCGAGGCGTGCCGGCCGCGGGTCGTCGCCTACACCGGCAAGGGCGTGTATCTAGCGGCCTCCGGCCTGGATCGGGCGGAGTGGGGGCGGCAGCCGGCGGGGCTGTTCGACGGTGTGGTGGACTTCGTGGTGCCGTCGCCCAGCGGGCTGGCGCGCCTGCCGTACCAGGAAAAGCTGCGCTGGTTCCGCGCCTTGGCCGAAACCGCCCTGTAGAGGTTAGCGCGCCGGAAGCTCGGCGACGGCGCGCTGTGCCGGGAAGCCGCCGGTGCGGCCCTCGCGCAGGCCGGCCATGCGGTAGTGCTCGTAACCGGTCTCGTAGATGCCGGCGCGAACGGCGTCGGCGACGTCGGGGTTGGCGGCGAGGTAGGCGCGTTCCTGCCAGTCGGGCGGCGGCGTCTGGCCGAGGGCGAATGGCGGCTTCTCCGGGCGCGGCAGCCAGGAATCCAGCGTCACGCGGTACCCGGCTTCCTGCGACACGTACGACAGGCCCATCGGGGCCAGCGCGATCAGCACGACGATCAGCAGTCTCCACATGGCATCACCGCTCCTCGAACCTTGAAGCATGATGCCGATTTCCGGCCCTGCCGCAACGCACCAGAAGGGCGTGTCCGGGGGTGTCTTTGGTCATGGCGAGGCGCTTTTAACTCGTAAAATTCGTATAATCGAAAAAAAATGTAGTTTGAGGCCGGGTTGCGCTTGCCGTCCGAGGGCGCGGCGCAGTATACGCGTCATACCGTCGCTGAAGCCGGCGCCCGTCGAGGGGCCGGTGATCTGGAGGCCGCAGCCGCCGTGTCCGTATCGCCCGCTCGACTCACCCACCTGCAACGCCTCGAAGCCGAGAGCATCCACATCATGCGTGAGGTGGCGGCGCAGTTCCGCAACCCCGTCATGCTGTATTCCATCGGCAAGGACAGCTCGGTCATGCTGCACCTGGCGATGAAGGCGTTCTACCCGTCGAAGCCGCCGTTCCCGCTGATGCACGTGGACACCACGTGGAAATTCCGCGAGATGATCGAATTCCGCGACCGGCGGGTGGCGGACCTGGGGCTGGACCTGATCGTCCATGTCAACGAGGACGGGGTGCGGCAGGGCATCGGGCCGTTCTCGCACGGTTCGGCCGTGCACACCGACGTGATGAAGACGCAAGGGCTCAAGCAGGCGCTGGACAAGTACGGCTTCGACGCCGCCTTCGGCGGGGCGCGGCGCGACGAGGAGAAGAGCCGCGCCAAGGAGCGCATCTTCTCCTTCCGCACCAACACCCACCGCTGGGACCCGAAGAACCAGCGGCCGGAGCTGTGGAACCTCTACAACGGCCGCATCGACAAGGGGGAGAGCATCCGCGTCTTCCCGCTGTCGAATTGGACCGAGCTGGACATCTGGCAATACATCTACCAGGAGAGCATCCCGGTGGTGCCGCTGTACTTCGCCAAGCCGCGCCCGGTGGTGAAGCGCGATGGCGCGCTCATCCTGGTGGACGACGAGCGGCTGCCGCTGAACCCTGGCGAGGTGCCGGAAAACCGGTGGGTGCGGTTCCGCACGCTGGGCTGCTACCCGCTCACCGGTGCGGTGGAGAGCCGCGCCGAGACGCTGGCCGAGGTCATCCGCGAGATGCTGCTGGCGACCACGTCGGAGCGCCAGGGGCGCGTCATCGACCAGGACGCCGCCGCCTCCATGGAGATCAAGAAGCAGGAAGGCTATTTCTGATGTCGGACGTCCTTCAGAACGACGCAGTCGAAGAAGTCGAAGCCTACCTGCGCGGCCAGGAGAGCAAGGATCTCCTGCGCTTCATCACCTGCGGCTCCGTCGATGACGGCAAGTCGAGCCTGATCGGCCGCCTGCTCTACGACTGCAAGCTGCTGTTCGAGGACCAGTTGGCCAGCCTGGAGAAGGACTCCGGCCGCTTCGGCACCACCGGGGCCGGGGCGCTAGATCTGGCGCTGCTGGTGGATGGTTTGGCGGCCGAGCGCGAGCAGGGCATCACCATCGACGTCGCCTACCGCTTCTTCACCACCGACAAGCGCAAGTTCATCGTCGCCGACACGCCGGGCCACGAGCAGTACACCCGCAACATGGCGACCGGCGCCTCGACCGCCGACGCCGCGGTGCTGTTGGTGGACGCCCGCAAGGGCGTGCTGACCCAGACGCGGCGGCACAGCTACATCGTCTCGCTGCTGGGCATCCGCCACGTGGTGCTGGCGGTCAACAAGATGGACGTGGTGGACTGGGACCAGTCGGTCTTCGAGCGGATCGCCGCCGACTACCGCGCCTTCGCCGCCCAACTCGGCATCAAGAACGTCGCCTGCATCCCGGTCTCGGCGCTGACCGGCGACAACGTCACCACGCCGTCCGCGGCGATGGGCTGGTACGACGGGCCGACGCTGCTTGGCCAGTTGGAGACCATGGAGGTGGCCGGCGACGCGCTGGAGCGGCCGTTCCGCCTGCCGGTGCAGTGGGTGAATCGCCCCAATCAGGATTTCCGCGGCTTTTCCGGCACTATCGCCGGCGGCTCGGTGCGCGTCGGCGACCGGGTGGCGATCCTGCCCAGCGGGCGGACCACGACCGTGTCGCGCATCGTCACCATGGACGGCGATCTCGACGAGGCCTTCGCCGATCAGGCGGTGACGCTGGTGCTGGCCGAGGAGGTGGACGTGTCGCGCGGCGACGTGATCGCCGCCGCCCAGACCCGGCCGGAGGTCGCCGACCAGTTCGCCGCCCACGTGGTGTGGATGAGCGACCATCCGCTGCTGCCCGGCCGTGCCTACGCGCTGCGCCTCGGCACCACCACGGTGGGCGCCCAGGTGACCGAGCTGAAGCACACCGTCAACGTCAACACGCTGGAGCACACCGCGGCCAAGCACCTCGACCTCAACGAGGTCGGGGCCTGCAACATCGCGCTCGACCGCCCGGTGCCCTTCGACGCCTACGCCGACAACCGGGCGACCGGCAGCTTCGTGCTGATCGACCGCATGACCAACGCCACGGTCGGCTGCGGCATGATCGACTTCGCGCTGCGCAGGGCGTCGAACATCCACTGGCAATCCATGAAGGTGGACAAGGCCGCGCGCGCCGCCCTCAACGGGCAGAAGCCGTGCGTGCTGTGGTTCACCGGCCTGTCCGGGGCGGGGAAGTCCACCGTCGCCGATCTGGTCGCGCAGGAACTGCACCGCCGTGGCCGCCACACCATGAGCCTGGACGGCGACAACGTGCGCCACGGCCTGAACAAGGATCTAGGCTTCACCGACGAGGACCGGGTGGAGAACATCCGCCGCGTCGCCGAGGTGTCCAAGCTGATGGTCGAAGCCGGGCTGATCGTGCTGGTCAGCTTCATCTCGCCCTTCCGCGAGGAGCGCGGCATGGCGCGCGATCTGGTGGCGGAGGGCGAGTTCCTGGAGGTCTTCGTCGACGCGCCGCTGGAGGTGTGCGAGGCGCGCGACCCCAAGGGCCTCTACCGAAAGGCCCGCGCCGGCCAACTCCCCAACTTCACTGGCATCGGCAGCCCCTACGAGCCGCCCGAGGCCCCGGAGGTGCACCTGCTTGCCGGTGGGGAGCCGCCGGAGGCCCTGGCCGCCCGCGTGGTGGCGGTGCTGGAGGAGCGGGGCTTCCTCTCGGCCGATCACTGGATGATCTGACGGGCGGCGGTCAGCGCACGACGAGCCAGTCGGCCGGCATGCTGCGGACGCCGGTCAGCGTCACGTCGTCGCTGCCGCTGAAGCTGATCACCGCGTCCCCGGCGCCGTTGGAGCCGAGCGTGTAGCTCATCCCCGCGGCGATGGCGATGCGGTCGCCCGCGGCGAAGT